>NZ_JBMOXA010000013.1:0-125753 GCF_049316285.1 Variovorax sp. HJSM1_2 | reverse complement strand
CTGGTGGCCGACAAACTGCAAACCCGCTGGAGCATGCCGGTGGTGGTCGACCCCAAGCCCGGTGGTGCGGGCGCGGTGGCCATCAACGCCATGAAAAACGGCGCGCCCAACGGCAGCAGCCTGGTAGTGGTGGACGTGCAGCACATGTCGATCAACCCGCTGATCTACAAGGCACTGAGCTACGACGCCGACCGCGATCTGGTGCCTGTGGCCCTGCTCTACAAAACGGCGTTTTTTGTGACCGTGGCGGCCGACAGTCCGTTCCGCACCTTCAAAGACCTGGTGGCCGCTGCGGCCAACAAGGCGCGCCCGCTGACCTACGGCTCCAACGCCATCGGCAGCCCGCTGCACCTGGCCGCCGCGCGGCTGGAAACGGCACTGGGCCACGAGATGCTGCATGTGCCCTACAAGGAAACCTCGCAGCTCTACGCCGCCGTATCCACCGGCGAGGTGGACTGGGCCTATGGCAGCATCGCCACCGCCGGTGGCCTGGCACGCGGCGGCCGCCTGCGTTTCCTGGCCGTGGCCGACCGTGCACGCTCGCCCGCCATGCCCGACGTGCCCACGCTCGAAGAAGCCGGTGGCCCGCGCGGTGTGGACGCACTCACCTGGGTGGCACTGATGGCCTCGCGTGGCACACCCGAGCCCGTGGTCACGGAACTCAACGCCGCCGTCAACGACGCGCTGGCCCAAACCGATGTGCGCGAGCGCATGGCCAGCTTCGGTTTTGTGCCCGGCAGCGGCCCGGCGCAGACCGTCGCCGAGCTGACACAAAACGACAGACGCCAATACGCCGAAGTGCTGAAGCGGGTGAAGGTGTCGATCGACTGACAGCTTGGAGCCTGTTCATCTCTATTGGGGCCCACGGGGCGTCTGGGTTTTCTGCAACAGACCCTAGGGCCGGCGCTTGACGCCTACAAACAAGCAGCCGATCTGCTTTTTGAACAGCGCTCCGGCGGGCGCCATCCAGGACGCTGGCTATGAGCGGCCGCTGAGCTTCACCCCCAAGCAATGCCGGGTGGTGAGAACTGTGGATGCCTCGGATAAAATCGTGGGCTTCACACAGCCTCTGGATATAAACCACGATCCGCTGCATGCACACCACACCACACACCCCCATCTCCTTAGCTTTCCGCTTTGCGGTCGCAGCCCTGCTGTTGGCCGCCAGCGGCTTGGCCTCGGCCCAGATACGCGAGTTCCCGGCCAATGCCTTGCGCGGCAAGTTGCAGGTCCTGCAGCCGCCGGACATCCTGCTCGACGGCAAGGCCGACCGCCTGGCGCCAGGTGCGCGCATTCGCAACATCACCAACAACTTCACCGTCTCGGGTGCGCTTGTCGGCCAGACGCTGGCCGTGAACTATGTGCGCGAACCCAGCACCGGCCTGGTGTTTGATGTCTGGGTGTTGACCGCCGACGAAATCGCACTGCCGCGCCCGAACACCCCCAAACGCCGCTGGTTCGAGTTCTTCTGACGCCGCATACGGCCCGCGCCGTCTGATGCCTGCACTGCGAAGCCTGCGCAGAATTCAAGAAAAAACAGGCTTTAACGCTTCTGCAGCATGCGGAAGCCGCTATGTTTTTTGCAATAAATACGAGATTCTCATGAGTAAAAAAGTCTTTATCAAAACCTTCGGCTGCCAGATGAACGAGTACGACTCGGACAAGATGGTCGATGTGCTGCACGCCGCCCAGGGCTACGAGGCCACGCAAAACGTCGACGAGGCCGACCTGATCCTGTTCAACACCTGTTCGGTGCGCGAGAAGGCGCAAGAGAAAGTGTTCTCTGACCTGGGCCGCATCAAGCACCTGAAGAAAAAAGGCGTGCAGATCGGCGTGGGCGGCTGTGTGGCCAGCCAGGAGGGTGAAGCCATCATCCAGCGCGCGCCCTATGTCGACGTGGTGTTTGGCCCGCAAACCCTGCACCGCCTGCCCGAGATGCTCAACGCGCGCGCCAAGCTGGCCCGGCCGCAGGTGGACATCAGCTTTCCCGAGATCGAAAAGTTCGACCACCTGCCACCCGCGCGGGTCGAAGGTGCCTCGGCGTTTGTCAGCATCATGGAAGGCTGCTCCAAGTACTGCAGCTATTGCGTCGTGCCCTACACACGCGGCGAAGAGGTCTCGCGGCCGTTTGACGATGTGCTGGTTGAAGTCGCCGGCCTGGCCGACCAGGGTGTGCGCGAGGTCACGCTGCTGGGCCAGAACGTCAACGCCTACCGTGGGCCCATGGGCGACACCAAGGAGATCGCCGACTTTGCGCTGCTGATCGAATACGTGGCGGCCATTCCCGGCATCGAGCGCATCCGTTTCACCACCAGCCACCCGAACGAGTTCACGCCGCGCCTGATCGAAGCCTACGACAAGGTGCCGCAACTGGTGAGCCACCTGCACCTGCCGGTGCAACACGGCAGCGACCGCATCCTCATGGCCATGAAGCGTGGTTACACCGCTATGGAATACAAGAGCACGGTGCGCAAGCTGCGCGCCATCCGCCCCGACATGGCGATGAGCAGCGACTTCATCGTCGGTTTCCCGGGCGAGACCGACGACGACTTCAACAAGATGATGAAGCTGATCCACGACATTGGCTTTGACAACAGCTTCAGCTTCATCTTCAGCCCACGCCCCGGCACACCCGCGGCCAACCTGGCCGACGACACGCCGCACGACGTCAAGCTGGCGCGCCTGCAGCATCTGCAAGGCGTGATCGATGCCAATGTGCGCGCCATTGCGGCGCAGCGCGTGGGCACGGTGCAGCGCATTCTGGTCGAAGGCCCGTCCAAGCGCGCCGGCGCCGACGGCCAGGAAATGATGGGCCGCACCGAGTGCAACCGCGTGGTCAACTTCAAGGGCCAGATGCGCCTGGTCGGCCAGATGATCGACGTCAACATCACCGAAGCCAAGTCTTATTCGCTGCGCGGCGAAGTGGTGCTGGCCGACACCCCTGTGGCCGCGTGAAGCTGATGCCAAAGTTCAAGCCTCATCACACCGCATGGCTGGCATAACCGGGCGCCGCGCCTCGTTCCAGCAGTTGCTGCTGGTCGCGTTCTTGCTGATCGCCGCGCTGCTGGGGGCTAGCGCACTGGCGGCAGTGTTCAACTTCGACAAACTCATGGCGCAAAGCGCCGGCTTTCAGGCGCGCGCGCTGCAGCTCAATGCCGCCGCGCAATCGCTGGCCGAGCGCAGCGCCAACATGGAACGCGCCGCGCGCCAGTCGCTGATCCTGAACGACGCCCCGCTGCGCCAGCGTTTTGAAGAAGCCGGACGCGAAGCACAAGGCATTCTGTCGGGCCTGCGCCCACCGGACCTGCCCCAGGAAGTGGCCGAACGCTGGCGTGCGCAGTTCCGCCTGTTGCGTGGCCTGATGGACGGCCCGAGCGAGACCAACCTCGAGCGCGAACGTATGTTGGCGGCCGAGTTTCGCGAGCTCGAAGTCATCAACTCCAGCGTCGCGCAGCAGGTGCAGCAAGCCATTGCCCAGCGCAACGGCGAGCTCACCACCCAGCTCAAGGCCAGCCGCGACATGCTCACACGCCAGGTGATAGGTGCCATTGCCCTGGCCGTGGCCCTGGCCGTGGCCTTTGGCATCTGGCTGGCACGCCCGTTCAAGCGTATTGAAAACGCCATCGTCGGCCTGGGCGAAAACCGGCTCGAAGACAGCATAGACATCCAAGGCCCTAGCGACGTGCGCCGCGTGGGCCAGCAGTTGGAATGGTTGCGTTTGCGCCTGACGGAACTCGATGCCGACAAGGCGCGCTTTTTGCGGCACATCTCGCATGAACTCAAAACCCCGTTGGCGGCCATGCGCGAAGGTGTTTCGCTGCTGAGCGACGGTGTCGCCGGCGAACTGAACAGCAGCCAACGCGAAGTGGTTGGCATCCTGCACCAGAACACCTTGTCGCTGCAAAGCCAGATTGAAGCCCTGCTGCGTTTCAACGCCGCCGCCTTTGAAGCCCGGCAACTACGCCGCGAGCCCTGCGATCTGCTGCAATTGCTCGAAGACCAGGTCGATGCACAGCGCCTGCAGTGGCGCGGCCACGGCCTGGTGGTGCGCATCGAAGGTGAATCCGTCACCGCACGCGTGGATGCGGCCAAGATGGGCACGGTGATCGCCAATCTGTTGTCCAACGCCATCCGCTTCTCGCCTGCGGGCGGCAAGATACTGCTGCAACTCTCGGCCAGTGCAGGTACCGTGACCATAGACATCCACGACAGCGGCCCCGGCGTGGCCGAGGCCGACCGCGCACGCATTTTTGAACCCTTTTTCCGTGGCCAACGCCAACCCACCGATGCCGTGCGCGGCACCGGCGTCGGCCTGTCCATCGTGCACGAATACGTGGCCGCACACGGTGGCCAGATCAGCTTGCTGCCCGAACAACCCGGCGCCCATTTCCGGCTCCAATTTCCAGGTTGACCCCAGCCCCATGAACCTACCCAGACTCTCCTCCACCGGCTTGCGCGCGCTGCGCTGCGCCGCCGGGCTTGCGGCCAGCGCCCTGCTGGCGGCCTGTGCCAGCAGCCCCCAACCGCCGGTCAAAGCGCCCGAACCAACACCCACGCCCCCTGCCAGCGCCGCCTCTGCACCCGAGCCAGTGCTGACCAGCGCCGTCGCCATTCCGGTGCAGCCCAGTGGCGACGTGGTCACCACCCGCCTGGCCCAGCGCCCGCTCAACAGCGCCGTTCTGAATTACGCCGACCGCACCCGGGCCATGTCGCCCGCTGATCTGGCCCAGGAGATCGCCCGCCTGGGCGACCTGCCGGACGCCGTGCGCAGCCCGCTGGAAGAACTGCAATTCGCCGTGGCGCTGGGCCAAACCCGCAACAGCGCCGACCTGAACCGCGCACTCGGCGCCACCCAGCGTGTGCTGGGCAAGTCCACCGACGAAGCCCTGGCCCTGCAGCCCCTGGCGCGTTTGCTGAACATGCGCTACGCCGAGCAGAAACGCGTCGAAGAGCTGCTGGACAAGCAAAACCAGGCGCTGCGTGACAGCCAACGCCGCAACGACCTGCTCAACGAGCGCCTGGAAGCCATGCGTGCGCTGGAGCGCAGCTTGAACTCTCGCCCCTTGCCCGGCTCTATTCGCAATATCCCCGGCAACAACCCCGGCAACGGCACCACCCCACACCAGGCCCCATCGCCATGACGCCACATACCACCCATGCCGCACCCCACTTGCTGGTGGTGGACGACGACGCCGACATGCTGCGCCTGCTGTCCATGCGCCTCACGGCCGCGGGCTACCGTGTATCGGCCGTGGGCTCGGCCGAGGCCGCACTGAACCAGTTGGACATCGAACGCCCGCAGCTGGTGCTGAGCGACGTGCAACTGCCCGGCCGCGATGGCCTGGCGCTGTTTGACGAAGTGCGTCAGCGCCACCCCTCACTGCCCGTGATCTTGCTCACCGCCCATGGCACCATTCCCGATGCGGTGGAAGCCACGGCGCGCGGCGTGTTCACCTACCTGACCAAGCCGTTCGAAGGCAAGGAACTGCTAGACAAAATCTCCCAGGCCCTGGCGCTGAGCGCGCCGGCGCTGCCCGCCACCGTGGGTGATGAAGCCTGGCGCAACGAGATCGTCAGCCGCTCCAACCGCATGGCCGAAATCCTGGCCGAGGCGCGCATGATTGCGCAGTCGGACGCCAGCGTGCTGCTGCGCGGCGACAGCGGCGCGGGCAAGGAACTCATGGCACGCGCCATCCACCGCGCCAGCCCACGTGCCAAGAAACCGTTTGTGGCGGTGAACTGCGGTGCCATCCCCGAAGCCCTGCTCGAATCCGAATTGTTCGGCCACATGAAGGGCGCCTTCACCGACGCCGTGGCCAACCACAAGGGCTTGTTCCAGGCGGCCGACGGCGGCACCTTGCTGCTCGACGAAATTGGCGACATGCCACCCTCGCTGCAGGTCAAGCTGCTACGTGTGCTGCAAGAGCGCGCCGTGCGCCCGCTGGGCTCCAGCCAATCGATCCCGGTGGACGTGCGCATCATCTCCGCCACCCACCGCGACCTCGACGCGGCCATGGCCACGGGTGACTTCCGCGAAGACCTGTATTACCGGCTCAACGTGGTGACGCTGACGCTGCCCACGCTGGGTGAACGCCGCGAAGACATTCCGCTGCTCGCCAACCATTTCTTGACGCGCCTGGCCGGCAAATACAACAAACGCCTGAGCGGCTTCGCCCCGGAAGCACTGAAGGCCCTGACCGTGGCCCCATGGCCCGGCAATGTGCGCCAGTTATTCAACGTGGTGGAACAGGTGTGTGCGCTGTCCGCCACGCCACTGGTGTCGCTGGCCCTGGTGCAACGCGCGCTGCGTGTGCCCAGCGTGCAGGTGCTCAACTATGCCGACGCCAAACAACGTTTTGAGCGCGAATATCTGGTGGGTTTGCTCAAGCTCACCGACGGCAACGCCGCCGACGCCGCACGCCTGGCCGACCGTAACCGGACCGAGTTTTACCGCCTGCTGCAAAAACACGAGTTGACGCCTGGTTTGTTTAAATCCGAGGCCCCAGGAAACCCTGTCGCTGATGAACGACAGGACTAAGTTGTTGATTTATATAGCATCAGCCTGACGACACAGGTAACTTGTCGCCGTTTGGCGACAAATAAGGCCGGTTTTCAGGGGGTGCAGCGCACAGACCCGACAAAAACCTTCAAAAATCAATCCAAGCCATTGATTTAAAACAAGTTTTCAACCTGGCATAGGGTTTGCACTACAGAGCACATGAAGCCTCTGTTGCCATCCTCCTCCGCACTGCCTCAAGCAGACACCCCAACTCCCTCGCCGGTGCTCGCGCGCCGTCGACAGGCCCGGGCCCAGGACGGGGTCCAGCTGGCCACCAAGCCCTGGAACTGGAACCGCACACCACGCGTGGCCGTGCCCGCAACCAGCACGGCGCCAGCCGAAGTGACGACACAACCTGTCGCACGCATCGGTCGCCAATTGCCCGGCCAGACCTGGGTCGGCCAGCGCAGCAGCCTGCGCGAAGAGCGCCATCCCAATTCCGTGACCGCCCCCCCCGTGCACCGCGGCAGCATGGTGCCCCGCCCATGGCGCGGTTTCTGGAACAGCATCGCCACCGGCACGCTGATGCGTTTGTCGGGCCGCCGCGCTGAAGCTGCGGCCCAACCCGCGGCTTTTGAGACCTGGCAAAAAGCCGCCAGCCAGCGCCGCAATGTGTTTTTGCTGATCACCGTGTTGACCACGGCCCTGGCCACCACACTGTTCGCCGGCGTGCAACCTGATTACGACAACGCCTGGCTCGAATACGGCCAGCTGGGCCTGTTCGCCCTGCTGTCGGCCTGGGTGGTCACCGGTTTTGCCACTGCACTGATGGGCTTTTATGTGAGCCTGCGCGGCGACAAACATTCCTTGTCGGCGCGCGAAGTGCAAGGCCACGCCATGCCCACCGATGCGCGTACCGCCATCATCATGCCGATCTGCAACGAAGACGTGTCGACCGTGTTTGCCGGTTTGCGCGCCACCTGCGAATCGGTGGCCGCCACCGGCCACAGCGGTGCCTTCGACGTGTTTGTGCTGTCCGACAGCTACGACCCGGCCATCATCCGCGCCGAACGCGACGCCTGGGAAAACCTGCGCAGTGCGCTGGCCACCCAGACCAATGGTCCGCAAGTCGAGGTCTACTACCGCCTGCGCACGCGCCGCAGCCACCGCAAGGCCGGCAACGTGGCCGACTTCTGCCGCCGCTGGGGCAAGGACTACAAATACATGGTGGTGCTGGACGCCGATAGCGTGATGAGCGGCGACTGCCTGACCTCCATGGTCAAGCTGATGGAAGTGCACCCCAAGGCTGGCATCATCCAGACCGCCACGCAAGCCATTGGCCACGTGACGCTGCACGCCCGCGCCCAACAATTCGCCTCGCGCATGACCGGCCGCCTGTTCACGCTGGGCATGCAGTACTGGCAACTGGGCGAGTCGCACTACTGGGGCCACAACGCCATCATCCGCGTCGCGCCCTTCATGGAACATTGCGCCCTGGCGCCCATCAAGGGCAAGGGCGGCATGAGCGGCGGCATCATGAGCCACGACTTCGTCGAAGCCGCACTGATGCGCCGTGCCGGCTACCACGTGTGGCTGGTGGCCGACCTGGTGGGCAGCTACGAACAACAACCACCAGACCTGCTGTCTGAACTGCAACGCGACCGCCGCTGGTGCCAGGGCAACCTGCAAAACGCCCGTTTGATGGCCGAGCCCGGCATCCACCCGGTGCACCGCGCGATGTTTGTCACCGGCACGCTGTCCTACCTGTCGGCTCCTCTGTGGTTGGCGTTCATGACGCTGGGCACCGCGCTGTGGCTGTCAGGCTCGCATGTGTTGGCCAGCGCCCAGGTGATGTCCGGTCAATGGGATGTATTGCCCGCTGAGTTGATGGGCCTGTGGGTCTGGACGCTGAGCATGCTGTTCCTGCCACGTGTGCTGGGCATCATTGCGGTGTTCATGAAGGGTGAACAACGCCGCTTTGGCGGTGGCTTCAGCCTGGTGAAAAGTGCGCTGCTGGAAAGCGCCCTGGCCATGCTGCAGTCGCCAGTGCGTATGTTGGCCCACACCTTGTTTGTGATCATCGCCATCACCGGCGTGAAGCTCGACTGGAAGTCGCCTCCGCGTGACGCCGTGGCGCTGAGCTGGGGCGCCACCGCCCGCAGCCTGGCTCCTATGACCCTGGTCATCGCGCTGCTGGCCGCCGGCATTGCCGCCATCGACGCCAGCGCCCTGGTGTGGTTGATCCCCATCGGCGCGCCACTGCTGCTGGCCATCCCCACCGCCGTGCTGACCAGCCAGATCGCCCTGGGCACAGCCCTGCGCCAACGCCGCTTCCTGCTGATCCCGGAAGAAAGCTGGTCACCTGCCGTGCTGCGCCGTGCCAAGGTGCATGCACGTCGCCTGGAACAGGCTGCGGCGCAGAACGCACAAGGTGCTTTGTTGGCGGCCTGATCTCAGTGCGTCACCTCACCAAAAAAGCCGGCTCGATGAGCCGGCTTTTTTTTGGCTTATGCACCTCTTTCATTGCATGCATATGAACGACTAGAAACCTGCCGGATTGGTCGGTCACCCTGACATGTCACGGCGGTGTCGCGTGCATTTTCGAAACTTTGTGGCTCCGGGCGGGAGCTCACAATTTATTGAATGCAATGATCCAAGAAACCAATGGTGTCCCAGAGCAGGACACCGACAACACACCACAAGCACTCATGCTTAGTGACCGCCGCAGCATGCTGCGTGGTGCGGCCGGCCTGTCGGCCATGGCCGTCGGCGGCGGCTTACTGCAGGCCGCACAGGCGGCCACAACGGCTGTCACCAGCTTCGCGATCGCGGTGCTGCCCGACACGCAGTTCTATTCGCGCTATGCGACGACCGACGAAGGCCAGCAGTTCCAGAACCGCTACGGCTCCACGCCCTATGCCGCACAGACGAAGTGGATCGCCGACAACGCCAGCAAGTACAACATCCCCTTCGCCATCCACCTGGGCGACGTGGTCGACCAGGTTGGCAAGCCCAACCAGTGGCGTGTGGCCGATGAGGCCATGAAGCTGCTGGAAAACGCCGCCGTGCCCTACTCCATCCTGGCCGGCAACCACGACGTGTTGACCGACTACGACTACCGCACACCCAGCGACCAGGGCTCGGGCACCGATGCACAACGCAACCTGTCGGCCGAGCCCTATCTGCAGTGGTTTCCAACCAATCGCGCGGCGCGCCAGAGCACCTTCCGCGAGCGTGATGGCTCGGGCTTCCACGAATACCACGTGTTCACCGCCCATGGCGTGCAGTTCATGGTGCTGTCGATGTCCTGGCGCGTGTCGGACGCGGCCATCACCTGGGCACGCGACGTCATCCGCCGCAACCCCACGCTGCCGGTGATCCTGTCCAACCACCAGTTGCTCAACATCAACGCCGATGGCGTGACGCCGGCCGAGACCGAGTACGGCAAGATGCTCTGGGACAAGCTGATCAACGACAACGACCAGATCTTCATGACGCTCAACGGCCACCACCACGGTGCGGCCTACCTGCCGAAGTTCAACAAGTTCGGCAACGAAGTGCACCAGATGGTGGTGGACTACCAGATGGACTACCAGGGCGGCAACGCCATGATGCGGCTCTACGAGGTCGACCTGGTGGGCAACAAGATCGACGTAATGTCGTTCTCGCCCTGGGTGGTGGGCAAACCCGCCAACACGCTGACGCAATTCGACTTCGCCGAACTTACGGCAGCTAACCAGCGCTTCACCATCAACATCAACTTCAAGAAGCGCTTTGCTGGTTTCTTGCGCTGGAAGCCGACGCCATCCACCACTGGCACCGCGATCCTGCCGCGTGTGCGCAGCGAGTTCCTTGCCAACTACGTCGAGCCCACGCCAGCGGTCATGCGCCCGCCAGCAGACGCCAACGACTTCCCGTTGATCACCGGCGACGACAACTACGCCCACTGGCGCGCACCGGCCGGCATCAGCGAAGGCCGGGTCGTGCAGATCGGCGAAGCCATGCCGAACATCACCACCAGCGGCCAGCACGTGGGCCAGCATCTGTTCCGAGCCACCCCGGCCGGTGCCGCCCAGTTGGGTGATGTGGTCTGGTCTACCGACAAACACTACCTGTCGTCGGCGCCAGGCAGCGTGCGTTTTCTCAACAGCGATAAGACCACGGGCCGGCTGAACGCCTTCCTGACCCAGGTGGGTGCGTCGGTCAACAACCGCAGCTTCTGGAACGGTTACACCATCGAGGCCTTCATCAAGCTGCCGGCCGACTGGGATTCGAACAAACACCGCTGGGCCAACCTGCTGGGCCGTGTGGGCCGGCGCGGCAGCGTGCCGGGCGGATTCCGTGGCGGCGACCCGGAAGCCTCCAGCGTGCTGTTCGCCATCTCCAGCCTGCGCGAAGTGCAGTGGGAGATCGTGCCCGCCAGCAATTCGCAGTACCCGCAGACCGCCTGGTCGGGCGAACTGATACGCAGCACCTGGTACCACGTGGCCATCGTCAACGACCCGGCCACACGCATGACCACGCTGTTTGTCGACGGCGCGCCGGTGCTGCGCAACATCGCCAACGCCGAAACGGGCACTCGCTCCATCAGCGTCAACAACCCCTGGATCGTCGGCGCCGGCTGGTGGGACACGGTGCTGACCGACGGCTACTACGGCTGGATTGGTGAGATCCGCCTGGTCGGCCGGCCCCTGCCGTCGACCCAATGGCTGACGGCGCGCCGCAGCTGACGCGGCGCTGCCACGTATTGCTCAACACAGGCAGCCCTTGCCGGGCTGCCCCTCGTCATTTTTATTTCGGAGTTTTTCCCATGTTTTCTCGCATCGTCACGGCCGCCGCCGCTGCACTGCTTCTTAGCGTCAGCGCTCAGGCCACCCCTCTGCAAGCCACCGGTGGCATCTTCAATGGCAGCGGCTACGGCAGCAGCTACACCGGTGCCGGCGGCACTACACCGCTCTACAACCGGGCGCTGGGCCAGGTCGAGGACGGCGGCAATGGCGCCTTCGACGCCTTCGGCTTCTACAACAGCGGCACCACAGGCCTGACGCAGACCCGCCAGGTCGAGCTGCTGAGCGGCAACGTTTTCCGCTTCTTCGACTCGTTCACCAACAACACCAGCCAAGTCATCAACACCACGCTGAACTTCTTCGGCAACCTGGGTTCGGACGGCGACGAGTTGATCCACTACAACCAGGGCGGCCTGATCGTCAGCTGCGAGGACGACTGGACCAGCCAATGCGGCAATGACCCCGTGCTGGCCCTGGTCTCGGGCAATAACGGCCTGGGCATCGCGACCATCACGCCCGACCGCTACAACGTGTCGTTCACCGTCAGCATCGCCCCGGGCGCGGTGCTGAGCCTGCTGAACTTCGCCTTCCTGTCCAGCGACGAAGACGGCCCAACCGCCAACGATGTGGACCTGGCGCTTTCCACCGGCCTCGACCTGCTGGACGCGCCACGCCTGGAAGGCCTGACCGACGCCCAACTGGCCACCCTGGCCAATTTCTCGCTGCAACACGTGCCCGAGCCCTCCAGCATGCTGCTGATGCTGACCGCTCTGGCCGCCCTGGGATGGCGGACACGGCGCAAGAGCTGAGCCCGTCAAGCCATAAAAAAGGGCCGCTACGCGGCCCTTTTTTTGTACCGTTTAAAACGGCAACTTCGGCATGCCCTTCATGCCCCCCAGGCCCTTCATACCGCCCATCTTTTTCATCATCTTCATCAGGCCGCCGCCCTTCATCTTCTTCATCATCTCCTGCATCTGGCCGAACTCGTTCAGCAGGCGGTTGACTTCTTGCACTTGCACACCGGCACCGGCGGCAATGCGGCGTTTGCGTGTGGCTTTGATGAGCTCGGGCTTGCGGCGCTCCAGCGGCGTCATGCTGAGGATGATGCCTTCCTTGCGCTTCATGTCTTTCTCGGCCTTGTCCATGTCCACAGAACCGGCCTTGGCGGCCATCTGGGTCGGCAGTTTGTCCATCAGGCTGGAGAGGCCGCCCATTTGCTTCATCTGCTGCAGTTGGCCCAGGAAGTCGCTGAGGTCAAAACTCTCGCCGCTCTTGACCTTGGCGGCCAGCTTTTGCGCCGCAGCAATGTCGACACCCGCAGACACCTGCTCGACCAGTGCCACGATATCGCCCATGCCGAGCACACGGCCGGCGTGGCGTTCGGCGTCGAAGACTTCCAGGCCGTCGATCTTTTCGCTGGTACCGGCGAACTTGATGGGCGCGCCGGTGATGTGGCGCACCGACAGGGCCGCGCCACCGCGTGAGTCACCGTCGGTCTTGGTCAGCACGATGCCGGTCAGCGGCAGCGCATCCGAGAACGCCTTGGCGGTGTTGACCGCATCCTGACCCTGCATGGCATCGACCACAAACAAGGTCTCCACCGGCTTGAGCAGCGCGTGCAATTCCTTGATTTCGGCCATCAGCACTTCGTCGATGGCCAGGCGGCCGGCGGTGTCGACCAGCAACACGTCGAAGTAGTGGCGGCGCGCGTAGTCGATGGCGGCGCGCGCAATGTCGGCGGGCTTTTGATCGGGCGTGCTCGGAAACCACTCCGCGCCGGCTTGGGCTGTCACGGTTTTCAGCTGTTCAATGGCAGCCGGACGATACACGTCGCCCGATACCGTGAGCACTTTCTTCTTGCGCTTTTCGATCAGCAGCTTGGCCAGCTTGGCGGTAGTGGTGGTTTTACCAGCGCCTTGCAGACCGGCCATCAAGATCACCGCTGGCGGCTGGGCCGACAAATTGATGTCGCTCACGCCCTGGCCCATAGTGGCCGACAACTCGCGGTTGACGATGCCCACCAGCGCCTGGCCTGGCGACAGCGAACCCATCACCTCCTGGCCCAGCGCCTTTTCTTTCACGCGGGCGATAAAGTCGCGCACCACGGGCAGGGCCACGTCGGCCTCGAGCAGCGCCATGCGCACTTCGCGCAACATGTCGGACACGTTGGACTCGGTGATGCGGGCCTGACCGCGGATTTCTTTGACGAGGCGGGAAAGTTTTTCGGTAAGTGCGGAAGCCATGGGGTTTTTCCGCTGACGCGGAGCCTGAAGTTGGGGCCGGCGGGTGCCGCTGATATATAGCAAAAGGCTAAACTGTAGCCATGATTTTAACGACTGCGCCCCTGGCCATCGTGCTGCTGTCCGCAGCCGCTGCCGCCGCCTACGCCGTACCGGCCGCAGGCGCTGCGCGTTTGAGCATGCCGGCCAGCCGCGCTGCGCTGCTGGTGGCTTGGCTGTTGCACGCCGTGGTGTTGGTGGCCACGCTGCTGGACGGCACGCCACGCTTTGGATTTGCGCCGGCCTTGTCGGTCACGGCCTGGCTGGTGCTCACGGTATATGCGGTGGAAAGCCATCTGTTCCCTGAGTTGCGTGCGCGCTGGGCGCTCGCCGGGCTGGGTGCGGCCGCTGTTTTACTGGCGCTGCTGTTTCCCGGTACGCCCATGCACACCAGTGCCTCGCCATGGCTGCCACTGCACTCGGCGCTGGGCATCGCGTCCTATGGTTTGTTCGCGGCGGCCGTGGTGCATGCCTGGCTGATGACCCGGGCCGAACGCCAAATGCGCCAACCGGGCGGCTCCTCGGCCGGTATTCCACTGCTGACGCTGGAGCGCATCACCTTTCGACTGGTCAGCGCGGGCTTCGTGCTGCTGTCGGGCACGCTGCTGGCAGGCTGGTGGTTTGGTGAACAGCTATACGGCCAGGCCACCTGGAAGTGGAGCCACAAGGCCTTCTTTTCGGTGCTGTCATGGATCACCTTCGCCATACTACTTCTGGGTCGCTCGCGCTTCGGCTGGCGTGGCCGCAAGGCCGTACGGGTGCTGTACATAGGAGCGGGACTGCTGCTGCTGTCTTATGTGGGCTCGCGCTTTGTGCTCGAAGTGGTGCTGCACCGCGCCGCCTGACCTCACTTAACAAGACTCTTCTTTGTCTGTGAAACTCATACTTGTTCTGCTGGCGCTGCTGCTGGGTGTCTGGCTCTGGCGCAACGGTCGGGTCGACCACCAGAAAGAGCGCAAAAACGCCGCCGATCAAGCACACAAGCGTTTGCCACAAAACATGGTCAGTTGTGATGTGTGTGGGCTGCATCTGCCCGAAGCCGACGCAGTGCGCGGCGAACACGGCATCTACTGCAGCCAGCAACACCTGCAACAAGCCAAACCTTGGTGACCACCGCCTTATGAGCGTCAACTGGGAAAGCGGCGCGCCGCTGGACGCGCTGGAATCAGAGTTCTTGCCCCTGGCAGCGGGCAATACCGACCACCTGCCACTGGTGCGTGTGTGGTACGGCTTCATGACCGCACGCGTGATGATTGCGCTGGCCATTCTGGGCCTGCAGGCGGCGCTGTTCTTCTTGGGCAGCGCGGTGCCGGTATGGCTGCTGCTATTTTGCGCGGCCTACTTCGTCAGCACCGTTTTTGTGCGCGTCCTGACCACCCCCGACCAAGCCACCAACACACGATCATTGTTCTGGGTCTGGACGGTGGGCGTGGATGCACTGGCCATCGCGGTGCTGCAGGTGGCGCAAACCGGCAACATCAACTTCGCCCCCTTATTGGGCATGCCGGTATTGCTGGCCTCGCTGCTGGGCTCACGCAATATGGCGCTGGGCACCGCCGCCGGCATGACCTTGCTGACCCTGCTGGAAGCCTGGTGGCTGGGCAGCCAAAGCGGTGGTGATCAAACCGCGCGCTTTGCACAGAGCGGCCTGACCGGCCTGGGCTACTTCGCCGCTGCATTTGTGGTGAACCAGCTGGCCGCACGCCTGGTGCGTGAACAGCAGCGTGCGCTGCGCGGCGTGTTGACGGCGCGACTGCAAACCCACGTCAACGAGTTGGTGATGGAAACCCTGACCGACGGCGTGGTGGTGGTCGACACCACCGGTCTCATGCGCGCTGTCAACCCGGCCGCGCGCCAAATGCTGGGGGCCGACAAACCCGGCCCACGCCAGAGCGAATACCTGGGCCAACGCACGGCCTGGCAGCCTCTGCAGGCATTGGCGCGGCAGACCTTTGCTGACGAAACCGCGCAGGCGGCCGATGTGAGCATCGTCTACCCCGGCAAAAGCCCGCGCCGCATACGTGTGCGCACCCGGCTCACCTTGTCGCACGAGGTGCGCGCCGAAAGCTTGTGTGTGATGTTCATGCATGACCTGCGGGAAATCGAAGCCCGGCTGCGCACGGAAAAAATGGCGGCCATGGGGCGTATGTCGGCCGCCGTGGCGCACGAAATCCGCAACCCGCTGGCCGCCATCAGCCAAGCCAATGCCCTGCTTGATGAAGACCTCAGTGACCCGCACCACAAGCAGCTGACCGAGATGGTGCGCCACAACGCACAACGCCTGGCGAAGATTGTCGACGAGGTGCTGGGCATCGCCCGCGTGCAGCACGCCGGGGTACAGCGCACCTCTCCCATTCAGGTGAGGCTGGACGAAGCGGTGGTGACCATCTGCCGCGACTGGGTGCAGCAGGACCCGGCGCAACGCAAGCTGCAGTGGACCATGGGTACACTGGGCCTGCCGGTAGATTTCGACCCCGACCACCTGCAGCGCGTGCTGGTGAACCTGCTGGACAACGCGCAGCGTTATGTAAGCCACCAAGAGGGTTCCATCCAGGTCCAGACACAGCTCTCCAACTACCGGCAATCAATTCTGCGTGTATGGAGCGATGGCGCGCCCATGGAGCAAGCGGTGGAGCAGCATTTGTTCGAACCCTTTTTCACTTCAGAGAGCCGTTCCAGCGGCCTGGGCCTGTATATTTGCCGGGAGCTGTGTGAACGCCACCGCGCCGTGATTGGTTACCAGCGCGCCACACGCAACCTGGCCAACCGTGAAGTGACTGGCAACGAGTTTTATGTGAACTTTCGACCACCCAAACCGTCGGCCGTGACGGGTGATCTGTTCGAACCCCTATTGCCTTGACGCCCTGAACATGCCCATGTCCCCTCAGTCCGCCAGCGCCACTATTCTGGTCGTCGACGACGAGCCCGATCTGCGCACACTGTACGAACTGACCTTGCTGCGCGAAGGCTACCGCATCGACACCGCCGCGGATGTGGCCGAAGCCATGCAGCAGTTGCAGGCCAAACAGTTTGATGTGGTGATCACCGACATGCGCCTGCCCGACGGCACCGGGCTGCAAGTCCTGCAGCAGCTGCGTGCAGCACAGCGGCCCGAACGCTGCATCGTCATGACCGCTTACGGCTCGGCCGAAAACGCCGTCGAAGCGCTGAAGTCCGGCGCCTTTGACTACCTGACCAAGCCCGTAGACCTCAAGCAATTTCGTGCGGTAGTGGCGTCGGCCCTGCGCGACGTGCCCGCCAAGCCGACCCAGAGCAGCGCGCCTGCGGCACTCGGCACGGTGGCCGCCAGCACCACGTCTGCCGTGCCAACGGCCGCCGCTCCTGGCCAGCCGGCGCTGTCGCCGGCTGCGGTGCACGCATTGCAGCGGCTGGTGGGCCATTCGGAACCCATGCAAGGCGTCAAGCGGCGCATCATCAAAGTCGCGCGCAGCATGGCACCGGTGTTGGTGCGCGGTGAATCGGGTACCGGCAAGGAACTGGTGGCCCAGGCCCTGCACGCCAACAGCCACCGCGCGGGCGGCCCATTGATCGCCGTGAACTGCGGCGCCATCCCCGAAAACCTGCTCGAAGCCGAATTCTTTGGGGCGAAAAAAGGTGCCTACACCGGCGCCCTGCAAGACCGCGAGGGCTATTTCGCCGCTGCCCAGGATGGCACGCTGTTTCTCGACGAGATTGGCGACTTGCCGCTGGCCATGCAGTCCAAGCTGCTGCGCGCCATTCAAGAGCGGCGTGTGCGGCCACTCGGCGGCACACATGAAATTGCCGTGGATGTGCGCATCGTCAGCGCCACCCACAAGGACCTGGCACAGGAGGTGAAGGCCGGCCGCTTTAGGCAGGACTTGTATTACCGGCTGAACGTGATCGAAATCGTCATCCCGCCACTGCGCGATCGCCGCGAAGACCTGCCCGCCCTGTGTGATGCCTTGTTGTACCGCATTGCCAGTGAATCAGGTCTGCCGCCGCCCACAGTGTCCGACGAATTGCTGCAGCAATTGGCACGCCATCCGCTGGTCGGCAACGTGCGCGAACTGGAGAACCTGCTGCACCGCGCCATCGCCATGAGCGAGAACGACGGCCTGCATGTGGACTTTGAACCCACGGAAAACCTGAGCCCGCTCACCCGCAGCGATGGCTCGCTGTTTCCAGAAGACGAAGCCCCGCCAGCGGCGCCGGAATGGCCACCCTCGGGCCCGGCCCCACTTTCTGCCGGCTTGCCATCTGATCTGCAAGCCTATCTGGACCAACAGGAACGCGACATCCTGGTGCAAGCGCTACGCGCCACCGGTTTCAACCGCACCGCCACGGCGGCCCGGCTGGGTTTGAGCTTGCGGCAGATTCGCTACCGTATCGAACGCCTGAATATTTCCGCCCCCTCCGAGCAGGAGCCGCAGGATGAATGAGCCGCTGTGGCACAACGGTTGGTACCGCTACGCCCACGCGCAGGCCTCGCCCAACTTCGGGCCGCGCCCCGCAGGCGCGCAGATCGACCTGCTGGTCCTGCATTCCATCAGCCTGCCGCCGGGCCAATACGGTGGTGATGAAGTGTGTGCACTCTTCTGCAACACACTCGACTGGGACGCACACCCCTATTTCCAGGGCATTCGTGGCTTGCAGGTCTCGGCGCATTTCTTTATTCGGCGCGACGGCGCCCTGTGGCAGTTTGTCAGCTGTGACGCCCGCGCCTGGCATGCCGGCGCCTCCCACTACCGGGGTCGCGACAATTGCAACGATGACTCGATTGGCATAGAGCTCGAAGGCCTGGAAGGCGACACCTTCGAAGCCGCCCAGTACGAAACCCTGGTCAGCCTGGTGACGGCCCTGGGCTTGGCCTACCCGATTCGCCACGTCGCGGGACACGAGCACATCGCGCCCGGCCGCAAGTTGGACCCAGGCCCTGGTTTTGACTGGCCTGCGCTGCGCAAAGCCACTGGCTGGTCTGCCGAGGTGTTTCCAATTTGCAGCGAAGACCAGGCAAAAAAATAATTTTTTTTGCTGTGCGCGCCCTGCGTTAGATCGCACCGGCGATCGGTTGCGTGCATGGCTTGCGCCCAATTGGCGCGGCCTGCGAAGGCATAACGGCCTGCAACCAGCATGCAGGCTTGTTTTGCTCAGAAAAACATTGCATTGATCGGTATTGCCGGGCCATCGCATAAGCCCTTTGCCGCAGTGCGGCACCGGCCGCACCACCGAGTCCACCCCCACCGCCCAAGGTACACTACGGGTAGTGGATTGAATTGAATCAACACACCATATATAGTGTTTCCTGCACAGCGAAACCACACTAAATAAGCCCCCATCCGACAGTCGCGCACCGCCAACGGATGGCCTGATTTACACCTAGAAAACCAACGAAAAGGAAACCATGCAAACTGCATTGAATTCACCCGCTGCCGTTCCCCAGAGCCATGTGGCCTCGGCCAGCGCCACCCCAGCCGCAAAAGGCTTGGCGCTTGACGCGTTGGCGCACTACCAGATCATTCGCCGCAACGGTGCCGTGGTGGCCTTCGAGCCGAACAAAATCGCTGTCGCCATGATGAAGGCTTTCCTGGCCGTGCACGGCACGCAAGGTGCAGCCTCGGCCAGCGTGCGCGAAGTGGTGGACAACCTCACGCAGGGTGTGATTCGTGCCATGGTTCGTTCGCGCCCAGGTGGCGGCACGTTCCATATCGAAGACGTGCAAGACCAGGTCGAACTCGGCCTGATGCGTGGTGGCCACCACGAAATCGCGCGCGCTTATGTGCTGTACCGCGAACGCCGCAGCCAAGAGCGCACCAAACAAACCGAAGTTGCCGCCGCTCCCGTGCCGGCACTGCACGTGATCGACGGCGGTGAGCGCGTGGCCTTGGACCTGGGCCGCCTACAGTTGCTGATCCAGCAAGCCTGCGCCGGCCTGAGCGCCAGCGTGACACCGGCCCCCATCGTGTCGGAAACCATGCGCAACCTGTACGACGGTGTGCCGATCGAAGAGGTTTACAAGGCCTCTATCCTGGCCGCCCGTACGCTGATCGAAAAAGACCCCGACTACACCTACGCCACCGCGCGCCTGCTGCTGCACACCATCATCAAGGAAGTGCTGGGCGAAGAGGTCACTCAACCCGAAATGGGCGAGCGTTACGCCGACTACTTCCCGCAATATGTGAAGAAGGGCGTGGAAAACGAGCTGCTTGACGAAAAGCTGCTGCAGTACGACCTGAAGAAGCTGGGCGCCGCCCTGAAAGCCGAGCGCGACCTGCAGTTCGACTACCTGGGCCTGCAAACCCTTTATGACCGCTACTTCCTGCACGTGCGCAAGACGCGCATCGAGCTGCCACAGGCTTTCTTCATGCGTGTGGCCATGGGCCTGGCCATCAACGAAATCGACCGCGAAAGCCGCGCCATCGAGTTCTACGAAGTGCTGTCGTCGTTCGACTTCATGTCGAGCACACCCACGCTGTTCAACGCCGGTACGCTGCGCCCGCAGTTGTCGTCGTGCTACCTGACCACCGTGCCCGACGATCTGGACGGCATCTACGAGTCGATCAAGGAAAACGCCTTGCTGTCGAAGTTTGCCGGCGGCCTGGGCAACGACTGGAGCCGTGTGCGCGCCCTGGGCTCGCACATCAAGGGCACCAACGGCGAATCCCAAGGTGTGGTGCCGTTCCTGAAGGTGGTGAACGACACGGCTGTGGCCGTGAACCAAGGCGGCAAGCGCAAGGGCGCGGTCTGCACCTACCTGGAAACCTGGCACTTGGACATCGAGGAGTTCCTGGAGCTGCGCAAGAACACCGGCGACGACCGCCGCCGTACGCACGACATGAACACCGCCAACTGGATTCCCGACCTGTTCATGCGCCGCGTGATGGAAAAGGGCCAGTGGACCCTGTTCTCGCCCAGCAACACGCCTGACCTGCACGACCTGTTTGGCGCGGCATTCGAGAAGGCCTACGTGGCCTACGAAGAAAAAGCCGCACGCGGCGAGATCAAGCCCGCCAAGACCGTGCAGGCCACCGACCTGTGGCGCAAGATGCTGACGATGCTGTTCGAAACCGGCCACCCCTGGATCACGTTCAAGGACGCCTGCAACGTGCGCTCGCCCCAGCAACACGCTGGTGTGGTGCACTCGTCCAACCTCTGCACCGAGATCACGCTCAACACCAGCGACACCGAAACCGCGGTGTGCAACCTGGGCTCGATCAACCTGCTGCGCCACCTGAAGGACGGCCACGTCGACCACGACAAGCTGAAGAAGACCGTTTCCACCGCCATGCGCATGTTGGACAACGTGATCGACATCAACTACTACGCCGTGAAGAAAGCGCGTGACTCCAACCTGCGTCACCGCCCCGTGGGCATGGGCCTGATGGCCTTCCAGGACAGCCTGTACGAACTGCGCATTCCCTACGCCAGCGAAGCCGCCGTGCAGTTCGCCGACGAGTCTATGGAAGCCATCTGCTACTACGCCTACTGGGCGTCTAGCGAACTGGCCAAGGAACGCGGCAAGTACTCCAGTTACAAGGGCTCGCTGTGGGACAAGGGCGTGCTGCCGCTGGACACCCTCAACATGCTGGCCGAAGCCCGCGGCGGCTATGTGGAAGTGGACCGTTCGTCGACGCTCGACTGGGATGCCCTGCGCCGCAAGATCGCGGCCGACGGCATGCGCAACTCCAACTGCGTGGCCATCGCGCCGACCGCCACCATCTCCAACATCATTGGTGTGGACGCGTCTATCGAACCAAGCTTCGGCAACCTGTCGGTGAAGTCGAACCTGTCGGGCGAATTCACCGTCATCAACAGCTACCTGGTGCGTGACCTGAAGCGCCTGGACCTGTGGGACGACGTGATGGTCATGGACCTGAAGCACTTCGACGGTTCGCTGCAACCCATAGACCGCGTGCCAGAAGAAATCAAGGCGCTGTACGCCACGGCTTTTGAAGTCGAAACCACCTGGTTGGTGGAAGCCGCAGCCCGTCGCCAGAAGTGGATCGACCAAGCGCAATCGCTGAACATCTACATGGCTGGCGCCTCTGGCAAGAAGCTCGACGACACCTACAAACTCGCATGGACGCGCGGCCTCAAAACCACGTACTACCTGCGTACCCGTGGTGCCACCCACGCAGAAAAATCCACGGTGACCGCTGGCCGTATGAACTCGGTGTCTTCGGGCAACGAGACCAACACCAGCAAGATGAACGCAGTCGATGTGGCCGCAGCCGCCGCACGTCAGCAAATGGCACAAGAAGCATCCGTTGATGCACCCGCCACCGACATTCGCTTCTGCGCGATTGACGACCCAGGCTGCGAAGCCTGCCAGTAAGTTCTCTCAGCATCGCGCGACACAACATGTCGCATGCCGTCACGCAGCACATGATGCCGCTCGCGCGATGCTAATGAGCAACAGTCGGACCTCATTCACCTATTAAATCGGCGGCGAAAAAATTGGAAGCTTTCCATTTCGCCTGTCCGCTTTCATAATCCGCACATTGGAAAATTTATGTTGACCTGGGACGAAGAAGTCAAGCCCTCACTGCAGCCGGTAGCCTCTGGCGGTTTAACCACCGACCGCCGGGATCAAGCCTCGCCGACAACTGCCGCATCGGTCTCTTTGCAGCACGCCAAGACCTTGGCGCAAACCGCCGGCGCCACACCTGCACGTCGCGTGAACGCAGCCGACAAACGCATCATCAATGGCCAGACCGACGTCAACCAACTGGTGCCGTTCAAGTACAAGTGGGCTTGGGAAAAATACTTGGCCACGTGTGCCAACCACTGGATGCCGCAAGAGGTCAACATGACCCGCGACATCGCGCTGTGGAAAGACCCGAATGGTTTGACCGAAGACGAGCGTCGCATCGTCAAGCGCAACCTCGGCTTCTTTGTGACCGCCGACTCGCTGGCCGCGAACAACATCGTGCTCGGCACCTACCGCCACATCACGGCGCCCGAGTGCCGCCAGTTCCTGCTGCGCCAAGCGTTTGAAGAAGCCATCCACACCCACGCCTACCAATACATCGTGGAGTCTTTGGGCCTGGACGAAAGCGAGATCTTCAACGCGTACAACGAAGTCCCGTCTATCCGCAACAAAGACCAGTTCCTGATCCCGTTCATCGACGCCATCAGCGATCCGAACTTCCACACCGGCACACACGAAACCGACCAGACGCTGTTGAAGTCGCTGATCGTCTTCGCCTGCCTGATGGAAGGCCTGTTCTTCTACGTCGGCTTCACGCAAATTCTGGCGCTGGGCCGCCAGAACAAGATGACCGGCGCCGCCGAGCAATACCAATACATCCTGCGCGACGAATCGATGCACTGCAATTTCGGCATCGACCTGATCAACCAGTTGAAGCTCGAAAACCCACACCTGTGGACCGCAGAGTTCAAGGAAGAGATCAAGGGCCTGTTCCTGCACGCGGTGGAACTGGAATACCAGTACGCCGAAGACACCATGCCACGTGGCGTGCTGGGCATGAACGCGTCCATGTTCAAGGGCTACTTGCGCTACATCGCGAACCGTCGCGCCACGCAGATCGGCCTGGAAACCCTGTTCCCGAATGAAGAGAATCCGTTCCCTTGGATGAGCGAGATGATCGACCTGAAGAAAGAGCGCAACTTTTTCGAAACCCGCGTCATTGAGTACCAATCGGGCGGCGCGCTCTCGTGGGATTAAGTCCCCGCTACATCTGATGGATTTTCATAATCAACCTTCAGCCGCACACGGCGTAGAACGTGGCATTGAAGGTTTAACCGAGTTCATGGCGCTGGGCATTGGCCCAACGCCATGCATCGCTTGGCGCCGACCAACTGGCGCGAAGTGCTCTTTGTAAATCGATCAAGGAGAGAAAAATGGCAACTGCAAAAAAACCGGCCGCAAAGAAAGCCGCACCAAAGACCGCTGCTAAGAAAGCAGCACCAGCGAAGAAGGCTGTTGTAGCCAAGAAGGCTGCTCCCGCCAAGAAGGCAGCACCAGCGAAGAAAGCTGTTGTAGCCAAGAAGGCTGCACCTGCCAAGAAGGCCGCACCAGCGAAGAAGGCCGTTGTAGCCAAGAAGGCTGCTCCCGCCAAGAAGGCAGCACCAGCAAAGAAAGCTGTTGTAGCCAAGAAGGCTGCGCCTGCCAAGAAGGCCGTTGTAGCCAAGAAGGCCGCTCCCGCCAAGAAGGCAGCACCAGCGAAGAAAGCCGTTGTAGCCAAGAAGGCCGCTCCTGCGAAGAAGGCCGCCGCTCCTGCCAAGAAAGCCGCTCCAGCGAAGAAAGCTGTTGTCGCCAAAAAGGCCGCCCCTGCGAAGAAGGCCGCTGCAGTGAAGAAGGCTCCTGCTGCGAAAAAGGCAGCTCCTGCCGCCAAGAAGGCAGCGCCTGCCAAGAAAGCAGCCAAACCAGCCCCTGCGACCTCGGCCGCACAGACCACGCTGAACCCACAGGCAGCCTGGCCTTTCCCTACCGCAAGCAAGCCTTAATACAGGGCTTACGCTTGTTTTCAAACCCGGCCTTGCGCCGGGTTTTTCATTTTTGGGCACCGGCTTTGCACCGGTGTTTCCGTTGAAGAGGCGTCTGTTACCTTACAGGCCCAGCGCCGCGCGGTCCACGGTGTAGTTTTGCGGGCCACGTTGAGCGATCTTCAAGGACCCCAGTTGGTTGCCCAAAGCCGCACAACGCGCCAGTGACCAGCCTTGTTCCAGGCCGAACAGCAACGCGCCACGGTATGCGTCACCACAACCCGTCGGATCCACCACTTCAGCCGCCTTCACGGGCGGTACCAGGGTCTTCTCACCGCCCACCCACACCTCGGAGCCTTCGCCACCCAAGGTGATGACCAGGCCTTCAACGCGCTTGGACAGCTCGGCTTCGCTCAAGCCCGTACGTTCGCACAACATCTTGCCTTCGTAGTCATTCACCGTGATCCACGAAGCCAGTTCCACAAAACGCAGCAGCTCGGTGCCATTGAACATCGGCAGGCCTTGACCCGGATCGAAGATGAACGGAATCGCGGCGTCCTTGAATTGCTCCGCGTGCTGCAGCATCGCGTCCCGGCCGTCGGGCGCGATGATGCCAATCTTCACATCGGCGCGCGCGGTGATCTTGGTCTGGTGCGCTTCAGACATGGCTCCCGGATGGAAGGCCGTGATCTGGTTGTTCGACATATCGGTCATGATCATGGCCTGCGCGGTGTAGGTGTCGCCAATCTCACGCACGTATTCGGTGCTGATGCCCAAGGTCTTCAGGCGCTGCAGGTAGTCGCCGCCGTCTTGACCCAACGCCGCCATGGGCAGCGCCGTGCCACCGAGTTGCAGCAGGCTGTAGGCGATGTTGCCGGCACAGCCACCGTAGTCACGGCGCAGCGTGGGCACCAGAAAGGAGACGTTCAGGTTGTGCAGTTGGTCGGGCAGGATCTGATCCGAAAAACGCCCTTGGAAGGTCATGATGGTATCGAAGGCCAGAGAGCCGCAAATGATGGCTGCCATAGTGTTTTGTCTTTAAGAAAATAAGAAAAGAAATCAAGGATAGAAAGCCAGCAGCCGGTAGCCAACGATGCGCGTCGCCGCCTCACCATCTGGCACGGCGAGCTCCACCGCCGCGACCAACTCACCATTCGCCGCAATGGCTTCGGCCCGCACACCCAATTCGTGCGGCGGTATCACGCGGCGAATCACCGCTTGCTCCTGTGAGTCAGTCAGTGCCAGCTCAATCGACGGCACGGCCAACGGATAAGGGCTGCGGTTTTTCAACACGACATTCAAGCGATACGCCCCGCGTCGCAAAGATGTGAACGCCGAACTGTCGATGGCAATCGCATCGATGCGACGCAGCGCAGACACGCTGCAACCCAAGGACTCACACACCGACACCAACAAAGCACGGCTCTGCGGCCAATGCGCCGCCACGACTTCGCGTTGAAAAACCAACCACTGCAAGCCCAGCACCAGCAGCAACACGCTGGCCAGGCCCATCAAACCGTACCGCATGGCCGGTTTGCGCCAAATGCTGCTCCGCACGTCGGCACCACGCAAAAATGCGTAATCACCTGCCGACGGAGCCGATGCGGAAGATACAGATGCCGCGGACGGCTTGGCCGGGACAAGCGGCTCGGCCTGGTCATCTACGGCGGTTGAAACCAGCGGAGCGACGAACACGGCGTCTTCACCCATGGATGGCATGTCCGGCACACTGGGCTCTACCGCATCAGCTGCGGCGTCACCCATTTCGTCGATAGCCGACTCTGGCGCCTTCGGCCAAGACTCCCCCACGACAGGGTCCAGAGACCCGCTGCGAGCGGCGAGCTCAGCCGCTGCATCTTCGCTCGTCGAGTCGCCCGTCAACACATCACCATCCACGGCGCCAAGCGGCCCGGAATGTTCGGCATTCAACTCGTCAACAGCGGACTCTTCTTCCAACGCCTGCAACTCGCGATCGAACTCTGCCTCCAAGGCCGCCTGGGTGTTGGACAAAGAGGGCTGGACCGCCAGAGTATTCGCCGAATCACTCATATCGCCATAGCGGTCGCGATCATCGCCCGGCCCCTCGTCGTACTCGGGCAAAACATGCGCGGACTCTGTGACCATAGAAGAATGCTGCGCCGAATCGGGAAACTCTAGATGCAGAACCGGCTCAGGCTCTTCCGCGTCCCTCCAGGGCTGAGGTTCAGGCTGTCCAGCGTCAGCATTCGCCACGGGCAGCGGCGTAGCTGCAGCCGGCAGCAGCGCCTCATTGGGCTGCTGATGCAAATCCACCGAGGCATCAAAAACCTCGTTACAGTGGCCACAACGCACCCAACCCTCGGAGATGCGCAACTGGTCGGGAACGACCTTGAACAGCGTCGCACATTCGGGGCAGCGGGTGACCAGGGCCATAACAGGTGATCGCGTCAGGGAGTTGTGAAGTCGTTGTGTGGTGAAAACGCCCCTGCGCCAAATGCTAGAACCGTGCCGTCATCAGCACCCAGCCGTCTTCTGCATCAGAAACTTCGAGGGCGGCCAAGCCTTGGTAGGCGGTCTTCAGCTCGTCCGCTTGGCGCTCCAAAATACCAGCCAAAACCAGCGAACCGCCGGGCGCCACGTAGCTGCACAACAGCGGCGCCAGCACCTTCAAAGGCGTCGCCAGAATGTTCGCCAGCACCGTTTGATATTGACCGGAGGTTTTGTCGGGCAGGCCAGCCTTTAATTGCACAGCATTGGCTTGCGCGTTGAGTTCAGTGGATTCAACGGCCGCCTCGTCAATGTCGACCGCGTCGATATCGGTGGCGCCAAACTTGGCAGCGCCAATGGCCAGAATGCCGGAGCCGCAACCGTAGTCAAGCACACGGCCCAGCGGATTCACCACACCAGCCGCTTCCTGGCGCGCAATCCAACGCAGGCACATACGCGTGGTGGGGTGTGTGCCAGTGCCAAAAGCCAGGCCCGGGTCCAGGCGGATCACGGTTTTGGCTTGGGCCGGCAGCTCATGCCAGGTCGGCACGATCCAGAAAGTCGGGGTGATATCGACCGGCGCAAACTGCGACTGGGTCAGACGCACCCAGTCTTGCTCGGGCACTTCCTGCACCCCGGTGCACTCACAGTCGGCATAGAAGTCTTGTGCAGACAGCAACTCCAACGCCTCGCGCGCGGCCGCTTCGGTGGCGAACAACGCGCGCAATTGCGAACGCTGCCAGCCGTCTTGTGGCGGCGGCATACCGGGCTCGCCAAACATGGCGCGCTCGGCATCGGTTTGCGCATCTGCGTCCTCCACGCTCACGCTCAGGGCGTCGAGCGCGTCAAGCGCATCGCTGAGGATTTCAACGTGCTCTTGCGGACACAGCAGACAGAGTTCGAACATTCAAGGACCTTCTATTACCGACGCGCTTGGCGCTTTGTTAACGCTTGTGTTGAGCCAACCACTCTTCGAGGTAGTGGATGTTGGTGCCACCGGCCATGAACTTCGCGTCCACCATGAGTTCACGGTGCAGCGGAATATTCGTGTTGATGCCTTCGATCACGGTCTCCAGCAATGCCGTGCGCATGCGAGCCAAGGCTTGCTCACGTGTGTCGCCATGCACGATCACCTTGCCTATCATCGAATCGTAGTTCGGCGGCACGAAGTAGTTCGAGTAGACGTGTGAATCCACGCGCACACCCGGACCACCTGGCGCATGCCAAAGCGTGATACGCCCAGGAGACGGGGTGAACTTATAAGGATCTTCCGCATTCACGCGGCATTCGATGGCGTGGCCCTTGATCTCAATCTGGCGCTGGGTAAACGGCAGTTTTTCGCCGGCTGCCACCATGATCTGGGTACGCACAATGTCGACGCCCGTGATCATCTCGGTCACCGGGTGCTCCACTTGCACACGGGTGTTCATTTCAATGAAATAGAACTCGCCGTTTTCGTACAAGAACTCGAACGTGCCGGCACCGCGGTAGCCGATCTTCTTGCAGGCAGCGGTACAACGCTCGCCGATACGCTCGATCAGCTTGCGTGGAATGCCGGGCGCCGGCGCCTCTTCAATCACCTTCTGGTGGCGGCGCTGCATGGAGCAATCGCGCTCACCCAAGTAGACGGCGCTTTTGTATTTGTCTGCCAGCACCTGAATTTCGATATGGCGCGGGTTCTGCAAGAACTTTTCCATATACACGGCCGCATTGCCAAACGCCGCACCGGCTTCCGCCTTGGTCATTTGCACGGCATTCACCAGCGCAGCCTCGGTGTGCACGACACGCATGCCGCGACCACCACCGCCGCCAGCGGCCTTGATGATCACCGGATAACCAATGGCCTTGGCGATGCGGCGCATCTGAACAGGGTCGTCGGGCAACTCACCTTCAGAGCCCGGCACACACGGCACACCGGCCCTGATCATGGCTTGCTTGGCGGAAACCTTGTCACCCATCATGCGGATGTTTTCCGGCGTCGGGCCAATGAACTGAAAGCCACTCTTCTCTACCCGCTCGGCAAAGTCGGCGTTTTCACTCAAGAAACCATAACCGGGGTGAATCGCTTCCGCATCTGTCACTTCCGCTGCGGAAATGATAGCCGGCATATTCAGATAGCTCAGTGCCGATGGGCCTGGGCCAATACACACGGCTTCTTCAGCCAACTTCACATACTTGGCTTCGCGGTCGGCTTCGGAATAAACCATCACCGCCTTGATGCCCATCTCACGGCACGCCCGCTGAATACGCAGCGCGATTTCACCGCGATTGGCCACCAGAATCTTCTTAAACATGCGCAACTCCGCAGCTCGGCCGCCCCGTGACCGCTTTGACACCACCAAGGGCGCCAAAGCTTAGGAACAGCACCGAACTCTTATTTAACATACGTGATCAGCGATCAGATCGCCAATTACTCGATCACAAACAGCGGTTGCCCATACTCCACGGCCTGACCGTTTTCGCACAAGATCTCTGTCACGGTGCCGGACTTATCGGCCTCGATCTCGTTCAAGATCTTCATGGCCTCAATAATGCAAAGTGTTTCGCCTTCTTTGACAACGCTGCCGACCTCCACAAAGGCTTTTGCGCCTGGGCTGGAAGAACGGTAGAACGTACCCACCATAGGCGACTTCACCGCATGGCCTGCGGCCACTGCCGGGGCTGCGGCCACCGGCGCCGCCGCGGCCGCAGGAGCGGCCTGCGGGGCGGCGACGGGAGCGGCCATCATCATGGGTGTGGCTTGCTGCACCACCACACCACCGCTTTTCACGATACGAACCTTGCCTTCGGCTTCGGTGATCTCCAGTTCTGACACATTGGAGTCAGACACCAGGTCAATCAACGTCTTGAGTTTTCGCAAATCCATACAACCTCCAGCCACTTACAAAAAGTGGCGAAATTTAACCTAATTTCTTCGAAAAAACAGCAATTTCTTTGAAAAAGAAAAAACTTCGCGCCGGAATGTACCCGGCTCAAACCGTTTCCACGACTATGTTTGACGCACCCACAACTCCAGATCGGCTGGCGTGACTTGCCCCATTTTACGATGAAGCACTTTGCCTTCGGCGCCGAGGACCACAGTAAACGGTAAACCGCCACTCGTGTTACCGAGCGTTTTCACCAAATCAGTCCCCCCCAAACCAGCCAAGCCAATCGGAAATGTGACAGGAAGTTTCTGCAAAAACTTCTGTACCGCACTCGGCTGATCAATTGCCAAACCCACCACGATCCACGAATTTGCCGCATTTTGCTTGAAGAAGCGATCCAATAGTGGCAGTTCCTCAACACATGGCGCACACCAGGTAGCCCAGAAGTTCACCAGCAGCGGCTTACCCTTAAAGTCAGCAAGCACCAACTTCTGCCCCCCAGGGGTGTCAAACGAAAGCGACCAGAGCGCGTCACTCAAGGGGTCGCCACTGCCCTCGGGCGGCTGTGCCTGCCACCAGGCAAGGCCGGCACCGGCCGCTGCAGCAATACCTGCCGCGGCCAGCAACAAACCTCGGCGGCTGGGCGCTGGGTTGGCTTCGATGGGGGAGGGGTGTGCGTTCATCGTAAATCGCTTCAAACCGAGGTTTCAAACAACAGCTTGCGTACCGCAGCAACGTCGCCGCGTGGCGTGCGGTTTTTGCTATCGGGCTTCAAAGCGCCGCGAAAATCGTCCAGATCGTAGACCATGAGGTGCACACCAATGGTTTCATTCAGCTCGGGGCTGAGGCTGCTGAAGCTCAACGCCTCAACGGCCAAGCCGTGCAATCCCGAGACCGTCGTTGGCTGGTAATCCACCCGGTGGTCGATCAGCGCAATCTCGGCTGATTTTGAATCATCGCAGAACATCTGTATATAAATGTCTGAAAGCCGTGTCGCCGTGCCATGCCAAACCGCTCCCGAAAGATAGGGGCGAAACTCGGCCATACGCTCCATCCAGGTCAATGCCAGCCGACGCAAGGCCAGTAATTCCTGCGGCTGGGTATCGGCGCAAAACAGTTCTATGTATTCGCGCACCGCATCTTCAACCTCGTCATTTCCAGGCAACTTGCTGCGCAAGGGCAATCCCAGTTGTTTCACGGCGCGCCGCTTGGCGGGGCCGTACTCCAAGCCCTCTTCCACCACGATGCGGGCGGCGGTGGTGGCAATCTCTGCGCTCAATGTGTCCATGACGCCGATTCTGCATGCTTTTGCCGAATGCACAGGGCTTCACCCGCAACCCTGGCACGGGCATAGAGGCGCAGGCGCCCTCTAGAATTGCCCCATGCACATTCATATTCTGGGTATTTGCGGCACCTTCATGGGCGGTTTGGCGGTTCTGGCGCGCGAGGCGGGCCACCGCGTGACGGGTTGCGACACGGGTGTCTATCCGCCCATGAGCGACCAGTTACGGGCTTTGGGCATCGAGCTGATGGAAGGGTATGCCGCTTCCCAGATGGCGCTGCAGCCCGACATGTTTGTGGTGGGCAATGTGGTGTCGCGCGCCCGTCTGGCCGATGGCACACCGAAGTTTCCGCTGATGGAAGCCATATTGGATGCGGGAGCCCGCTACACCAGCGGCCCGCAATGGCTGGCCGAACATGTTCTGCAAGGCCGGCACGTGCTGGCTGTGGCAGGCACCCATGGCAAAACCACCACCACGGCGATGTTGACGTGGATCTTGGAAAGCGCTGGCCAAAAACCTGGATTCTTGGTCGGCGGCGTGCCGCTGAACTTCGGCATTTCGGCCCGCATGGGGGAAGCGGCTACACCGTTTGTGATCGAGGCCGACGAATACGACACCGCATTTTTCGACAAGCGCAGCAAGTTCGTACATTACCGTCCGCGCACCGCGGTGTTGAACAATCTTGAGTTTGACCACGCTGACATCTTTGACGATCTGGCCGCCATCGAACGCCAGTTCCACCACCTGGTACGTACGGTGCCGAGCACCGGCGCGGTGGTGTTCAATGCCACCGAAGACAGCCTGCGCCGCGTCTTGGACAAAGGCTGCTGGAGCCTGCGCGTGGGTTTTGGTGCCGGTGGCGACTGGACAGCCGAAGGCACACCTTCCAGTTTTGACGTGCACCACCAGGGCAAACATGTTTGCCGCGTCGATTGGGAATTGACCGGCCAGCACAACCTGATGAACGCGCTGGCCGCCATCGCCGCCGCCCAGCACGTCGGGGTCTCACCCAGCCAGGCAGCAGAGGCGTTGGCAAGGTTCCAGAACGTCAAGCGCCGCATGGAGGTGCGCGGCGCCGTCGCACACCCAGGCGGCGCCATCACCGTATATGACGACTTTGCGCATCACCCCAGCGCCATCCGCACCACCGTAGACGGTCTGCGCCAGAAGCTCGGCACACAAGCCCGCATCCTGGCGGTGTTTGAACCGCGCAGCAACACCATGAAGTTGGGCGCCATGAAAGCACAACTCCCCTGGAGCCTGGCCAACGTGGACTTGGCGTTTTGTCACGCCGGTGGTCTGGACTGGGATGCGCGGCAGGCCTTGGCCGAAATGGGGCCACGCGCCCAGGTCGCAGATGACATCGCCACGCTGGTACAACAGGTGGCGCAAGCCGCACAAGCCGGAGACCACATTCTGTGCATGAGCAACGGCGGCTTTGGTGGCGTTCACGGAAAACTGCTAGAGGCGCTACAAGTTCAATAGCTGCCACCGCTCACCCAGCAAACAACAGAGGCCAATTTCCTTTATGCCTCTGGCGCCCCCCCCGCGGCCATGCTCAGTAAGAAATTGCCATGGCCGCCACGTCCAGCCGCACCAGGTCTTTGCCCAACGCCGATGCCGAGGCACGCGCAAACTCGCTGAACCATTTGGGGTCCTGCCATGCGTCGCGGCCGGCGGCCTGCGCCACGCTGAGCACCTTGTCTGCAAGCAACACCTTGCCGGACGCTCGCAGCGGCTCACAGCCCAGACGCACAAACTGATCGTCCAACCACCAACGCGCCAAATCGTTGGGCATAGGCGCGGCTGAATCGAGATCGAAACGATACTCGACGCCCAAATTCAACACCACTGAAACTTCACGGCGCATCAGACCACCCTCGGATGAAAGAAAAGCAATAGAAACAAAGAGCCTGCCAGTACATCGAGGACGATTCAGCCCGCACGCAACAGGCCGGGTCGACTGACCACCCCGGAAGCTGGCGCCCAACGCACATCGCCATGCGCAGACGCAATCGCCCCATCGAAATAAAAGCTTGCCAGATCGCGCAGCAACTGCTCGCGGTTAAAACCCTTGTTTTGCAGCAGCAAATCGTCGACCGACAAATCACTCGCATCCAACATGCGAATCAGTGCGCGTTGCGACACCTTCAGCCACGCGTCGGGCACCAAGGGTTTGTAGCGCAGGCGAATCGGCCCGTGCAGAAAACGCTCGGGCAAAAGCTCGACGGCCGCATGTTGCGCAAACTGCCACATGATCAAGGTCATGCTCGCTTCCACCATGCCTTTGGGCACCGTTGCCGGACCATGTTGCGGCTGCAAGATCCACGCGGCCTGCTCCAGCTGCAGCGTACTCACGCCGGTTTTGTAATACACATAACGCCCTGGAAAATCGACCACTCCCAAGGGCACGCCCTGGTGTACCACGGTATAGATGTGCGACTGGAGTGAATCAATATGGTGGTGAATCGCCGCGCCCAATGCAAACTGCGTGCGCAATTCCTGCAGACCAGATTCAAGCTTCTTCAAAGCCAACTGCACGCCGCGCTCCGACTCAGGGTCGACGTGATCCCATGGTGCCAACTCGGGATCGGCCAAGGGCTCGGTAAACATCAGTGGCCGGTCGACCTCGCGCAAATCAAGGTTCAGCGGCGGTCGGCCTTGCCGGCTGTCGGGCACCTGCAAAATGCCCGAGCCCAACAATCGTGCTGCCGAGCCGTTGATGCACAAGGCATCGGCCTCGGTAAATTCAGCCACGCGCCAGGCGGGCAAGCTGCCAGGATCTCGCGGCATGTAAGCCGTAAGCAGCGCGCGCTGCGGGGCTGTTAAACCGGCCAGCCCCAGCCACAAAATCGGACGAGGAAGAAGCATGCACTAAACCTCTAGAAAGCGCCCGGAGTTCAGCCCGCAAGATCGTGCAACAGACAAAGTTGCAGCCTCGGGGCCAGTGGCTCCAAGCCTACCGTGATTGAGGCAAATTTGCACGCTTCATCACCAGCCCGGCAAAAATTAGCGCTTTTTTCTGCGCGCGGCCACGGCCTGGGACAAGATATCGAGCGCTTGCAAGGATTGATCCCAACCCAGGCAGGCATCGGTAATGCTCTTGCCGTACTCCAGCGCATTAACATCATGCTGGCCGGGCGTGAACTTCTGGGCGCCCTCTTGCAGATGGCTTTCCACCATCACACCAAACACCTGGCGCGAACCGGCGGCCAGTTGGGCCGCGATCTCGGACGCAACTTCCAACTGTTTTTCGTGTTTCTTGCTGCTGTTGGCATGGCTGCAGTCCACCATCAACTTCGCGGGAAGCTTGGCTGCCGTCAGTTCGGCACTGGCCGCATCCACACTCGCCGCATCGTAGTTCGGCGCCTTGCCGCCGCGCAGGATCACGTGGCAGTCCGGGTTACCCTTGGTCTGCACGATGGCGACCTGGCCGTTCTTGTGTACCGACAAGAAGTGGTGGCCACGCGCCGCCGCCTGGATGGCGTCGGTGGCGATACGGATGTTGCCGTCGGTACCGTTCTTGAAGCCTATCGGCGCCGACAAGCCCGAGGCCAGTTCACGGTGCACCTGGCTTTCGGTGGTGCGTGCGCCGATGGCACCCCAGGCGATCAGGTCGCCGATGTATTGCGGCGAGATCACATCCAGGAACTCACTGCCAGCGGGCAGGCCGATGCGGTTGATGTCGATCAGCAACTGGCGTGCGATGCGCAGGCCTTCGTCAATGCGGTAGCTTTCATCGAGGTAGGGGTCGTTGATCAGACCCTTCCAGCCCACCGTGGTGCGTGGCTTCTCGAAGTACACCCGCATCACGATCTCCAGCGTGTCGGCGTATTTGAGCCGCTGCTCCTTCAGGCGACGCGCGTATTCCAGCGCCGCAGCCGGATCATGGATGGAGCACGGGCCTATCACCACCAACAGCCGGTCGTCGCTGCCGGCCATGATGTTGGAGATGTTCTTGCGTGTATCGGCAATGAGCGTCTCCACGGGGCTTCCCTGGATAGGGAAGAAGCGGATGAGATGTTCTGGTGGAGGCAACACGTTGATGTCCTGAATGCGTTCGTCGTCGGTTCGGCTGGTTTTCTCGACGGTGCGATACCAGGTGTCGTCACTGCTGGCGGAAGGGATGCTGGCATTCATGGTGGGAACTCCTAGGTGTGTTGCTTGTGTGTTGACCAAAAAACAAAACGGACAAAAATGATGCGCAAAAAAAAAACCGCCGGGGGTCCGGCGGTTTTTTGGAAGATTCAGTACGACTTTTTTCAGGTACGTTCAGATCTCTCTACCGCCGAATGCGCTTGAGAACCAAAAGTAGCCAAAATAAAAGCTTGCGTGATGCATGGGGGCTGAATGTAGCACAGGCTTCTCGGGCTTGTCAGCGCTTTTCTGTACCTTAATTGCCACAAATGTTTGAAGTTAGGCCGTACCGCCGACGGTCAAACCGTCGATACGCAAGGTGGGTTGGCCCACGCCCACAGGGACACTTTGGCCCTCTTTGCCGCAAGTGCCTACACCGGTATCGAGTTTCATATCGTTCCCGATAAGGCTTACGCGCTTCAGGCATTCCGGGCCACTGCCGACAATCGTGGCGCCCTTCACCGGGTACTGGATCTTGCCGTTTTCCACCCAGTAGGCTTCGCTGGCAGAGAACACAAATTTGCCCGACGTGATGTCCACCTGGCCGCCGCCAAAATTGGTGGCGTACAAGCCCTTCTTCAGGCTGGCGACGATTTCTTCCGGCGCCTTGTCGCCGCCTAGCATGTAGGTATTGGTCATGCGCGGCATGGGCACGTGGGCATAACTTTCACGGCGGCCGTTGCCGGTGGGCTGCACGCCCATCAGGCGGGCATTCATCGAATCCTGGATGTAGCCCTTCAAGATGCCGTCTTCGATCAGCACATTGCGTTGGCTGGCATTGCCTTCGTCGTCCACGTTGAGCGAGCCACGGCGATCGGGAATGGTGCCGTCGTCGAGCACCGTCACACCCTTGGCGGCCACACGTTGGCCGATGCGACCGCTGAAGGCGCTGGAGCCCTTGCGGTTGAAGTCGCCTTCCAGCCCGTGGCCAATCGCCTCGTGCAGCAAGATGCCGGGCCAGCCGGCACCCAGCACCACGGTCATCTCACCTGCGGGCGCAGGGCGCGCATCGAGGTTGGTCAATGCGGCGTGTACGGCGGCGTCCACATACTCGTTCAAGATTTCATCGTCGAAATAGGCCAGGCCAAAACGGCCGCCGCCGCCGCCCGAACCCATTTCGCGGCGCACGCTACCGTTGACGGTGGCCTCGGCGATCACCGTCACGCTCAGCCGCACCAGCGGGCGCACATCGGCGGCCATGGTGCCGTCGGCACGGGCCACCAGCACCACGTCGTATTCGCTGGCCAGACCGGCCATGACCTGCGCCACACGTGGATCTTTGGCGCGCGCAAGTTTTTCCACCCGTTCCAGCAACTGCACCTTGGCTGTGCTGTCAAGGCTGGCAATCGGGTCGGCCTGGGCGTAAAGGGCACGGCTTTTTGCTATCTTTTGCGTAGCCACCTTCGCGCGGCGGTTCTGCCTGGCAGCCGAAATAGACCGTACGGTGCGGGCGGCGTCCAGCAATGCCGCTTCAGAGATATCGTCCGAGTAGGCGAAAGCGGTTTTCTCGCCGCTGACGGCGCGCACACCAACCCCTTGGTCTATGCTGAAGGATCCGGTTTTGACTATGCCCTCTTCCAGGCTCCAGCCTTCGCTGCGGGTGTATTGGAAGTAGAGATCGGCGTCGTCGACGTTGTGCGACGTGATCTCTGACAAAGCGCGCCCCAAGTGGGCCGGGGTCAAGCCAAACGGATCCAACAGCAGGGATTGGGCGGTGGCAAGGCGTTCGAGGGTGGGTTCGCGTGAAATCATCGCCTCATTTTAGGCGCGCCATGGGTTTCGCGCGGCGCTCTATTTCGCCCCTGCCCTGCCCATGGACATGGCAGGGGCGACGTTAGCTTTGCGAGGGCCGCCGCGCCTTGGACACCGACATCAAAATCCCCAGTGCCATGCCCAGTGTGACCATGGCCGTGCCACCGTAGCTGATAAACGGCAGCGGCACACCCACCACGGGCAGGATGCCGCTGACCATGCCGATGTTGACGAATGAGTAGGTGAAGAAAATGGTGGTGACCGCGCCGGCCAGCAAACGCGAGAACAGTGTGGGCGCATCCGCCGCGATGAACAGGCCGCGCAGGATCAGGAAGATGAACGAACCTATCAGCAACAGGTTGCCAACCAGGCCAAACTCTTCGGAAAAGGCCGCAAAGATAAAGTCGGTCGTGCGCTCGGGAATGAACTCCAGGTGGGTTTGTGTGCCCTGCATGAAACCCTTGCCGGTGAGCCCGCCCGAGCCGATGGCGATCATGCCCTGGATGATGTGAAAGCCCTTGCCCAGCGGATCCTTGCGCGGGTCGAGCAACGTGCAGATGCGCTGCTGCTGGTAGTCGTGCAACACCACCCAGCGCACACCATCGGCGCACAGCTGCGGCTCGAACGCCACCACCAGGCCAATGCCAACCAGCGCCAGCAACACTGGCGGCAAGATCAGCTTCCAGCTCAGGCCGGCAAAAAAGATCACCGCCAGCCCGGCGGCCAGCACCAACAGCGAGGTGCCCAGGTCGGGCTGCTTCATGATCAAGCCCACTGGCAGCAGCAGCAGCAAGCCGGCCACCACAAAGTCGAGTGAACGCAATTGCCCCTCGCGGCGCTGAAACCACCACGCCAGCATCAGCGGCATGGCAATCTTCAAGATTTCGCTGGGCTGTATCACCACCCCGAGGTTGACCCAGCGCTGAGCGCCTTTTTTGGTGATGCCAAACAGCGCCACCGCGATCAGCAGAGCAACACCCAGGGTGTACAGCGGCACCGCCGCCAGCATCAGCCGCTGCGGCGGCACCTGGGCCACCACAAACATGATGGAGGCCGCGAGCAGCATATTGCGCCCATGGTCAAGAAAACGTGTGCCATGGTCGTAGCCGGACGAATACATGGTCAACAGGCCGGCAAAGGCCAGCATGATGACGGCCAGCGCCAGCGGAATATCAAACCCCTGGAACAACGGCAAGGTGCGGCGCCACAGCGGCGCCTTCTCAAATACGACAGACATTCCGCAATTATCGGCGCTTCATGAAGGCGCGGCGGGCAGCACACGCCCGCCAGCGTATCAATTGGGTAAACGAAAGGCGGCAACCGCCTGGTTACGCAGCGTGCGCAGCAGCGCCAGCTCCTGTTCATCCACCCCGATACCGCCCGGGGCATCCTGGTCGGCGTAAATCAGCGCAAACGGCTTGCCACGCGCCAACAAAGGCAGCAGCAAGAATGATTGCGCCCCCACGTCCTTGCGGTACCAGGTGGGCAGGCGTGTGGCCATACGCGCTTCGGTGGCGTTGGTGATCAAGGTATCGACCCCCTTGGTGCACACCGCCGCAAACAAATCACCCTGGGCTTTCAGGTCAATCTTCATGGCCTGCGCCACCACGTCACAGCCCTCGCCCAGGCCGAAACGGCCGGAGAGGGTGTCGGCCTTGCCGTCACGCAGGCAAAACACAATGCGCCGGAACGCCAAGGCGCGGAACATGGTTTCCAGCACCATGCGCACCACGTCGTTGGTTTGGTAGGGTTCGCTCATCACGGCGGCGATTTCGTGCACACCGGCGGCGAGCAGTTCCAGCACCTCGGGCCCGTTGCGGCGCACCCCTTGTGTACCCGGCATGCCTGGCAACACCGGCGGCGAAGCGCGCAAGGCGAGCTGCGCCAGCGGATCTTCCGCGGCCTGGCTGGCGACCGCATCGGGCGCCAGCAGCAACTGGCGCGCCACGGAGCCAGGCGTGGGCTCTATGACCAGTGCCTCGGCCAAGGCGGTGAGTTTTTCCCGGCCCTTGGTCGCGGCCATGATGATGTCCTTGGGTGCGCGGTTCAGACAGCGCGCATACCGCTCGGCCACCATGCTCAGGTGTCCGCCACCGCCCAGCAGCAGCGAATCAACCACGGCATTGCCCGTGGCGGCCGCCCAGCGCAGGCGCTCCAGCGGCAATTCCGGCGGACGTGGCGGCGGCAAGCCCAGCGGCCTATGCATGCAGCGCTGAATCGATTCCGGCAGGCTCCATAGCCGCGCCACACCAACACCAAAGTCTTCAAAGCTGACGCCCAGCACCTTGATCGAGGCGCCCTCTTCCCCGCTCTCGTAAGTGCCCGAGGCGACCAAGCGGCGTACCTCGCCAGCCTCGCCGGGGAAATAAAACGTGGCCAGCATACGCCCCAGGTTCTGGAACATGGCGCCAATAAACGCCTCTTCACTTTCAGACGCCAGCGTGCACAAGCCACTGGCCACCGAGCCCGCCATCAACGCACGCAAGAACTCGTCTTGCACCAGCGCGGCGTGGCGCGTGTCCTTCATGTGCTCCAGCAGCACCAGGCTCAACGCCAGGTTGCGCACGGCATCAAAACCCACCAGGCTCACCGCGCGTGACACCGTGCTCACCGTGCCACGGTTGGGATGCGCGTAGTTGGCGCTGTTGACCAGGCGCAGCAGGCGCTGCGTCAGCGCCACGTCTTTGAGCACCTCGTTGGTGAGTTCACTGACGCTCTGGTTTTCCGAGTTGGCGGCGCTCTGGATGTTGATGACGGCCGCCGACAACGACGGAAAACTGCCTTGGTGGCGCATACGCCCCACCAGGCGCTCGAACGGGGTATCGGTCGCCGACGTGGACGCGGCAAGCCCCTGCACGACAGGTATCACACGGTCAACTTCGAAATCCAGCGCCTGGGCGAGAGGTGACGGCGTTTTGCCTGAGTCGAGTGGGTCTTTGGGAGGTGGGGTGGGCTCGGGCACGATTTCAGTGGGAAACAATTGTTGTTATAAAAATTAACCGCCCAGCACCCGGTTCTTACCCGAACGCTTGGCGACATACATGGCGTGGTCGGCGCGTCTCAAGCCGTCAGCCGACGACTCTTCGGCCGCCAGTTCGGCCACGCCGGCACTGAAGGTAATCAGCACCTTTTGGTTGTCTCGCAGAAAAAACTGGGTGGTCAGCTCACGTTGCAGCCGCGCCAGCACGGCCACGGCAGCGTCCAGCACAGTGTCTGGCAACAGAATCACAAACTCTTCTCCACCATAACGCGCGAGCGAGTCTTGCGGTCTAAGGCAGCCGCGAATCACACCCGCCAGGTGCGTCAGCGCGGCATCGCCGGCTTCGTGGCCCATGTCGTCGTTGAGCTTTTTGAAGTTGTCGACATCGAGCATGGCAATACACATGATCGTGCCCTTGCGCCGCCCGGTGGAGATTTCGCGCTGAATGGCTTCGTCCAGTCCGCGGCGGTTCAGCGCCCCCGTCAATGTGTCGTGCCGCGCCTGGGCACTGGCGCGGTCCAGCTCGATGTGCAGCTTCACGATCTCGGCTTCGGCCTCCTGGGCCTTGTTGCGTAACGACTGCAGGTCGTTGTGCGACATCATGGTCTCGTGCGCCATTTCGCGCGTTGCCTGGATCACATTTTTCAGCACCGGCCCGAGTTCTTCCATGTTCTGCGCGCTCTCGATCTGGCGTGCGCAGGCTTCTATGGTGGTGTGGAAGTTACTGCTGGACTCGGTGATCAGCGACAAACGCTCGACAAACGTCGCCAGCAACTGGCGCATTTGCTCTTGCGCTTCGTTGGCGCTGCCCTTGGCCTCGGTCTGCTTGAAGATCACGTCTTTCAGCAACACCTGCACCTCATCCAGGCGACGCAGGTTCAGGGGCGCCACGGCTACCGCCTTCAGCGCATCGATCTGCCCTGTCAACCATTGGTCTTCGCTGCTGAGTTCCGCAATATTGTCGAACACCAGGTTCAGCAGTTTCAGCAGGCCGTCGCGGATTTCCATCTGCTCTTCGGCGGCAAACGACACGCGGTGGGTGTAATTGGCCACCGCGACCTTGGCCTTCAACGCGTCCAGGCTCTGGTGGCGCAGCGCCCCCAACACCTCCTTGGTGGCCATGTTGAAGCGCTCGTCGTCCAGACCCAAGGCGGGCTGGACGTTTTCAATCAGCCGCGCGACTTGTTCCATGAATTCAGCCGTCAGCGCCGGATTGGCCCGCCCCACCACCGCGGCATCGGCTTGCGGCGCAGGCGCCATGCCAAAGCCGGCGAAACCGATGAGGGCGTTTTGCACACCGTCCCAGCTGCGCTGGCCTATGGCCGAGGTCAGCAGACCCAGTTGTTTTTGCTGGCCCGGGTTTTTGGCAGGCAACACGGCGGCGATCTTGCGCAGCGGCTCGGACGGGAAAAACGCGGGCGGCAGTGTGCCCGCGATCTCGTGGTAAAGCGTTTGGTAGTTCTCCGGCGTAGGTGCCAACTTCTTGGTCGCCAACTGCTTGAGTGTTTCCCGGGCAATTTCGTTGGGCGATAACTCGGACATGGCGAGAGCAGTAAATGCGGAGAATTTCGGTTTCACAATGTATCTTGAAGAGCAGGCTGGATGCTAGCGATATTGCAGATTTCATCCAATAGCGGCACACCCTTGATCTGTCGCCTCTTTGCTAGCATCGTCTGATGACCACCACACACCTGCTCTACCTCCACGGTTTTCGCTCATCACCACGCTCGGCCAAGGCCCAGCAAATGGCGACTTTTGTGCGGGCGCAGCACCCCGATGTGCACTGGTGGTGTCCGCAATTGCCGCCATCCCCCGCGGATGCGGCGAAGCTGATTGCGCAAGGCACAGCCGGCTGGCCATCGGCCCGCACGGCCGTAGTGGGTTCGTCGCTGGGTGGCTTTTACGCCACGTGGTTCGCCCAGCAAACCGGCTGCAAGGCGGTGCTGGTCAACCCGGCGGTCAACCCGGCGCGCGACCTGGAGCGCTACATCGGCGAGTTGACCAGTTGGCACGACCCGGACCAGGCCTTCTACTTCAGGCCCGAGTACATCGCCGAATTGCGCGCGCTGGAATGCCCTAACCTGCTCCACCCGGCGCGTCTGGCACGTTTCATGGTGCTGGTGGCCAAGGGTGACGAAGTGTTGGATTGGCGCGAAATGGCCGGCCGCTACGCCCACGCTCACCTGAAGCTGCTCGAGGGTGGCGACCACGCGCTGAGCGACTTTGCGCTGTACCTGGACGAAATCTCGGCGTTTCTCGGCTTGGCCAGAAGCTGACGGCTCTGCATAGGGGACAATCCGGCGCATGTTTGCATTATTTGAAGAAGCAGGGAAATTCCAGACCGGACGCATTCTGTCCGAGGCCGAGTCGTCGGCCCAGATCGAGCTGGAAAGCGGTAAACGCGTCAAGGTCAAGTCGGCCAACGTGTTGGTGAAGTTCGAAAAACCGTCTCCATCCGAGTTGGTGAAGGCCGCCCTTGCCGTGGCCCAGAGTATTGAACTCGACCTGGCCTGGGAATTCGCACCCGAAGAAGAATTCGGCTTTGCCGACCTGGCGCGCGACTATTTCAGCGACAAAGCCACGCTGGAGCAGCAAGTCGGGGCCTTGTATTGCCTGTTCGAGGCGCCACATTACTTCCGCCGCGCGGGCAAAGGGCGTTTCCGCAAGGCGCCTGCCGAAATTTTGCAACTGGCGCTGGCCGCCATAGAGAAAAAGCAGCAGATCCAGGCACAGATTGACACCTGGGCCAAGAGCCTGATCGCTGGCGACTGCCCGCCAGCCGTGCGTGAGCAGCTATACAAAATTCTGTTCAAACCGGATAAAAACGCGCCCGAATACAAGGCCGTGGTCGAAGCTTCACGCGCCAGCCACACCGCGCCGCTGGTGCTGCTGCAAAACGCCGGGGCCATAGACTCGGCCTACCAGTTCCACTGGAAGCGCTTCCTGTTCGAGAACTTCCCCAAGGGCACGGGTTTCCCGGCGCTTGCCGCGCCCGCCATCACCGACGAGTTGCCGCTGGCCAGCGTGCGGGCGTTCTCCATCGACGACTCGGCCACCACCGAAATCGACGACGCGCTCTCGGTACAAGGCCTGGGCAGCGGCACGGTGACGGTGGGCATCCACATTGCCGCACCGGGGCTGGCCATCACCCCCGGCAGCGCGCTCGACCAATTGGGCCGTGCACGCCTGTCCACGGTTTACATGCCGGGCTACAAGATCACCATGCTGCCCGATGCCGTGGTGCAGACCTACACGCTGGAAGAAGGCCGCGACTGCCCGGCGGTGTCGCTGTACGTCACGCTGGACGAAGCCACGCTGGAGGTCAAAACCTCCGAGACCAAGCTGGAGTGTGTGCCCATCGTTGCCAATCTGCGCCACGACCAACTCGACACCCTGGTCACCGCCGAATGGCTGGAAGACCCGGCGTTTGAGCATCAAAATGGCGCCTCAAGCCCGCTGGTAGAGCGTGAACAGCTATCCTTTTTGTTCCGCTTGGCGAAACATTTGAAGACTGGGCGCGAAGTCGTGCGTGGCAAGCCAGAGAACTTCAACCGTCCCGACTACACCTTCCGCCTGGTCGGCAACGACGGCGCCGAGCCCACCGGCCACGAAACGGTGCAGATCGGCACACGCCAACGCGGCGCACCACTGGACCTGATCGTCGCCGAAGCCATGATTCTGGCCAACAGCACCTGGGGCAACTGGCTCGCCGAAAACGGCGTGCCCGGCATTTACCGCAGCCAGGCCAGCATGGCGCCCGGCGTGAAAGTGCGCATGGGCACCAAGGCCTTGCCACATGCCGGCATTGGCGTGAAGAGCTACGTGTGGAGCACCTCGCCGCTGCGCCGCTACACCGACCTGGTGAACCAGTGGCAAATCATTGCGGTGGCGCGCCACGGCAAAACCGCTGCGCTGGCCGCGCCGTTCAAGCCCAAGGACGCCGACCTGTTCTCCATCATCTCCATGTTCGACGCCGCCTACTCGGCCTACAACGGCTACCAGGGCGGCATGGAACGCTTCTGGACGCTGAAGTACGTGCAGCAGAACGGCATCACCGAAGTTGAGGGCACGGTCTTCAAAGAAGGCCTGGTGCGCGCCGACAACCTGCCGCTGGTGCTGCCAGTGCTGGGCAGCCAGGACCTGCCGCGCGGCGCACGTGTGCGCGTGAAGCTGGGCGCGATTGACGAGATCACGCTCGACGTGGCCGGCACCGTGCTGGAGCGCCTGGACACCCCCGACCAGTCTGCCGAGGTGGACACACCCGAGGAAGACGAGGACGAGCCATCCGCCGGCCCCATCGCCATTGCGGTCGACATGAGCGACAGCGGCGAAACCGCCACCGCCGAACCACCACAACAGTGAACACCCGCGCCGCCAGCCCCTTCGCCCGGCTTAAAACCCTCAGCACATTGCAGTGGGCGCTGGGGGTGTCGATCCTGGCGCACGCGGTGCTGCTGACGGTGCGTTTTGTCGACCCCGAGGCCTTCAACCGCGTGTTCCAGGACACACCGCTGGAAGTGATACTGGTCAACGCCCGCACCAACGAGCGGCCCGAGAAAGCCATGGCAATTGCCCAGGCCTCGCTCGCCGGCGGCGGTGAAGCCGCCAAGGGCCGTGCCACCACGCCCTTGCCGCCCTCGCCTACGGCCGACCTGGGTGAATCGCTGGAAGAGGCGCAGCGCAAGATGGAAACCATGCAGGAGCAGCAAAACCAGTTGCTCACGCAGTTGAACCAGCAGTTGGCCAACATGCCGCTGCCCGACCCCAAGCAAACCGCGCCCTCGTCCGAACAGCAGGCGCAGGAAGACAAACGCCGCCGCCTGGTCAAGCTACTGGGCGAGATTGAGCGGCGCATCAACGAAGAAAATGCGCGCCCGAAACGCCGCTACGTCAGCCCGGCCACACGCGAAGAGGTCTACGCGCTGTATTACGACAACCTGCGCCGCCATGTGGAAGAACGCGGCACCGACAACTTCCCCGAAGCCGGTGGCAAAAAACTCTACGGCGAACTCACCATGATCATCACCGTCAACTTCGACGGCCAGGTGCTGGGCACACAAGTGGTCGAAAGCTCGGGCAATCGCACACTGGACCGGCGTGCCGAAGCCATCGTCCGTGGCGCCGGCCCGTTTGGTTTCTTCAACGCCGCCATGCGCGCCAAGGCGGACCAGATTCTGGTCGTCTCCAAGTTCCGCTTCACCCGCGAGCAGACCTTGGAGACCAAGGTCGGCAGCAACTAAACGGGCGTCACCTCAGAATGCGCTTCATTGGACGTTGGTTGGTGCTGGTACTGGTCGCGGCGTTGGCCTTGGAGTTGACGTTTCTCGGGCGTATTGCACTGATGGCCGTGGTCGATCCGCAGTCCACTGCGTTCCAGCGCTCCGAGGCTTGGCGGCTGGCCAGCCGTTCGCTAGGCCTGTCGCCCACCGAGCCGACCAGCAACGGCAAAAGCAGCAGCAAACGCACACCACCGCCCTCGACCGACTTCCGCTGGCGCCAGGAATGGGTGGCCTACGGCCAGATTTCCGACAACCTCAAACGCGCGGTGATCGCCTCAGAAGACGGCAGCTTCGTCAACCACGAAGGCGTGGACTGGGAAGCTATGGAAAAAGCCTGGCAGAAAAACGAGAAGGCGCAAGAGAGAGCAATTGCCAACGCCAGCTCGGCCAATAAACCGATCAAGATCGTCGGCGGCTCCACCATTACCCAGCAGTTGGCCAAGAACCTGCTGCTCTCAGGCGAGCGCAGCCTGCTGCGCAAAGGCCAGGAGATCGTGCTGACCTTCATGCTGGAGACGCTGCTGAGCAAGCAGCGCATCCTGGAGATCTACCTCAACAGCGTGGAATGGGGCGAAGGTGTGTTCGGTGCCGAAGCGGCCGCCCAGCATTACTACCGCAAACCCGCCGCCCGCCTCAGCAGCTACGAGGCCGCCCGCTTGGCGGTGATGCTGCCGCGCCCACGTTATTTCGAGAAGCTGCCCAACTCGGGCTACTTATCGCACCGTGCTTCGGTGATCGTGGCGCGTATGCCCAGCGCCGAACTGCCTTAACGCAGCACTCGTTTAATGCCTATGGGCATGCTGGTGGTGGATGTCCGGGTAATGCGGATGTTTGTGCGTCAGCACTTCATGTCGGTGGAAATGGCTATGCGGCTGCACTCCGTCCCAGGCAAATGAATGTGTGTGCTGATGGTGCTCGTCGTGGCGATGCCTGTGGCTGTGCGCCAGTGGCGCGTGGGTATGCTCATGCTCATGCCGTTCGCGCACATGCAGCCACACACCTAGCGCCATCAGCGCCGCCGCCATCCAGAACAGCGGCCCCGGCAGCTCAGGCCACAGCGCCATCGAGATCAACACACCAAAAAGCGGCGCCACCGAAAAGTAGGCGCCCGTGCGCGCCGTGCCCAAAGTACGCAAGGCCACCACAAACAAGCTCAGGCTCAAACCGTAACCGAAGAAGCCGACCACCAGGCTCGCGGCAACGGCAGCAGGGGACGGCCATGCCATGCCGCTGGCCCACGCGATGACCGTGTTGCCCAGGCCCGCCAACAATCCTTTGAGCCCGGCCACCAACATGGCATCGTTGCTGGAAACCTTGCGCGTGAGGTTGTTGTCTATGGCCCAGCACAGGCACGCCCCCAGAATCAGCAACGCACCGCCGGAGAAGCTGCCACCACCCGGCTCCCAGGACAACAACACCCCACCCAACACAATCACCACCATGCCCAAGACGATCTGGCGGTCGGCGTTTTCCTTGAACACCAGCCAGGCGATCACGGCGGTGAGCACGGCCTCGACGTTCAGCAGCAAGGCCGCCGAGGCCCCACTGGTCTGTGCCAAGCCCAGCATCAGCAGCGCCGGCCCCAGCACACCACCAAACACAATCGCGCCCAGCAGCCAGGGCAGTTCAGCCCTGGGAATGCCCAGCCCCTGCAACAAGCCGGCGCCGCGCCACCATTGGCGCAACGCCAGCAGCAGGCACAGCCCCAGGCCGCTACCCAGGTAAAGCAAGCCCGCCAACATCAACGGCGCCACATCGCCCACCAAGGTTTTGGCCAACGGGGTACTGGCGCCAAACAGCAGCGCGGCGGCAAGGGCGGGAGTGGCAGAGCGGATCGACATCTTGGAAGTAAAGCATAAGCTAAGGCGACTTTGAAAAAGTTAGCTCGGATGGCGCGCCCTGACGTGGGAGGGACTTGTTCAGCGTTGCCATCAGCACCGAAGCTACATTCCAGCATTCGCATCGTGGCCTTAACGCCACCAAAACCACATGAGCCCACTCGACACGCCTGCAACACCCGCGCCCCTCTCGTTCCGGGATGCCTTCTTCTACTGGCTCAAGCTGGGCTTTATCAGCTTTGGCGGGCCGGCCGGTCAAATTGCCATCATGCACGAGGAGCTGGTGGAGCGCAGGCGCTGGATCTCAGAGGGCCGCTTCCTGCACGCGCTGAACTACTGCATGCTGCTGCCCGGGCCTGAAGCCCAGCAACTGGCGATCTACATCGGCTGGCTGCTGCACCGCACCTGGGGCGGCATTGTGGCCGGGGTGTTGTTTGTGCTGCCGTCGCTGTTCATCTTGATTGGCCTGTCCTACGTCTACATGGCCTATGGCCACGTGTCGGCGATTGCAGGGGTGTTCTACGGCATCAAGCCCGCCGTGACGGCGCTGGTGGTGCACGCGGCCTACCGCGTGGGTTCAAGGGCACTTAAAAACGGCTGGTTGTGGGGCATTGCAGCGGCGGCGTTTGTGGCGATTTTTGCGCTGGGCCTGCCATTTCCGCTGATTGTGCTGGCGGCCGGACTGATAGGCTATGCCGGTGGCCGCGTGGCACCAGCCAAGTTTGCGGCCGGTGGCGCCCACGGCAAAACGGCCAAGTCGCGAGTCCCGGCGTTGATTGACGACCACACCCCTACGCCCGCCCATGCGGTGTTTGCCTGGAGCCGCTTGTACCGCGTGCTGGTGGTCAGCTTGTTGCTGTGGGTCGCTGGCATTGGCGCGCTGACCGCGCTGTATGGCTGGAACGGCGTGCTCACGCAAATGGCCTGGTTCTTCACCAAGGCCGCGCTGATGACCTTTGGCGGCGCCTACGCCGTGCTGCCCTATGTGTTCCAGGGCGGGGTGGAACACTTCCAATGGCTCACCGCCGCGCAAATGATGGACGGCCTGGCACTAGGCGAAACCACGCCGGGGCCGCTGATCATGGTGGTGTCGTTTGTCGGGTTTGTGGGCGGCTGGGGCAAGGCGTTGTTTGGCCCCGAGGCATTGTTTCTGTCGGGTGCAGTGGCGGCCACGGTGGTCACTTTTTTTACCTTCTTGCCCTCGTTCTTCTTCATCTTGCTGGGTGGGCCGTTCATCGAATCGACCCACGGCAAGCTGAAATTCACCGCGCCACTCACCGGCATCACCGCCGCCGTAGTGGGCGTGATCGTCAACCTGGCGGTGTTTTTTGCTTACCACGTGCTCTGGCCGCAAGGGTTGACCGGGCCGTTTGACGCGGCCTCGGCGGTGATTGGCGTGGCAGCGGCCGTGGCGCTGTTTCGCTTCAAGGTGACGGTGATTCCGGTGCTGCTAGGCGCAGGCCTGGCGGGGTTGGCGTGGACACTTTTGCACCCGCTAGCCGCTTGAAGAAACGGCTATCGTCAAGGAAAAATCCATTAAAACGCCCTACTTATTCGGGCAACTTAATCAGCCGAAATTCTGAAGCGGCGGATTTGGTTGCAAAATTGGCGGGTTTAATTAGAAATCTGCGAAAAAGCAGAACAGACAACACCCGAACCTGGCTACTGGCCGCCAAGGCCTAGACCGGGCATTTTCTACCTCTAGAGAAGAGTTATGAGCACCCAGCAACCGACCATCATCTATACGCTGACCGACGAAGCCCCGCTTCTCGCCACTGGCGCGTTTTTGCCCATCATCCGTACGTTCACCGCACCGGCTGGCATCAACGTCGAGACCGCTGACATCTCGGTGGCCGGTCGCATCCTGGGCCAGTTTCCTGAGCGACTGACCGAAGCGCAACGTGTGCCCGACACCCTGTCCGAACTCGGCAAACTCACGCTCACGCCAGACGCCAACATCATCAAGCTGCCCAACATCAGCGCCTCGGTGGCCCAGCTCAAGGCGGCCATCAAGGAACTGCAGGAAAAGGGCTACAACATTCCCGACTACCCCGAGAACCCCACGACCGACGAGGACAAGGACATCCGCGCGCGCTACAACAAGTGCACCGGCAGCGCCGTGAACCCGGTTCTGCGTGAAGGTAACTCCGACCGCCGCGCACCCGCCGCCGTCAAGAACTACGCCCGCAAGAACCCACACAGCATGGCCGAATGGAGCCAGGCTTCGCGCTCACACGTCTCGCACATGCACGCTGGCGACTTTTACCATGGTGAAAAGTCCATGACGCTGGACAAGGCGCGCGACGTGAAGATGGAACTGGTCACCAAGAGTGGCAAGGCCATCGTGCTCAAGCCAAAGGTGTCGCTCAAGGACGGCGAGATCATCGACAGCATGTTCATGAGCAAGAAAGCCCTGCTGGCTTTCTACGAGAAGGAAATCGAAGACGCACACAAGACCGGCGTGATGTTCTCGCTGCACGTCAAGGCCACCATGATGAAGGTCTCGCACCCCATCGTGTTCGGCCACTGCGTGAAGATCTTCTACAAACAAGCCTTCGAGAAACACGGCAAGCTGTTTGAAGAACTGGGCGTGAACGTCAACAACGGCATGGTCGACCTGTACAACAAGATCGCCACGCTGCCACAAAGCAAGCAGGACGAGATCAAGCGCGATCTGCACGCCTGCCACGAAGGCCGCCCCGAGCTGGCCATGGTGGACTCGGCCAAGGGCATCACCAACTTCCACTCGCCCAACGACATCATCGTCGACGCTTCCATGCCCGCGATGATCCGCAACGGCGGCAAGATGTGGGGTGCCGACGGCCGCCTGAAGGACGTGAAGGCCGTGATGCCCGAGTCGACCTTTGCGCGCATCTACCAAGAAATCATCAACTTCTGCAAGTGGCACGGCGCCTTCGACCCCAAGACCATGGGCACGGTGCCCAACGTCGGCCTGATGGCGCAGCAAGCCGAGGAATACGGCTCGCACGACAAGACCTTTGAAGTGGCCGAAGACGGCGTGGCCAACATCGTCGACCTGGCCACGGGCGAAGTGCTGCTGAGCGAAAACGTCGAAGCCGGCGACATCTGGCGCATGTGCCAGGTCAAGGACGCCGCGATCCGTGACTGGGTCAAGCTGGCCGTGACCCGCGCGCGCAACTCCGGCATGCCTGCCGTGTTCTGGCTCGACCCGTACCGCCCACACGAAAACGAAGTCATCAAGAAGGTCAAGACCTACTTGAAGGAACACGACACGACCGGCCTGGACATCCAGATCATGTCGCAAGTGCGCGCCATGCGCTACACGCTGGAGCGTGTCGCCCGTGGCCTGGACACCATCTCGGTGACCGGCAACATCCTGCGCGACTACCTGACCGACCTGTTCCCCATCATGGAACTCGGCACCAGCGCCAAGATGCTGTCCATCGTGCCTTTGATGGCCGGTGGCGGCATGTACGAAACCGGTGCCGGTGGCTCCGCGCCCAAACACGTGCAGCAACTGGTGGAAGAAAACCACCTGCGCTGGGACTCGCTGGGTGAATTCCTGGCGCTGGCCGTGTCGCTCGAAGAACTGGGCATCAAGACCGGCAACAACAAGGCCAAGATCCTGGCCAAGACGCTGGACGCGGCCACGGGCCAGTTGCTGGACAACAACCGCAACCCCTCGCCCAAGACCGGCCAGTTGGACAACCGTGGCAGCCAGTTCTACCTGGCCATGTACTGGGCCCAGGAATTGGCCGCACAAAAGGACGACGCCGCGTTCGCCGCGCAGTTCGCACCGCTGGCCAAGGAGCTGACCGACAAGGAAGCCACCATCGTCAATGAACTGACCGTGGTGCAAGGCACGCCAACCGACATCGGTGGCTACTACAAGCCCGACTTCGCCAAGCTCGACAAGGTGATGCGCCCGAGCAAGACGCTCAACGCCGCACTGGAAACGGTCAAGGCCTAAGACGGTTCTGGCGCTGCTTTGCCAGCGCCTGACACCGGCTCAAAAAAGCCGCTTGCACATCGTGTGTGTGCAAGCGGCTTTTGTTTTGGCGCGGAACAGGCCGGGGCTCAGTCCAGCTGGGCTTTGACGTGTTTCAGCAGACCGTCACACGCGTCTTCAATCAGGTCCAACACCGATTCAAAACCCTGGGCACCGCCGTAATAAGGATCGGGCACCACGGCGCTGTTGTGGCGCTCACAAAACTCGGTGAGCCGCCGAATCTTGGGGTGATGGCGCTGCGCGCTTTGGCCTTGCACCAGCGCGAGGTTGTCCCAGTCCATCACCAGAATCAGGTCGTGCGTCTCGAAGTCGGCATCGACAATCTGCCGCGCCCTGAGGGCTGACAAGTCGTAGCCACGTCGCACCGCATGCGCTTGTGAGCGCGTATCGGGCGGACTGCCCGGATGGTAGTTGTGCGTACCAGCGGAATCGACGCGGATGCGGCCTGCCAAACCGGCTGCAGCCGCCTTGTGCTGCAACACGCCGTGTGCCGTGGGGCTGCGGCAGATATTGCCCATGCAGACCAAAAGAATGGAGAAGTTTTTCATCGTCAACCCATTCTGAGCGGCTGCAGCAACACGCGCCGCAGCCTCTGCTTTAAACCGACTCAAACGATCAGAACGACTCCCAATCGTCGTCCGCGGCGGGTCGGCTCACGAGCTTGGGCGCGGCCATTTTTTCCGCTGGTGCGGCCTTTGGCGCCGCAGCGGCAGGTGTCTTCAACGGCGCACGCACGGCCGGCTTCGGGCTATTGACGCTGGCCGCAGCCGCAGCTGCCGGTTTCACGGCACTGGCCTGAGGCGCGGCAGCGGGGGCGCTGGCAAAAGAAGCTGCAGCTTTGGCGGGCGCACGAATCGCCGCCTTCTGGTCCAGCTTAAAGATGGCCACGGCATCCACCAGTTGCTGCGCCTGGCCTTTGAGGCTGTTGGCGGCGGCCGCGCTTTCTTCCACCAGCGCGGCGTTTTGCTGCGTCGCCTGGTCCATCTGTGTGACGGCTTCGCCCACTTGGCTTACACCCTGTGATTGTTCGCTGCTGGCGGCGCTGATCTCGCCCATGATGTCGGTCACGCGGCGGATCGAGGTCACCACTTCCTGCATGGTGACACCGGCCTGGTCCACCAGGGTGGTGCCCTGCTCCACACGGTCCACGCTGGCGGAGATCAGGTTCTTGATCTCCTTGGCGGCATCGGCACTGCGCTGCGCCAGGCTGCGCACCTCGGAGGCCACCACCGCAAAGCCACGGCCTTGTTCACCCGCACGTGCGGCTTCCACCGCTGCATTCAATGCCAGGATATTGGTCTGGAAGGCAATGCCGTCGATCACGCTGATGATGTCGGCAATCTTCTTGCTGCTGTCGTTGATGCCCTTCATGGTCTCGACCACCTGGCCCACCACATCGCCGCCACGCACCGCCACGGTCGACGCGCTTTGCGCCAGCTGGTTGGCCTGGCGCGCGTTGTCGGCGTTTTGCTTGACGGTGCTGGAGAGTTCTTCCATGGACGCAGCGGTTTCTTCCAGTGCGCTGGCTTGTTGCTCGGTGCGCGCGCTCAGGTCGTTGTTGCCCTGCGAGATCTGCGAGCTGGCCGTGGCCACACTCTCGGCGCTTTGGCGCACATTGCCCACCACGCTGGCCAGGCTGTCCTGCATGGCTTTCAGCGCCGCCAGCAGCTGCGCGGTTTCGTTTTTGCCTTGGGCGTCAAAGTGCAGGCTCAGGTCACCTGCGGCTACGGCACGCGAGATATTCACCGCCTGGTTCAGCGGACCGGTGATGGAACGCACCAGCAGCCAGCCAAGCACCGACAGCAAGGCCACGGCGCCCACACCCAAGCCAATCAGCAACATACGCGCAGACGCAGCCGCCTCGAAGGCTTTGACCTTTTCTGCTTCGCCTTGCTTGATTTGCAAATCGGCAAACGCATCTGCGGCGTCGCTGGCAGCGGTTTGCAAGGGCGACAACAGCTTCAGCGCCTGGTTGGCTTCAGCGTTTTTGTCGGCGTTGCCTAGTTCAACCACCTTGTCTGTGGGCACACGCAGATCCGCGATAGCGGCCTCGAGTTTGGCCAATGCGGCTTTGCCCTCAGGCGTGACCACGGCCGCCTTGAGCGGCGCCAGGATTTTTTCGTAATCGGCGCGTACCGAGGCTATGCGTTGCCCCGTGCGCCTATTCGTTTCCTCGTCTTCTTCCAGCACGATGTTGCGCGCCAGGATCGCGCGTAGTCGCAGGTTGTCCTTGATGTCCTTGGCAGCCATGATTTTTGGCATGCGGTCTTCAAACGCCTTGTCCAGGTTGGCTTGAATCCGTCCCATGCTGGACAGGCCAATCCACACCATCAGGGTTAAAAGCAGGGCCGAAAGCGCGATACCAATGCTCAGGCGCGCACCAATTTTGAGGTCTTTGAGATTCATGTAGTTTTGCGGTCTAAGGGAAAGATTCAAAGATGGCGCGCGTCGGCAAGGCCGATGCGCGGGGCGGAGGATTGAAGAAAGTGATCTCGCAAGGTATCTCTTTATTCGTCAACACAGGGACGAAACTTGAGCGCTTTGTGTGGCAAGCAGCACTGCAGCGGTCGATTTAATGTAACTTAGGCGACAAAAAAGGCTTTTCACACCCCTGAATCTAGGGTATTTGCGCATTCTCAAACCATCGAATAGAGCTGCATTTTGGGCATGCTTTTGCGCGTTCCAAGTCTGGCAAGGCGAAGGCGTCAAGCCGAGGGAGTGGGCAAATGGCGCCGCATCACGTCGCACAAATACTCCGCCGCAGGTGTCAGCGGCAACTCGGCGCGGCGCATCAGCACAATGTCCGGCGCGGGCAGGCGCTCACTGATCTTGATGCTCATCAGCGCGTGCTGTGTAAGTTCAAACTCACCCAGTTGCACCGGCAGCAGCGCCAGCAGGTCGGTGCTGGCCAGCCCCACCATCATCGACAGCGCGGTGCGTGCCTGCAGCACCACACGCGGTGCGGGCAAGCCGTGTTGGGCGAACAGCCGCGCGAAGTCTTCCTGTGTGTCGAAGTCTATGGAAGGCAGTGCCCAGTCGCATTTCACCAGGGCTTTGAGCGAACGGACACGCGCCAGCGGGTGGCCTTTGCGGCCCACCACGGCGCGGGTGTTGGTGAACAAGGTTTCGGTCACAAAACCGGCGGGCACTTCGCGCGGCGTGGCGCCCAGGTAGAAGTCGATGTCGCCAGCGCGCAGTTGCTGCTCCAGATCGGGGAACAGGCCTTCGATGAACTGCAGCCGCACATCGGGGTAACGTTGGCGGAAGACCGGCAACGCACGAGGCAACAAGCCTATGTGCGGCATGATGGACAAGCCTGCAATCACCGTGCCCTGGTTGTCGCCCTGCGCTTGGGCCAACTCGTCCCGCGCGCGCCGCAGCTCGTTCACCATGCTGCGCGCCCGCTCGTGGAACAGCCGCCCCATAGGGGTGAGCACCATGCCGCGTGCCTGGCGTTCAAACAACGGTGTACCCAGTTCTTTTTCCAGCGCCCGCACGCTGCGCGTGAGCAGCGGCTGGGCGACATCCAGTCGCCGTGCGGCGGCGCGCAGACCACCGTTTTCGACTATGGCCGTCAGGTCGCGTAGCTGGGTCAGCTTCATGGCTTGTCTCCGGTATTTTTGTCTTTACCCGAATAGATTCCCTAGATATCAAAATCGAATCACTCAGGGAATTTTGCCATCTTTCGGTGTCAATCAAGCCCACTTACATTGGCCCTGCGACAGAACAAAAAAGATCCAAAACGGAGACAAGACATGACGATTGATATGCCCACACGGCGGCTTAGGCGCAGCCTGCTCGCCCTTGCCGCCACCGCACTCAGCCTGGCCTTTGGCGCGGCCCCGGCCCACGCAGACACCTGGCCCAGCAAACCCGTGCGCTTGGTCGTGCCCTTCCCTGCAGGCGCAGCACCCGACGTGGTGGCCCGCCTGGTGGCCGACCGCCTGGCACGTAGCTGGGGCCAATCCGTCTACATTGAAAACAAGCCGGGCGCGGGCGGCATTCCGGGCATGTCGACGCTGGCGCGTGCGCCAGCCGACGGCTACACCATAGGTTTTGTGCCGGCGGCTGCGGCCACGCTGACGCCACTGCTTTACAAAAACCCGCAGTTCAACATCGACAGCGACATCGTGCCCGTGGCCAACATCGGCATCAGCCCGATGATGGTGGCGGTGAACAGCAGCTCCAACATCTACACCGTGGCGGATCTGGTACGCGAAGCCAAGGCCCAGCCGGGCAAGCTGAACTTTGCGGCGGCACAAGCCAACTCGGTGCCGCACCTCACCGGCGAAATGCTCAGCCGCGCGGGCGAGCTGCAGCTCTTCACCGTGCCCTATTCGGGCTCCCCCACGGCCACGAATGCGCTACTGGCGGGCGACGCCAAGCTGACGGTGGACGGCCTGCCTGCGCTGGTACAACACGTCAAAGGTGGCAAGCTGCGCGCCATCGCCGTCACCTCCGCACAACGCCTGCCGGGATTTGAAAACGTGCCCACCGTGGGCGAAACCTTCAAGGGTTTTGAGTCTGTGGGCTGGTTTGCCTTGTTTGTGCCCGCCGGCACCCCCGTGGCAGTGGTGGACCAGATCAACCGCGAAACCAACAAGCTGTTGCAGCAGCCCGACCTGGTCGCGCAACTGGCCGACCTGGGCGTTTACCCACGCCCCGGCCCTCCGGCGGCGATGGGCCAGTTCCTCGCCGAACAACGTGCGCTCGCGCGTAACACCGTGCGTGACCTGGGCTTGCAAGCCCAGTAGCCGACACCTCACCCCCCATTGACTTCTCAAGCTGCGCAACACGCGCGGCGGGGATCAACACAGCCCAAGCATTTCTGCCATTGAAAGGAAATCCCATGAGCGATCGACTCAAAGCCCTGGTCACCGGCGGCGCCACCGGCATAGGCCGCAGCGCCGTGCTGGCCCTGGCCCGCGCAGGCTACGACGTGGCCATCAACTACGGCTCCAGCGCCCAGGCCGCTGCCGCCACGGCCGAAGAGGCTCGTGCACTCGGCGCTCAAATCCTGCTGCTGCAATGCGACGTGAGCGACGACGCAGCGGTGCGCCAAATGATGGCCACCATCGATGCCGCCTTTGGCCGGCTCGACGCCCTGGTCAACAACGCCGGCACCACCGCCACCTGGAAGGTGAAGGACCTGGAGAGCCTGGACATGGCCGAATGGGACCGCACGTTTGCGGTCAACGTGCGCGGCACGTTCCAGGTGTCGCGCGCAGCCGTGCCGCTGCTGAAGAAGGGACGCAAGCCGTCCATCGTCAACACCGCCAGCATCGTAGGCCTGCGCCCCGGCCCGCAACCCCTGCCCTATGCGGCAAGCAAAGCGGCGGTGGTCAACCTCACCAAAACCCTGGCCTGGAACCTGGGGCCAGACATACGTGTGAACGCCGTCGCCCCGGGCTGGATGGAGGGTGACTGGATGGAGCGCATGTTGGGTGACAAATACGACGAGCTGATGGGCAAACGCGCCAAGGCCACACCGCTGCGCCGCTGCGTCACGGCCGACGACGTGGCCGAGACCATGCTCAACCTCCTGCAATCCAACCGCTTTGTGACCGGCGAGATCGTGGTCATCGACGGCGGCTTCACCAGCTCGACCTGAGGAACTGACCATGACCACCCACATGCTTGAAGGCTTCGTTCCCTTCCCACCGGAGTACGCCGCGCGCTACCGCGCCCAAGGCTACTGGCAAGACCAATCGCTGGCCCAGGAGTTCGCCACGGTCTTCCAGAAGTTTGCCGCACGCACGGCCCTGGTCGACGGCGCGCGCAGCTTCAGCTATGCCGACATCGACCGCTTGAGCGACAACCTGGCGCTGAACCTGCTGGACCTGGGGCTGAAGCCACAAGACCGCGTGATCCCTACGCTGCCGAATGTGGCCGAGTTTGTGATCCTGTACTTCGCGCTGCAGAAGATTGGCGCGATTCCGATCGCGGCTTTGGTGACACACCGCTTTGCCGAGATCAACCAGTTCACCCAGTTGTCGCAAGCGCGCTGTTGTGTGTACCCCGAGCAGTTGGGCGACTTCGCCTTCAGCCCCATGATAGAGCGCGTGCAGCAGGCACACCCCTGCCTGCAATTGCGTTTGGTGCTGGGCCAGGCCAAGCCGGGTGAACACTCACTGGAAGAACTCATCCACACACCCAGCAAGCTGCCACGCAGCGTGTTGACGCAGCAGAAGATCGAGCCCACGGCGCCGTGCATCTTCCAGCTGTCGGGTGGCACCACCGGCATCCCTAAGCTGATTCCGCGCACCAACAACGACTACGCCTACAACTCCAAGGTGGCCTCCGAGGTAGTGGGCGTGGATGCTGAATCGGTGCTGTTGCTGGTGCTGCCCATCGCCCACAACCTGCCGCTGGCCTGCCCCGGCATCCAGGGTTTTATGTTCCAGGGCGCGAAGGTGGTGTTGCACGCCAACACCCGCCCCGCCGAGATGTTTGCGCTGATACAGCAGCACAAGGTCACGCATTTAAAAGTGGTGCCAGCGCTGTTGATCAGGTTGATCAACGACCCCAGCATTGCCAACTTCAACCTCGACTCGGTGCGGCTGATCCAGAGCGGCGGCCAACGCATGCAACCCGAGGTGCGGCTGCGCACACGCCAACTCTTTCGCAACGCCTTTGTGCAGGAAAACTTTGGCATGAGCGAAGGCCTGCTGATGTTTGTGCGCGAGAGCGACCCTGAAGACGTGAAGTTGGAGACCTGCGGCCGCCCGGTGTGCCCGGACGACGAAGTGATGTTGATCGACGACGAAGGCCGCATCGTGCCCGATGGCGAGGTCGGCGAACTCGCCTGTCGCGGCCCGTACACGTTACGCGGCTACTACGGCGTGCCCGAATACAACGCGCGCCAGTTCACGGCCGATGGTTTTTACCGCTCCGGCGACCTGATGCGCAAACACCCCTCGGGCAACTACATCGTCGAAGGCCGCAAGAAAGACCTGATCAACCGCGGCGGCGAAAAGATCAGCGCCGAAGAAGTCGAGAACCTGATCCTGATGCACCCCGCCGTGCAGAACGTCGCCTGTGTGCCCATGCCCGATGCCGCCATGGGCGAAAAGATGTGTGCTTGCGTGGTGCCCAAGCAGGGCCAGACACTCACGCTGGCAGCGCTCGTGGCCTTTTTGCAGACTCACGAGATCGCCAAGTTCAAGTTGCCCGAGCGGCTGGAGTTATTGCCGGACTTTCCTGTCTCCACCTTCGGCAAGGTGTCGAAAAAAGCACTTGGCGAAATGGTGGCCGCAAAGCTTTCGGCCAGCAGCACTGCCACCGTCTGAAATTCATCTACAAAAATAAAAGGAACGCGCCATGCGCATCATCGACCTGCATTGCTACCCCGGCACCCAAACCTGGATCGACGCCCAGGGCCCCTACCCCGAAGCGCTGGCCAGCTACTGGAAACGCGACTGGGTGGCCAAGTCTGAAGAGGACGTGATTGCCGAATTCACCAGCGCCGGAGTGGAGGCCTGCCTGGTGGCGCTGGACCTGGAAACCACGGTGGCCACACCACCCTGCAGCAACGAATACGTGCACGCCATGTGGCAACGCCACCCCCAGCGCATCTTGCAATGCTGGGGCGCGGTGGAGCCGGCCAAGGGTGAAATCGCCATTCGCCAAGTGCGCAAGGCGGTGCAGGAACTGGGCTTCATCGGCTTTCACTTCCACCCCATCATGCAGCACTTCGCGGTGAACGACAGGCGCTACTACCCGCTGTTTGAAGAGATCAACGCGCTCGGTGCGGCGGTGATGATAGACGTCGGCACCACCGGCATGGGCGCCGGCATGCCCGGCGGCAACGGTGCACGTGTGCGCCATGCCCACCCCTCGCACATCGATGACCTGGCGGCTGACTTTCCCAAGCTGAAGATTCTGATGGCTCACCCCGGCTGGCCGTGGGTCGAAGAAACCACCGCCGTGGCGCTGCACAAGGGCAATGTGTTCTGGGAGATGTCGGGCTGGGCGCCGAAACACTTCCCCGGCAACCTCAAGGTCGACATCCGCGGCCGCCTGCAAGACAAGATCATGTTTGGCAGCGACTACCCCAGCCTGCCTTACGAACGCATCCTGCGTGAGTGGTCGGAGCTAGGCTACTCGGACGTGGTGATGGAGAAGGTCATGCACGGCAACGCCGAACGTGTGTTGGGCCTGTAAAAAAATCAAAGACAAGTGCAGATGAAACCCCTTCTCCACACAGGTTGCGCCATATTCCTTTGCGCCATGATGAGCGCCTGCTCGGGTGGTGGCGACAGCTACAGCGCGACACAAGACATCGTCAACGTGACCGGCGGCAAAGTTGCCGCCACCAGCGGCTCGACCGAGGCCCTGCGCGTGTTCAAAGCCATACCGTTTGCCGCACCGCCCGTAGGTGATTTACGCTGGAAGGCGCCGCAGCCCGTAGCCGCCTGGAGCGGCGTGCGGCAGAACGACAACTTCTCCAACGCCTGCATGATGGGCAACCGCCCGGCCGGCTTGCCCGGCGCCATACTCTACCAAGCCGCACCGGCGCAAAGCGAGGACTGCCTGTACCTCAATGTCTGGACCGGGGCCAGCCACAACGGCAGCATCGGCTCCACCAAACGCCCGGTGATGTTGCTGCTGCACGGCGGTGGCTACCTGCTGGGCTCGGGCGCACAGGCCAACTACGACGGCACGGGTCTGGCCGCCAAGGGGGCCGTGGTCGTCACACTCAACTACCGCCTGGGCGCGCTGGGCTTCATGGCGCACCCCGAGCTCACGGCCGAATCGGCCAACCATGCCTCGGGCAACTACGCGCTGCTCGACGCGATTGCCGCGCTGCAATGGGTCAAGACCAACATCGCCGCTTTTGGCGGCGACCCGGCCAACGTCACGCTCTACAGCGAATCGGCGGGTGCCGGGCTGGCGAGTGTGTTGCTGGCCTCGCCACCGGCCAGTGGTTTGTTTCACCGCATGGTGACCGAGAGTTTGGCCGCCTTGCCCAGCTCCAGCGCCAACCCCACGCTGGCCCAGGCCGAGGCTTCTGGCACCGCGCTCGGCAGCACGCTGGGCGCCAGCACACTCGCCGCGTTACGCGCCAAATCCGCCACCGAGGTGATGGCGGCCGCCGGTGCGCTGGTCGGCCCCATCGTGGATGGCTACGTGCTGCCCGACCAATTGGACTTGCTGCTGAAACGTGGTGCGGTGAACGACGTGCCGCTGCTGGCCGGATGGAACGCAGACGAAGGCACGCCCTACCCCGCGTTCGCCACCACACTGGCCGCCTACAACAGCACCGCCGCCGCGCGTTATGGCACGCTGGCCAGTGACTTCAAGGCCACCTACCCCGTGACCAGCGATGCCGATGTATTGGCCATGGCCTACGCGCCCATGCGCGACAGCCTGTTTGCCTGGCAGCCGTGGACGTTGGCGCGCGCCCATGCACGCTTGGCCAAGGCCAAGACCTTTCTCTACTTCTTCAACCGCCGCCCCAACTACTTTGCCGGCCAGACCTTCACCGAACTGGACCCGCCCTCACGCTACGGCGCCTACCACTCGCTGGAGCAGGTCTACTTCTACAACAACCTCGCGCGCAGCGTGCCCACACGCGACTACAACGCCACCGACGCGGCCATCGCCGATGCGGCCTCGACCTACCTGGTCAACTTTGCGCGCAATGGCGACCCGAACGGCACGGGCCTCGCCACCTGGCCCGCCTTCACCAGTGCGGCCAGCCAGACGATGTATATCGGCGATGAGATCAAAGCCAGCGACGTGCCCTTCCGCACTGCGCTCGACTTCTATGACCGTTTCTACACCCAGGCCCTGGGCCGAGCGCCGTTTTAAGACTCGTACATGAACACAGCTTTGAAACATGCCTTCATCTGCGACGGCATCCGCACCCCCATTGGCCGCTACGGCGGCGCGCTAGCGAGCGTGCGCACCGATGACCTGGCGGCCCACCCGCTGCAGGTGTTGATGCAGCGCCACCCGCAGCTTGATTGGGCGCAACTGGAAGAGGTCTATTACGGCTGCGTGAACCAGGCCGGTGAAGACAACCGCAACGTGGCGCGCATGGCCACGTTGCTGGCGGGCCTGCCCATCACCGTGGCGGCGGCCACCGTCAACCGGCTGTGTGGCTCGGGGCTGGAGGCCATCACCAGTGCCGCGCGCGGCATTGCCACCGGCCAACTCGACCTGGCCGTCGCCGGTGGTGTGGAGAGCATGAGCCGCGCACCGCTGGTGATGCCCAAGGCCACGGCCGCCTTTTCGCGCCATGCCGAAATCCACGACAGCACCATAGGCTGGCGCTTCGTCAACCCGCGCATGGAAGCGCTCTACGGCATAGACGCCATGGGCGAAACGGCAGAAAACGTGGCGCAGGAACACCACATCTCGCGCGCCGACCAGGATGCGTTTGCGCTGCGCAGCCAACAGCGCGCCACACGTGCCATGCAGGCCGGGTGGCTGGCCGAAGAGATTGCGCCGCTGACCGTGCCCGGAGCCAAAGGCAGCAGCACGGTGATCACAGAAGACGAGCACCCACGCGCCGATACCACGGCCGAAAGCCTGGCCAAACTGCGCCCCGCGTTCCGCCCCGGCGGTAGCGTGACCGCTGGCAATGCATCCGGGGTGAACGATGGCGCGGCCGCCCTGCTGCTGGCCAGCGAGACCGGTGCCGCGCGCGCCAGCCTGCGGCCGCTGGCGCGTGTGCTGGGCGTTGCGACGGCGGGTGTAGCGCCACGCGTGATGGGCATAGGCCCGGTGCCCGCCGTGCAAAAGCTGCTGGCGCAAACCGGCCTCGCCATTGGTGACTTTGATGTGATCGAACTCAACGAAGCCTTCGCCGCCCAAGGCCTGGCGGTGTTGCGCAGCCTGGGCCTGCCGGACGACGGCGAACACATCAACCCCTTTGGTGGCGCCATCGCGTTTGGCCACCCGCTGGGCATGTCGGGCATACGCCTGGCGTTGACGGCCGTGCGCCAACTGCAGCGCACCGGTGGCCGCTACGCTTTATGCACCATGTGTATTGGCGTGGGGCAAGGCATTGCGGTGGCGTTTGAGCGGGTTTAACCAGACCATGGAGAGCCCAAACACCGTCTTGCTGGAAGAGCGCCCCGCACCACATGTCGCCCTGCTGCGTTTACACAGGCCAGCACAACTCAATGCGCTGAACCTGGCACTGCGCCACGCGCTCGCAAATGCCTTCACACGGCTGGAAGCCGATGCCGAGGTGCGCGTCATCGTGTTGGCCGGCAGTGAGCGCGCCTTCTGTGCCGGCGCCGATTTGACCGAATACGTGGACGCCAGCGCCATAATGGTGGCCGAGCGCCACATGGGCCGCCTGTGGGACAACATCGCGCAATGCCGCAAACCGGTGATCGCCGCCGTGCGTGGTTTCGCCTTGGGCGGCGGCTGCGAGCTGGCGCAACATACCGACATCATCGTCGCCGGCGAAGGTGCACGGCTGGCCCAGCCCGAAGTGAGCATAGGCCTGATGCCCGGCGGCGGCGCCACACAACGGCTGACCAAGGCCCTTGGCAAGTTTCGTGCGATGCAGTTGCTGCTCACCGGCGCGCCAGTCACCGCAGCAGAAGCCTTGGCACTGGGCATGGTCAGCGAGGTGCAGCCGGATGTGATGGTGGAACCGCGCGCCATCACGCTTGCCACGCAGTTGGCAGCGGGCCCACAACTCGCCATACAACTCATCAAGGAAGCCGTGCTCGCTGCAGACAGCCAAGCCTTGGAACAAGGCTTGTTGCTGGAGCGGCGCATGTTTCAGTTGCTGTTTGCCACGGCCGATAAAACCGAAGGCATCCGCGCCCGGTTGGAAAAGAGACCCGCAGTCTTTAAGTAAAAAGGGCTTCCACGGCTTATGGTTCTGGCGAGAGCAGCTATGGTTTTGATAGACGGCAAAACCTGACCTCAGGCCACGCTTTACGCGGCTAAGATGGCTGGCTCACCCACTCAGAGCCACACTATGCCCCAGTTCCTCGGCCAGGTTTCCGTCTTGGTGCGCGACTACGACGAAGCCATTGCCTTCTACGTCGGCAAACTCGGCTTCAGATTGGTCGAAGACCGCACCATGCCTGCGCAAAACAAGCGCTGGGTGCTGGTCAGCCCGCCCGGAGCGCGCGAAGCTGGCTTGGTGTTGGCACGCGCCACGACCGCGGAGCAGCTGCAGCACATTGGCAACCAGGCCGGCGGCCGTGTATTTCTGTTCCTCTACACCGACAACTTCGCACGCGACTTTGCCCACTACACAGCCCAAGGCGTGAAGTTTGTGCGCGGCCCCAAAGAAGAACCGCACGGTACCGTGGCGGTGTTCCAAGACCTGTATGGCAATCTGTGGGATCTGATCCAACCCAAACCAACAACCGGAGACACACCATGAAGTTTGGCTACACCATCGTCTACGTGCCCAACGTAGCCGCATCACTCAAGTTTTTTGAGGCGGCGTTTGGCATCAGCACACGCTTCCTGCACGAGTCTGGCACCTATGGCGAACTGGAAACTGGCGCCACCGCCCTGGCCTTTGCCGCACACGCGCTGGGCGACGACAACTTTCCTGGTGGGCATGTGGCGGCCCACACTTCGGTGCAGCCGCTGGGGTTTGAAGTGGCCTTGGTCACAGAGGACGTGGCGACAGCACACACTAAAGCCCTTGGCGCCGGCGCCAGAGAACTGGCCGCCCCCAAGACCAAGCCCTGGGGCCAAGTGGTGTCGTATGTGCGCTGTCCCGATGGAGTGTTGGTGGAATTGTGTTCGCCCATGGGCGGCTGAAGTGCAGGCTTGGCGAAAGCGAACCTGGTGGAGACAATCCACCACTCTTCTGCAAACAGGGAGTATCGCCTTCTATGGACATCGAATTTGGCAACGCCGGTGAACTCGACACCCACGGCACCGGCTGGTTTGTCGGCTTCAGCGATTGGGCCCAGGACGGTAAAGCCAATCTGCGCCACATGCCCACCGACACGGCTGCCAGCGGCCTGTGTGCCAAGTGGTACATGCATCCCGCGGGTCATCCCAATGGCGAGGAAAAACCCATCAGCGAAGGCCGCACACTGGCGTTGTTGGCCGGTCCGCCAGCAGCGTTCAAGATCGAGTTCAGCCTGTCGCCCAATTTTGCAGCGGAGCAAACCGAGACTTATGTGCTGCGCCGCACCGGTGACTTTGTGGCCTGGGGCGCGGGCATCTACCACCGCTCTTTTGGGCTGGAGCCGAGTTGCATTCTGACGCTGCGCTGGCTGCCAGAGACACCGCGCAATTGATGTTCACACCAAGGAGCTGCCATGCGATATCTGTTGACCAGTCTGTTCGCTGCCCTGCTGTTGAGCGCCTGCGCCACACCCCCCGGTTCCTACCGGTTCACGGCCACCACGCAAGACGGCAAACCGGTCACCGGTAGCATCACCACCGACCCTGGTGGCCTGTCGGATACACGCACCGCCCTTTGCCTGCAGCACCCGGGTGCCACCATCAAGGTGGTGGAGGCCACGACCGGACAGGAAGTCGCGGGTGTGAGCCCGTATAAATGTCCATGAGATGCGCGTGATGGCGCCACACCAGTAGCCAACCATCACCAGGCTCCGAACGCCGCAGCCTGGCTGGCAAGCCCTCCCAGGGCGAGGAAGGCTTTTCCCTTTTCCCTTTTTCCGCCCACCTGTGGCGCTGCATCGTCCAGTGCTTTGTACAGGCTCAAGGTATGCCTTGAAAGCAGGTTTTTGCATCGCTGGGGCAGCACATCCACGCGTGTGCACATCATTTTCCGGTCCCGTCCTACACGTCGGCCTGCTATGGTTTAGCCACATGCAAACACTGCCTCGCCTCTCTCAACCGATCGCCCTGTTTCTGGATTTCGATGGCTCACTGGTGGAGTTGGCCGACCAGCCCGAGTTGGTCCACGTGCCGGCCTCTCTGGTGCCGTTATTGACACAACTGCAACAGCGGCTCAACGGTGCACTGGCCATCATCACCGGCAGGCGCATCGTCGATCTCGATGCGTTTCTGGCGCCGCTCACGCTCCCCGCGGCCGGCGAACACGGCGCACGCCGCCGCAATGCGGCAGGGCGGCTGTTTGCCGCGGCCGCACCCGACCTGAACAGCGTCATCGACCGCTTGCTGCCGCTGGCCGAGCGCTACCCGGCCCTGCGCCTGGAACGCAAGGAAACCGGCGTGTCGCTGCACTACCGCAACGCACCCGAGTTGGAAGCCCTGTGCCGCGAAACCATCACCAACGCCATACATGACCAGCCCGGCCTGTCGTTGCTACACGGCAAGCGGGTATTCGAGGCCAAGCCGGTTGGCGTCAACAAGGGCCGTGCGCTTGAAGCCTTCATGCAGGAGGCGCCGTTTGCCGGGCGCCAGCCCGTGTTTGTCGGCGACGACGTGACCGACGAAGCCGGCTTTGAAGTCGCGCAGAACCTGCAGGGGCTGGGCATCAAGGTCGGCGTGGGCCCCAGCCAGGCCTTGCACCGTTGCCCGGGTCCGGCAGCGGTGCTGGCATGGCTGGAACAACTGGCCCGCCCGGGCACGCCAGAACACATGCGAGAAGACCTTCCGCAAGCCCCCCATTAACCGCGCCTGCCGCAGCCAGCAAAGAGGAGCCTCACATGCCGATTCATGAATCAACCCTGGGCTTTGCTGCACCGCTGCCGGCCTCACTCTCCATGGGTGTGATCGGCAACTGCGCCTTCAGCGCCTTGGTGGACCAACAGGCGCGTATCGTGTGGTGCTGCCTGCCACGCTTCGACAGCCCGCCAGTGTTCAACGCCTTGCTCGAACCCGGCGAAGACGCCAGCGCGTTTGGCATCGAGATCGAAAACCTTGCCAGCAGCCGCCAGTGGTACGAGCCGAATACCGCGGTGCTGCGCACCCAGTTGTTCGACACCAATGGCCACGGCCTGGAGATCACCGACTTTGCGCCGCGTTTCTTCAGCCGCTCGCGCTACTTTCGCCCCACCTGCATCGTGCGGCGCATTCGCCCCATAGCGGGCGCCCCGCGCATACGTGTGAATCTGGAGCTGCGCTACGACTGGGGTGTGGACGCGCCCGAAGTCACACGCGGCAGCAACCATCTGCGTTTTGTCGGCGACGCGCAGACCCTGCGTTTGAGCACCGACGTGCCGGTGTCCTACGTGCTCGACAAAACACCTTTTCTGCTGACGCGCGAACACAATTTCCTGCTCGGCGCCGATGAGTCCCTGGAAACCGGCCTGGGCGACACCGCAAGGCTGTTTGAGCAGGAGACCATCTCCTACTGGAAGAAGTGGAGCCAGCGTTTGGCCGTGCCGCTGGAGTGGCAGGACGTGGTGATCCGCGCGGCCATCACGCTCAAGTTGTCGCTGTTTGAAGAAACCGGCGCGATTGTTGCCGCCATGACCACCAGCGTGCCCGAAGCGCCCGACAGCCAGCGTACCTGGGATTACCGCTACTGCTGGTTGCGCGACGCATTTTTTGTGGTGCGGGCACTCAACAGCCTGTCGGAAGTGGGCACCATGGAGGACTACCTGCGCTGGTTGTCCAACGTGGTGGCAGGGTCCAAGGGCGCGCATATCCAGCCGCTGTATGGCATTGGGCTGGAACGCGAGCTGCCCGAGAGTTTCATAGACCACCTGCAAGGCTTTCGCGGCATGGGCCCGGTGCGCCAGGGCAACCAGGCACAAGAGCATTTTCAGCACGACGTCTACGGCAACATCGTCCTCGGTGCGGCGCAGGCGTTTCACGACCAGCGCCTGCTGCACAGGGCTGGCCAAGCGGAGTTCGAACACCTGGAAGCCGTGGGTGAACAAGCGATACGCGTCTACGGCCAACCCGATGCCGGCATGTGGGAGCTGCGCACCCGGGCGCGTGTGCATACCTCTTCGGCGCTGATGAGCTGGGCCGCTTGTGACCGGCTGGCCAAGATTGCCCATGTGCTTGGCTTGACGGAACGCACGGCCTACTGGCAGGAGCATGCTGTGCGTATGCGCGATGAAATCCTGGCCAAGTCGTGGAGTGAAGAGCGCCAGGCCTTTGCGGAAAGTTTTGGCGGCCGCGACCTCGACGCGAGTGTGCTGCTGATGGCCGAGGTCGGTTTCATAGACCCGCGTGATGCGCGTTTTGTGGCCACCGTGGAGGCCATGGAAAAGTCGCTGTGCGACGGCCCCTACATGCGGCGTTACGAGGCTGCCGACGACTTCGGCAAGCCCGAGACGGCTTTCAACATCTGCACCTTCTGGCGCATAGACGCTTTGGCGCGCATCGGCCGCATCGACGAGGCGCGTGCCATTTTTGAGGCCATGCTGGCAGTACGCAACCACCTGGGGCTGCTGTCGGAAGACACACACCCGGTCACGGGCGAGATGTGGGGCAACTTTCCGCAGACCTATTCGATGGTGGGGCTGATCAATGCCGCGATGCGTTTGTCCGCGCCGTGGGACAGCCAGATCTAAAAACATCAAAAAAGGGAGTTGCAGCATGGGCCGTCTGGTGGTTGTATCGAACCGAATTGCCGATCCGCGCAAAGCCGCCGCCGGGGGATTGGCTGTCGCGCTGGGCGAAGCCTTGCGTTCCACGGGCGGGCTGTGGTTTGGCTGGAGCGGCAACATCAAGGCCGAGGGCACACCCGGCGAAGGAGAATTACACGTGCGCCAGGCCGGCACCGTCACGCTGGCCACCGTGGACCTGTGCCAGGAAGACCACGACGGTTTTTACCTGGGCTACAGCAACGGCGTGTTGTGGCCGGTGTTCCACTACCGGCTCGACCTGGCGAACTTCGACACCGGCCTGGTCAACGCCTACCGCCGCGTCAACCAGATGTTTGCGCGCAAGCTGATGTCCTTGTTGAAGCCCGACGACGTGATCTGGATACACGACTACCAGTTGATCCCGCTGGGCGCGGAGCTGCGCGCCATGGGGTGCAGCAACCGGATCGGCTTTTTCCTGCACATTCCCCTGCCGCCTGCGCAAATCATGAGCGCACTGCCGCAGCATGCCTGGCTGGTGCGCTCGCTGTTTGCTTACGACCTGGTGGGCTTTCAGAGCGAGGCCGACGTTTCACACTTCGCGGCCTACCTGCAGCAGGAGGTGCCTGTGGAAACACCTGCGCCCGGGCTTTACAAGGCCTTTGGGCGCACCTTGCGTGCCGGGGCGTTCCCGATTGGCATTGACGTCAACGAATTCCAGGACCTGGCCAACGCGCGCGAGGGGCTGGACATGGCGCAACGCATGCGCGAGGAGTATGCGCGCCGCCGTTTGCTGCTGGGCATAGACCGGCTCGACTACTCCAAAGGCCTGCCGCACCGGGTGCGTGCGTTTCGCCAACTGCTGGCCAACTACCCGGAAAACCGCAACAGCGCCACCTTGATCCAGGTGGCCTCACCGTCGCGCGAGACGGTGGACGCCTATGCCGACATCCGCCAGGAACTGGAGCACCTGTGCGGTGCCATCAATGGCGACTATGGCGAATTGGATTGGATGCCGGTGCGCTACATCCACCGCACCGTGGCGCGCCACCGCTTGCCCGGCCTGTACCGCGCGGCACACGTGGGCCTGGTGACACCGTTGCGTGACGGCATGAATCTCGTGGCCAAGGAATATGTGGTGGCGCAAGATCCAGAAGATCCTGGCGTTTTGGTCTTATCGCGCTTTGCCGGTGCCGCCGAGCAATTAAAAGAGGCTTTAATGGTTAATCCATACGATGAACATGGTACTGCCGAGGTTATTCAACAAGCGCTTCAAATGCCGTTGGCAGAACGAATCGATCGTCATCAAAATCTAATCAAGCAAATCAGTGTATACGATGTTCATTGGTGGCAACATCGTTTTCTAGAAGCACTTTCCGAAACAAAATCCACACTCGTTTGAATTCCGGGTCATTTGTAAAGTATTACAAAGTAGATTCGTTCGGATTTCGAACTAGTTATTCAAAAAGAAAAGGCCGGAAATTCCGGCCTTTTCTTTCGTATGGATACGCGTTAACGCGTAGCGCCGTTGGACGGCATTGGATGTAATCGGCAGCTTTATTGCGCGATCAAAAACTGGCTGCGATCCTGGTCTTGAATCCAGCGCGGCGGCTTGCCGCGGCCGGTCCAGGTGTCCCCGGTGGCGGGATTGCGGTACTTAGGTGCAACGCGGGTACCGCCAGCCTTGGTTTCACCCTTGGGCGCACGCGTTTTGCCACTGGAGAAAACGTCTTCCGGCGTCAAGCCGAAATCGGCCACCAGCGCACGCACTTGGGCCAGAGCAGCTGCATTTTCGCGTTGGCGAGCTTCGCTGATCTGCGCATCCAATTCCGCACGTTGCTGGAGAAGTTCTTTATAAGTGGTCATATGGTTTGATCAAGATGAATGACAGATAGGCAATATTATATTCACAGAATCAAACCCAGGCATTACTAACTGAAATGAAGCCGATGTTTCTCACCCAAACGCATTAACATCCATATACCGGCCCACACCTGCCAGCAGCACTTTCACTGATGCTATTGCTTACGATTTAGTTTGCCTCCAACAAGGCCAATGCGGCGAAATCACCGACTTTATCTTCCAAACCCGCAGGAACGCAGCTGAAGCCTATAGTCAATGCGGGAATACGGCCTGCTATCTGCGCTTGCAAGCGCGGCAATAACAACTCACGGTTATGCCAAAACACGCTGCCGCCCAAGCTAATGCGTTGTAAATCGAGCGTCACCACTAGGTTGTACAGGGCGCGGCCCAATACACGGCAGAGTTCATCCACGATGGCCAAAGCGGCCGCATCACCGGCGCCGGCACTTTTGAACAGGGGCGCGGCCTCCACGCCAAAGCGGCGCGCAATCGCATTGCCCGCCACCATGCCCTCGATATCGCCCACATTGCCACAGCCGCACAACGCGTCGTCGTTGTCGACCACAAACATATGGCCGGCGTGGCCGGCATTGCCGTTTTTGCCGCGCAGCACGTGGCCATCCACACACAAGCCCATGCCTATGCCGGTGCTCCAGGTGACGTAGGCGCAGTGATCCAGCCCGCGCAACGCGCCCCAGCGGCGTTCGGCTTCCAGCGCGGCGATGCAGTCGTTCTCGACCCGCACCTTGCCGAACTTGGCGCGCAGCGGCGCCTCCAGCAGCGCCGACATCCAGTCGTTGGGCAGGCCGCGCGCCGGGCCGGCCAAGCCGCCGCAGATGTTGGGCGCGGCCAGTTCCACCAGGCCGTCATTCAGCACAAAAGGACCGCAGGACGACACGCCCACTTCGGTGATGCTCGCCACATCCACCCCCAGCTCGGCAGCGGATTCGCCGATCAAGCGGATGATCTGCACGGCCAGCGCGTCGTTGGCGCCGGTTTTGGCCGTGGGTTCGGCTCGACGGGCCTTGAGTTCCGGCGTGCCAGCGCCGCCCTGCGTCAGGCTGACAGCAACCTTGGTACCGCCAATATCAACACAAGCTTTCATAGGAATATCAGATTAGTTTTGAAACAACGCCGGCAATCACGCTCAGCACAATGGTGGAGGCAAATGGAATAAACCATTCACGCCCGAAAAGCTTGAACCGCAGGTCTCCAGGCAGCCTGCCGAAGCCCAGTTTCCCCAGCAACGGGGTAAACCAGTTGATCAGCAGCAACGCCAGAAAAACGACGATGAGCCACCGAATCACAGCGTGTGGCTGCGGTCACCATGGGCAAAACCCATGGCCTCCCAGACAGTCCCGTCAGGTATTTTTGCGAAGCCGACCACCTTGAACAGTTCGCCCATCTCGTGCTCGTGCACCAGTTTGGCGGCATGTGCTCGCTGTGCCGGCCCGCTGGCTTCCATCGCCGGACCCAGGCCGCAGTTGAACAGGAAATGCGCCTGCGGGGCGTAACCAAGGACTGCGAAACCCGCGTCCTGGCCCGCCACGGCGATGCCGGTGAAGTTGACATGTGCGGTGATGTCTTTCAGGCCCACCGCCGCAAGGGGGTCATCGTCCGCGCGGTGCAACTGGTGGCACATCACGGTGCCGCCACTGCGTTGCGGGTGGTAATACTCACTCTCGGGAAAGCCGTAGTCCAGGAAGAACGCCGCGCCCTGCGTCAGGCGCTCGGCCAGGGTCTTGATGAAAGCCTCTCCCTGGGGATGGATCTCGGTGATGTAATCGTGCGGGCCGTCGATGTCTACCGGCGGGCGCAGCGCCGTGGGGCGGTCTTGCCAGGCAAAAGCGCCATCCACGTTGACCGTCACACCGCGCTCAGACCACACGCCGTTTTGGCGCGCCAGCAATTGCACGGGCATGGCGTCGAGCACTTCATTACCCACCACCACACCTTGCATGCGGTCGGGCAAGGCATCGACCCAACGCACCTTGGGGGCAAACGCCGCCAGCTTTTCTTGCTGGCGCGCACGCAATGTGCCCGACAGATCGACGATGGTGTAGCGCTGCACAGCGTCACCCAGGGTCGTGAGCAATTGCAGCGCCAGCGCGCCAGAGCCCGCGCCAAACTCCCAGACTTCGGCTGTGCCGGTCTGCTCCATCGCCTCCTGCACTTGCGCCGCCAGGCAGTAGCCGAACAGCGGGCTGAGTTCGGGCGCGGTCACAAAGTCGCTGCCAGCCACACGTTCGCCGTTTTCCACGCTGTAGGGCATGGCGCCGAACTTGACGCTGCTGTTGGTGTAATAACCCAGCGCTGGGGTGTACAGCGCCAAGGCCATGAATTGGTCGAACCCTATCCAGCCGCCAGCCGCGTGGATGGTTTCCACGATGTGCGTATGCAGGGGGGTCGTTAAACTGTCGGTTGTTGTCGTCACCCCTCGATTGTCTCTGAATGCCGTCATCTGCAACGCGCTCCGCTGAGTCCTGTTCCTCGCTTGTAACTCCGGCGGGTGCGCCGCCACGCCGCACCGTGCTGGTCACGGGAGCGGGCAAGAGGCTGGGGCGCGAGATTGCCCTGGCCCTCGCGGCCGATGGCTGGCAAGTCGCTGTGCATTACCGTGCCTCGGCCGAAGACGCTCACAAAACAGTAGCTGATTGTGCAGCAATAGCGGGCAAAGATGGCAAATTCGACGGTTGTCGTTATGCCGCATTCCAGGCCAATCTGGAAGACGAACAAGCCATTCGCGCATTGCTGCCCCAGGTGGTGCAGAGCTTTGGCGCGGTCGACGCCGTGGTCAACAGCGCTGCGGCTTTCGAGAACGACACCGCTCAGAGCTTCAGCTTCGCCGGCATGGAACAGCACTGGCGCAGCAACACCGCCGCGCCCGTGTTGCTGGCCCAGGCGCTGCACCAGCACTTGCTGACCCGCCCCGCTGGCGCGGACGGCAGCCCGGCGCAAGGTGTTGTGGTCAATCTGCTGGACCAGAAGCTGTGGAACCTGAACCCCGATTTTTTCAGCTACACACTTTCCAAAGCGGCCTTGGAAACCGCTGGCACCATGCTCGCCATGGCGCTCGCGCCGCAGGTGCGCGTGGTGGGCGTGGCGCCCGGGTTGACGCTGACCAGCCACCTGATAGACGATGCCACCTTTGCCGAACGCCACCGCCTGTCGCCGCTGGGACGCTCTTCGACACCGGCCGATGTAGCGGCCACCGTTAAATTCGCGCTGGACAACCGCTCACTCACCGGCACCACGCTGGTGGTGGACGGCGGCCAGCACCTGATGAAGTTCGAGCGCGACTTCTCACTGATGTGATATCCCCATGATGCCGCCAAAACTGAGCGCGCTATGACCCAAGCCACCATGCAAAATTCTGCCGGCAGCCAAACACTGCACCTCACCGGGCTGCGTTTCGACGCCAACCTGGGCATTCTCGACTCCGAACGCAACGGCCCGCAGCCTATCCTGGTCAACGCCTCGCTGAACCTGGGCACCCAGCCGTTGCGCCCGCGTGACGATGACATCCACCATGTGCTGGACTACCGCAAGGTGCGCCAGATCATCATTGACGAATGCACGGCCGAGCACGTGAATCTGCTGGAAAGCCTGATAGGCAAACTGGCGCAGCGGCTGATGTTGTTGCCAGGCGTGCTGGGGGTACGCGTCAAGATCGCCAAACTCGAGATTTTTGACGACTGCGAGGTCGCCATCGAAATGGAAGCCGGGCAGTGGTAACAGCGCTTCCGCCGCACAAACTCGCGCGTCGCGCAGCGGCCGCACTGGTGTTCGGCACACTGCTCAGTACCGCCGGGGCAGCATTCGCGACGCCCGAAACCTCGGTGCGAGTGCTGACCGAAGAGTACCCGCCCTACAACTTCACCGTGGACGGCAAACTCACCGGCCTGAGCACCGAGGTTGTGCAAGCCGTGATCAAAGAGGTACAGAAAGAGACGCCACTCAAAGCGTCCTTCACCTCCATGCCCTGGGCCCGGGCCTATGAGATCGCGCAGATCGAAGAAAACGTGCTGATCTACTCGATGAACCGTGCCAAACATCGCGAGCAACTGTTCAAGTGGGTCGGTGTGGTGGCGCCCAGCGACTACTATCTCTACGCCCTGAAAAAGCGCCGACTGCAGGTGCGCAAGCTGGACGACGCCCAGACCCTGCAAGTGGGTACCGTGAACCAGGCTATAGGCGAGCAGTACCTGTTGCAGCGCGGCTTTATGCTCGGGCGCAATCTGCAGTCCAGCGCCAAATACGAACAAGGCTACGACAAGCTCAAGCTCGGGCGCATCGACCTGTGGATCATCAACGAACTTGGTGCGGCCCAAATCGCCCGCCAAGCCGGCGACAACCCGGATGAGTTGCTGGAAAAGGTGTTGTTTCTGCCGGAAGTGAGTGCCGGCAACTACCTGGCGTTCAGCCCGTCCACACCCGATGCACTGGTGGAACGTTTCAGAAAAGCGCTCGAAACCATCAAGAAAAACGGCACCTACGAAGCCATACAGAAAAAATGGCGTTAAATCGAGGCACCGCTCATTGCCCGCTTCTCACTTGGCATCACGCAAACGCTGAATCGCTTCGCTCTGCTTTATTTTGAGTTCCACAACGCCAGCCCCCGTCATCCAAGCCCCCAAAGCCTCCACCCTGGGTGTGCGGCTGGTGTTGGCGACCCTGCTGTTTTCACTGCTGTTCACCGTGGTGGTGGTGGCGGCCAGAACCTGGTCCACCTGGAAGAGCAATGTGGCCGCAATGGACGCCGAGCTGCATACCGTGGCGCAGATCTACCAGCGCACCCTGGCCAAGTCCATCTGGGACATGGACCACGAGGCGCTGGAGGCCCACTTGGCGGGCTTGTCGGAAGTGGCCTCGGTAGGCCGTGCCGTGATCACCTTCAAGGCCGGTACGCGCAAACAGGACAAACTGGAAAACACCCGCGCGGGCTGGGCCCCCTCCAGCCTGGCCCCCAGCCTGCAAATGCCTTTGATCTACGAGCCGTTTCCTGGCGGAAACGAAAAGGTGGGTGAATTTGCCCTGCTGGGCGATGAGCGCGTGTTATGGGTGCGCTTGCGCAGCGAACTTGCCGCCATGATCGTCACGCAGGTGGCGCAATCGCTGCTGCTGGCCAGCTTGATCATGCTGCTGTTTCACCGCTTGGTGACCGTTCATGTGCGCCACATTGCCAGCCATCTGGCGCAGCTGCGACCAAGCGCGCTGGGCCGCAAACTTGCGCTCAACCGCCGCATCCGGCGCCCCGATGAGCTGTCGGCCCTGGAAGCCGGCGTCAACCAGTTGCAGAGCAACGTGGCCGACTATCTGGAGCAGCAACAGCGCTTTGAAACCGAGCTGGCGGAACACCGCGACCGTCTGGCGCTGCTGGTCAACGAGCGCACGGCCGCCCTGCAGGCCAGCAACAACCGCCTGGAGAACGCCAATATTGCGCTGGAGAACCTGGTGCGCACCGATGCCCTCACGGGCCTGGCCAACCGGCGCCAGTTCGACGAAACCAAAGAAGTCGAACTGCGCCGCGCCCTGCGTACCGGCAGCCCTTTGACGCTGCTGGTCTGCGACATCGACAACTTCAAGCTCTACAACGACACCTACGGCCACGCCGTGGGCGACCACTGCCTGTGCGCCGTAGCCACCACCATTGGCAGCCACTTCGGCCGCGCGGGTGACCTGGTGGCGCGCATGGGCGGCGAGGAGTTCGTTGTGCTGCTGCCCGCCACAGAAGCGGCGCATGGCCTGCGCCTAGCCAACGAACTGCTGGCCGCCGTGGCGGCACTCGGCATCGAAAACCTCAACGCCCAGGCGGCAAAGTACATCACGCTAAGCATTGGTTTGGCCGAACTCGACCCACAGCGCGTGGACAGCGTAGACGTGTTGTTCAAGCAGGCCGATGCCGCGCTCTACCGCGCCAAATCGGCCGGACGCAACCGTGTGGCCGTACACGGGCAAGAGCTTTGAACATCGCGCCCCAAGGAAGCATCATGCCAATACCATCATTGCAACACCTCTTGTGGCGCGGGCTTTGGCTCTTGGCTGCGGGCCTGTGCCTGTTGCCCAAGCCCAGTGCGGCCCAAAACGTACATGCGGTCACGGAAACCTCCGTCTTTGTGCAGATCATCGACGGCAAGGCCGCAGGGCCGGCCACCGAAATCACCGAAAAAACCCTGCAGCTCGCTGGCCTCAAGGACTACCACATCAGCGTCTACCCCTGGGCACGCGCCTATGAAATCGCGCAAAACGAGCCCAACGTGTTGATCTACCTGCTGGCGCGCACCCCCGAGCGCGAGCCGCTGTTCCAATGGGTGGGCGAGTTTTCGCAAATTCGTTACAGCCTGTACAAACTGCGCGCCCGCACCGAGGTCAATGGCAGCACCATGGCCGCAGCGCGCAACCAGACCGTCGGTGTGATGCGCGAAGATCTGCGCCACCAGTATTTGCGTAAACAGGGCTTTACACGGCTGGTGGTGTCGTCCGTATCCTCGGAAAACTTTTCGCAGTTGATGAACAGCAAAGTGGACCTCATTCCCATGAGTGACGCTGGCGCCGCCAACCTGTGCCGTGAATTCAAGGTCGACTGCAACACCGTCCTGGAAAAACAGCTTACGCTGGACGACCTCAACATCGGCTTGTACATGGCCTACAGCAAAGGCACGGCGCCAGAGGTGGTAAGGCGCACCGCCACCGCTTTTGAGCACTTGCGCGCCAATGGCACGGTGCGCAAACTGATGGACAGTGCACCCTCAAGATAACCCGGCAAAACCCGCAAAACCGTGCAAACGGCCCTTCGCGGGATAATCGAGGTTTTCTGGACCCCGAAGAACACACCATGAGCGCCGTATGGAACGCTGACGAGGCTGCGCCCGTCACCCCTGACTTCAAGATCGAACGCGAAACCCACAAGCTGGAAAAACGCCTGTGCCGGGAGGTCGGCCGCGCCATTGTGGACTTCAACATGATTGAAGAAGGCGACAAGGTCATGGTCTGCATGAGCGGTGGCAAAGACAGCTACGGCATGCTCGACATCCTGCTCAAGCTCAAGGCCCGTGCGCCCATCCACTTCGACATCATTGCCGTCAACCTGGACCAGAAACAGCCCGGCTTTCCCGAGCACATCCTGCCCGAGTACCTGACCGCGCTGGGTGTGCCGTTCCACATTGAAAACCAGGACACCTACAGCATCGTCAAACGCGTCATTCCCGAAGGCAAGACCACCTGCGGCCTGTGCAGCCGTCTGCGCCGTGGCATCCTGTACCGCGTGGCCGACGAACTGGGTGCCACCAAGGTGGCGCTGGGCCATCACCGCGATGACATCCTGCAAACCTTCTTCCTCAACATGTTCTTCGGCGGCAAGCTCAAAAGCATGCCGCCCAAGCTGGTGAGCGACGACGGCCGCCACATCGTCATCCGCCCCATGGCCTATGTGGCCGAAAAAGACCTGGTGCGCTGGGCCGCCCACCGCCAGTTCCCCATCATTCCGTGCACCTTGTGCGGCAGCCAGGAAAACCTGCAACGCAAGCAGGTCGCCGAGATGCTGCGCGAATGGGAGAAGAAGTATCCGGGCCGGGTGGAGAACATGTTCGGCGCATTGCAAAACGTCGTGCCTTCACATTTGGCAGACGGAACCATCTACGACTTCAAGGGTCTGAAAGCGACCGGCGTGCCCGACGCTGATGGCGACAAAGCTTTTGATGGCGAATCCTTCAGCGCATCGGGTGTTGCGGGCATTCCCGGTTTGCAGGTCGTCACCCTCTAAGAGCCTGTTGACGATCTATTGGGGGCCACATATGTGGCCGCAACGGAGTCGAAAATGAAAACAGCATGCTTACTGGCTGGCGCGGCCGCCTTGCTCACCGGCTGTGCCACTGGTCCTGTGCTGGTGACCAGCGATGTGCAGAGTTTTTCCAGCCTCGCCACGCTCAGCATCCCCGCCACCTACCGCTTTGAACACCTGCCCTCACAACAGCTTGGCCAGGGTTCGGGCCAGCAACTGCTGGAGCAACTCGCCGAACCCGCACTCGCCAAGGTGGGCCTGCTGCGAGACGAGACCAAGGCCCAATACAACGTACAAGTCAGCGCCACACTCAAATCCGTGACGTTTGGCTCCGACTTCTACGCTTACCCCTACTGGGGCTATCCGCGTATGTCCATGTACTACGGTTATGGCGGCTGGTGGCCCGGTTATGGCTATGGCCCGGGCTGGGGCATGGGTGCCAACTGGGTCTACATGGACAGCTACCCGCGCGACGTTCAGCGCGAAGTCAGCGTGGTGCTGCGTGATGCAGCCTCCGGCAGCGTGGTCTATGAAACCCGCGCCAGCAACTATGGTCTTTATGGCGGTGATGGCACCGTGTTGCCGCTGATGTTCGAAGCCGCGCTCAGCGGCTTCCCGCAACCGCCGCAAGGCATTAGGCGTGTAACCGTGACACCACCACAAGCCGTGCAGCCAGCCGCGACGCCGGCACCACGCCCGGCCGCAGCCGCCTCTTCGCCGGCCTCCTAGAATCGGTGGCATGTTAGCCACCCGCATCATTGCCATTCGCCACGGCGAAACGGCCTGGAACGTGGATTCACGCATCCAGGGTCACCTCGACATTCCGCTCAACGACGTCGGGCGCGCGCAGGCCGCACGCGCCGCGGCCGCGTTGGCCGATGAGTCGGTGCAGGCGGTCTATGCCAGCGACTTGTTGCGCGCTTTTGAGACCGCTCAGGCCATCGCGCAAACCCTGGCACTGCCCGTGCAAATCGACAAAGGCCTGCGTGAACGTGAGTTCGGGGCTTTTCAGGGCCGCACCTTCGCCGAAATCGAAGCCGAAGCACCCGAGTTGGCCATGCGCTGGCGCAAACGCGAGCCCGATTTTTCGCCCGCCGGTGGCGAGTCGCTGAACCTGTTCCGCGACCGCATCCTGCAAACCGTCAATGCCCTGGCCGCGGCCCATCTGGGTGAACAAATCGTGCTGGTCGCCCACGGTGGCGTCATGGACGTGTTGTACCGCGCCGCCACCGGCCAGGGTGTGCAGGCGCCGCGCACCTGGCAGCTCAGCAACGCCGCCATCAACCGCCTGCTGTGGACACCCGACGGCCTCACCCTGGTGGGCTGGGCCGACACCCAGCACCTGGACGATCTCTCGTTAGACGAAAACGCCACCTGAACCCAAGCAATGCAAACCACTCCCCCCTGGCAAGCCGCACCGCCCGCTAGCGTAGGCCAAAACGTCTCCGAGATCGACACCCCTGCCCTTGTCGTCGATCTGGATGCCATGGAACGCAACCTCCAGCGCATGGCCAGCTTCGCCCAGCAGCACAAGATGCTGTGGCGGCCGCACGCCAAGATGCACAAAAGCGCCGCGCTGGCGCTGCAGTTGATGCAGGCCGGTGCCGTCGGTGTCTGTGTGCAGAAAACCGCCGAGGCCGAAGCCATGCTGGCCGGTGGCGTGCGCAACATCTTCATCAGCAATGAAGTTGTTTCGCTATCGAAATTGAAGCGTGTTGCGCATATTGCAGTGACGCTCGCGGCACAAAATGCTTCGAACCCACCGGGGCAACTGGCTTTGGCGGTAGACAACCCCGAAGCCCTGCGGCGCCTCGTGCAGGTGATGGCTGAAGCCCTGCCGCCAAGCGGCGCCGTGCTCGATGTCTTCATCGAGATCGACGTCGGCCAAGGCCGCTGCGGCGTAGGCTCTGCCGCCGCTGCATTGGCCCTGGCGCAAGAAATTGTGCGCCACCCGTTCCTGCGTTTTGCCGGGCTGCAGGCCTACCACGGCAAAGCACAACACCTGCGCAGCCTGGCCGAGCGCGAGGCGGCCATTGGCGCCGCCGTGCGTTTGGCCGTGGTCACACGTGCGTTGATCGAAGCCGCAGGCATTGTCGTGCCGCTGGTCACCGGTGCCGGCACCGGCACCATGGCGCTGGAAGCGACCAGCGGCGTGTATGGTGAATTACAAGCCGGCTCTTTCCTTTTCATGGACGCCGACTACGCCGCCAACGAGGCCGACCCCAGCGCGCCCACCTTTGAACACGCCTTGTTTGTCAAAAGCCAGATCGTCAGCACCAGCCCGACCCACGTGGTCTGCGACGCCGGCCACAAAAGCCATGCCATAGACTCCGGCCTGCCACGTATCTGGCCGCTGGGCCTGCCCGCGCCGCTGGACTACTTCAATGGCGGCGATGAACACGGCATCCTGCGCGCACAAACGCCCGGCGACGCCCTGCCCCAGCTAGGCGACACGGTGTGGCTGGTGCCCGGCCATTGCGACCCCACCGTCAACCTGCACGACCTGTTGGTCGGTGTGCGCGGCGGCTTGGTGAGCGGCACGGTCGAGAAGCTGATACGCGTGGATGCACGCGGCGCACTGCGCTGATGGCATCAGCCCCAGAACCACGCGTTGCCAACCCTGGCCTCGACTTGTGCGCGGCTCAGGCCTATGTCGCCTAGCTGCGCCTCCGACAAACGTGCCAAGACCTGTGTGCCACGCCTTTTCGGACGCAAGTGACGTAACCGGCGCAGGGCCCCATGCCCACATAGCGCCAGGCGGCGCAGCAGTCTTCGCACATATCCCAGCGCCAATCCTCGCGCCAGTGCACCAGGCAACCCGGCCTGCGTTGGGCTGCATTCACTCACATCTCGCGTCATCAAACCGGCTCCCTTTATCATCCAGCGCCACAGTGGCAGCGGGTGGACTTGATGATGGATTCACGCGTGCTCACGTGGAAGCCCATGTTCGTGATGCAAGTGATAAGGAATTCTTCTGGTGCTGAACCTGGACCAACTTGCCGCGTTCGTCAGCGTGGCCGATCTCGGCAGCTTTACCGCTGCGGGTGAACGGCTAGGGCTGACGCAACCGGCCGTCAGCCAACAAGTGAAGCTTCTTGAGCAGCGGCTGGCAGTGCGGCTAATCGAACGTGTGGGCCGCCGGGCGCGGCCGTCTGCGGCAGGTGTCGAGTTGCTGGCTTACGCCCGGCGCGTGCTGGCCGAATGTGCCGCGGCCGAAGAAGCGATGCAGCCCTACAAAGACGGTGCGGTCGGGCGCGTACGCATAGGCTGCGGCGGCACGGCCTCCATCCACCTGTTGCCGCGTGCGATTGCGGCAGCCAAAAAACGCATGCCTGGCCTGGAGATCATCGTGCGTGTCGGCAACACCGATGAGATGCTGCGCGAGCTGGAAAGCAATGCGCTGGATATCGCGGTAGTCACACTCCCAGCATCCGGCCGCGCACTCGAGGTTGAGCCGTTTCACGAGGACGCGTTTCTCGCGGTGGCGCCCGCTGGCAGTGTGTGGCCAGAAGGCGGCCCGGATGCGGCGTTCTTCCGAGACAAGGTGATGCTGCTTTATGAGGGCGGTAACACGCGGCGCGCCACGGACGAATGGCTTGGCACGGCGGGCCTGACAAGTGCACCCGCGATGGCGTTTGGCAGCGTAGAGGCCATCAAGGAGTTGGTGGCGGCGGGGCTGGGCTGGTCGCTGCTGCCGGCGCTGGCTTTGCAGAGCAACAGCGCCAGCCGACTCAGCACCTCGGCCCTGCAACCACCACTGGTGCGCCAGTTGGGCATGGTGCTGCGGCGCGACAAACACCTCACCAAGGGTTTGCAAGAAGTCATGTCTGCGCTGCGCGCGCAGCAGAACAGCAACAGGCGCTAAGGCGCTTCCAGCACCAGCCGAAAGCCGACCAGCGGGTAACGCGTCTGCATCGTGTTCCAGTTGCGGAACGCGGGCCGTGCGTAGAAAGCCCAGGTGTGCCAAGAGCCGCCACGGCGCACACGCACGTTGCCGTCGGCCGGGCCTTGCGGATCATCGACCGGAGATCTGGCGTAGTAGTCCTCGCCATACCAATCGGCGGTCCACTCCCAGGCGTTGCCAAGCATGTCGTACAGACCAAAAGTATTGGGCTTGAAGCTGGCCACCGGGGCGGTGAAGGCGTAGCCGTCTGACACCGGCAAGGCCTGCGCCGTCCACTTGGGCCAGTTCGGCGCGGCGCTGACATCAAAGGTATTGGCCACCTGCACCAGGGTTTTCGGGTCGTCGCCCAACGGGTAGCGGCTGCGGCTGCCGGCACGGGCGGCGTATTCCCATTCGGCCTCGGTGGGCAGGCGGTAACGACGGCCTTCGGCTTTGCTGAGCCACGCGGCCATGGCCACGGCGTCGTTCCAGCTCACGTTGACCACGGGGTGGTCGTCGCCCTGCGCAAAGCCGGGATTGCGCCACGAGTAACGTTTGTCGCGCCCTTCAAAGGCGTCGCCCGAAGCCGAGGTTTCGGCGTTGTACTGCGGGTTGTAGCCATAACCACCCGTGCCATCGGCTTCCGACTCCGGCTGGTAGCCCGAGGCCTGCAGGAAGCGCCGAAACTGGCCCACCGTGACCTCGGTCTGCCCCATGTAGAACGGCTTGGTGATGCGCACACGGTGCACCGGGCCCTCGTCGGCCAAATCGGTAAAACGCTTGGCCTCGAGTTGCGGAAAGGCTTGGGCCAGCGTGGCGGGGGTTTCGTCGCTGCCCATCAAAAACGCGCCGGCCGGCAAACGCACAAAGGGCATGCCCAGGCTGTTGTCCATCACCGGCAGCGGCCGTGTGGCACAGCCCCCCAGCGTCACGGCACACAACAGCACAACGACGGGGGCGAACTTCATGGACGCGTTCCTAATGTTTAGATCAGGGACTCTTTGTAGCAGGGTTTACCAACGCGGCGGGCGCGATCTCGGCCGCGCGCCACACGATGCGGCTGGCATGCAACGGATCGAAGCCTGGCGCACGGTTCAGCCGCACTTCGCCGCCGGGCACACGCCAGATGATCTGCGGCTGCGGTTCGTTTTCTGGACTGAGGGCATGCGCAGCCCCAAGGTCGCGCAGCAAGGCGCGCAGCGCCGTGTGGTGGCGCCACCAGGGCAGCAGCACCGTGGCTTCGCTCAAGTGACCGTCCGCCAGCAGCAAGCGCAGCTGCAGCGCCGAAACACCGTCCACCTGATCGGGTGTGGCCAGACACTCGGTTTGGCTGGGCTGGTGTTGCGCGGGCGCGCACCCCAATGGCAGGCCGTCGAAATGTGCCTTGAGTGCGGCCTCATCCATCTGCGCAGACAGTTGTGCGTATCGCATGGCGACAGGTTTCTCACCGTGGGTGAAGTGCCGGGCCACCAGAGCGACATCGTCCGCAGGTTCGGTGGGGTTCACCATGCCGCTGTGTTGCCAGACTTCAGCCCACAAGCCCAACAGCAACGCCAAGCCCAGGTAGCCCCACACGCCCAGGCGCAACAGCAGCGGGCGATTCCGCTTTGGGCTCATGGCTTCGCTCCGGCGGGCGGTGTGCTGCTTGGCGCGGTAGACCGCGCACGGGCTTGCAGCGCATTTAATTGCCGCGCAACCAGCTGCATTTCGGCGTTCAGGGCACGTAGCCGGGCAGAATCTTCGGGGTTCACCGCCAGGCTGCCATTGGCGCGGCGCAGTTGTATGTCGACGTTGGCCATCATCAGCACACACATGCGCTGCACAGCGCTAGCCAGTTGCCCCGCCGGCTCCCATTGCGGTGCGCGCAGGCGGCTCAACTGCTGCACCATGGCCTGGCATTGCGGCGTGACCACCTGGTGGGCGAAGCTCCAGTACTGCAAAGCCGTGAGTTGCCCCAGTCGGAAACGCTGGCCCTGCTGCTCCAGCGCTGCAAAGGTCTGCTGGAAACGCGGCATCACGCGGCGCAGCACCGCCTCGGCCTGCAAAGACTGCATGGGCCAAACCGCAGGCACCGGGGTGCTCAGCACCCCCATCACCAGCAGTGCGCCCGAAACCGTGGCGGCCCCCAGCGCGGCCTTGAAGCGCTGCACACGGCTCACCTGTTCGTCAAAGGGCGCAGACAAGCACAATCCCAGCAGCAGGCCGGCCACCAAACCACCGGCGTGAGCCGCGTTGTCCACACCGCTGTGCAACAAGCCCTGCATCAGCGAATACAGCACAAACAAACCCAGCCCCACCCAGATGCGCCGGTTCTCGGCCCCCGGCATACGGCGGCGGTACTGCCAACTCACGGTCAGGATGGCGCCCATCACGCCAAAAATCGCCCCCGAGGCACCGACCGACACCGCCGTTTGCGCCGAAACGTGCAGGCTGGTCACCGCACCTGCCAAACCAGCCGTGAGGTACAGCAGCAAGAACTGCAGATTGCCCAACAGGCGATTCAAAGGCCTGCCCGCCACGGCCAGCGCCAGCATGTTGAAGCCCAGGTGAGCCGCCCCGCCATGCAAGAACATCGCGCTGAACATGCGCCAGTAGTCGCCATCCACCACCACCGACGCCGCGGTATTACCGCCCCACTCGAGCAATTGCACGGTGGACGGGCGCATGGCGTTCACACCTTGGGTGAGTTGCAGCAGCCACACCCCGATGTTGGCGGCCAACATGGCAAACAAGGCCCAGGTGTGGGGTGTGATGCGGTACAAGGCATCGTCCAGCGCCACGGCGGCGCGTGCCCGGCCCACGCTGGGGGCTTCGCCAAGGCCGGCTGCGGCCCGGCGCGGTGCAATCTGCGCATGGATGGCACGCAGGGCATCACGCTGCTGGCGAACGTCGAGCAAATGCAGGCTGATCAGCGGCGTGCTTGGATTGCGCCCGGTCAAAAAAGAGCGCCGGTTGCGGCGTGTGGGCGAGGGCATCAGGTCCAGGCGCAGCACCTGGCCGAGCAACAAGCGGTCGGTTTCGGCGTCCAGCACATCGTTCCACGGCACCATTCCTTGAAATTGGGCGCCGCGAATGCCCTGGGCATCCAGCACCAGCACGGGCGCAGTGTTCAGCGCGTGGCGCACCAAAATCAGCACCGCCAAAGCCGAGGGCACCAGCACACAAACCATCACCACAAACATCCATGGGCTGTCGGTTTCACGCTGGCTCTCCAGCAGTGACCAGGTCATGGCCATACCAAACAGCGCCACCATCAACGCGCTGAACAGGCTGTTGCCGCGCAGGCGCGGCTCAAACATCAAAGCTGCGCCATCCGTGTCAGTGTCTGCGGGACGGGAAACCTCAACCATGCCGTGCTGCGGCGCAATCAACCGAACAAATCGTTGTCGGTCTTGGGCGGCGTCACGCCCAGGTGCCGGTAGGCCGCGAGAGTGGCGATACGGCCACGCGGCGTGCGCTGCAGGAAACCTTGCTGGATCAGGTAGGGCTCGATCACGTCCTCAATGGTGTCGCGCTCTTCGCCAATGCTGGCGGCGATGTTGTCCAGCCCCACCGGGCCACCGTCAAAACGCAGGATCACCGCTTCCAGAAACTTGCGGTCCATCAAGTCGAAACCTTGCGGGTCTACATCGAGCATGGCCAGCGCGCGGTTGGCCATGTCCAGCGTGATGGTGCCATTGCCTTTGACCTCGGCGTAGTCGCGCACACGGCGCAGCAGGCGGTTGGCGATGCGCGGCGTGCCACGCGAGCGCCGGGCGACTTCAAAGCCGCCATCGGCATCGATGGGCGCGTTCAACAAACCAGCACTGCGTTTGACAATGCGCGCCAGCTCCTCGGGGCTGTAGAACTCCAGCCGCGCCACGATGCCAAAACGGTCGCGCAGCGGGTTGGTCAACATGCCGGCACGGGTGGTGGCGCCCACCAGGGTGAAGGGCTGCAGGTCGAGTTTGATGCTACGTGCCGCCGGGCCTTCGCCAATCATGATGTCGATCTGGTAGTCCTCCAGCGCGGGGTAGAGGATTTCTTCGACCACCGGGCTCAGGCGGTGGATTTCGTCTATGAACAAGACGTCGTTCTTTTCCAGGTTGGTCAGCAGCGCCGCCAGGTCCTTGGGTTTTTCCAGCACCGGGCCGCTGGTCTGGCGCAGGTTCACGCCGAGTTCGTGGGCGATGATGTGGCTCAGCGTGGTTTTGCCCAGGCCGGGCGGGCCGAACAACAACACGTGGTCCAGCGCTTCTTCGCGCTTCTTGGCCGCGCCAATAAAGATTTCCAGCTGCTCGCGCGCCTTGGTCTGGCCCACATATTCGTCAAACAGCTTGGGGCGCAGCGCGCGCTCTATCGCCTCTTCGGCAGGCGACACCGGCGCGGCGGAAACCACGCGTTTGGCAGGGGGCGGAGCAAAATCGTCAGTCTGGATGGACACGGCAGAACCCGAAACCGGGCGCAAAAATAAGGGAACAAATGGCTGCCGTACGGATCCGTACGGCATGCGCCATCGACTATAGCCGTAAGGACCCTCGTCACAAATCAACACGCTACATGCCGCACGGACTCGGGCGGTCTGCGGCGTTGCGTTTCTGGCCAATAGCAAGGCTATTGGCCAGAAACGCGCCTAGCAGCCCATCCCGATCCGTACGTCCTGCCCTCGCGCTGATTTGTGCCGAGGATCCTCAAGTCTTACGCGCGGATGCCGATACAGAGTCGTAACCGGCGTCAGGGTGGCTTTGCCGCCCCATGCTTTTGGTCGGCCTTGCTTGCTGCCCCAACGTCTTTCAGAGCCCAAGCCCGCATGAAACCAACTTCTCTGCCCCTCTCCGCAAAACCGCTGCCCATCTGGCGGGCCGTGGCCTGGCTGGGTGCATCGCTGGTGGTCAGCAGCGCGGCCATGGCCGCAGACGCACCCGCCAGCGCGCCAGCACCGGCGAGCCGCATTCCCTCACCCGCCAAGCCTGTGACCGCGCCCCCCACCAGCGCCCGCAGCCAAGTCGCGGCGCCGACGGCTGCGGCCGGCACTGAAAAACCCATGTCGATTGCCGACCAGGTGCGTGCCGCGGTCGAGGAGATCAACGCCACACCACAAACGCCACCGCCCCGCAGATCGGCCATGCAAAGCCCACGGCACCGCGCCACCAACCCAGTGCCGCGCGCGCCGTCATTGGCGGTGTCGCCCTCGCCCAGCATCCAGACCACTGCAGCCGCGCCGGCACGCCCCGCAACGGGCGGCAAAAGCGCGGTACAGCCTACCCCTGTGAGCACACGCTCCAGCGTCGATGACCCAGCGCAGCAGCAGTATTTGCGTGCACGCGCCGCGGCCTTGGGCTCATTTGCCGGCACCGCCGGCGCAGCGGCGGCGGTAGGCCAACGCAGCGGCACACCGGCCATGCGCGGCAACAAACAAGAACAGGCACCGGAACTCCCCTGGGCCTACAGCGGCGACGCCGGCCCGCAAGCCTGGGCCAAGCTGAAACCCGAATTTGCCACCTGTGGCGCAGGCCAGCGCCAGTCGCCGATTGCCATCGATGACAGCACCGCCCTGGCCGGCCCGGCCGAGCCGCTGACATTGAACTACAAGGCCAGCAATGGCTCGGTGGTGCACACCGGCCGCACACTACAGGTCGATGTGCAAGGGGAGAACTTCCTGACCGTGCGCGGCACGCGTTACCGGCTGGTCAGCATGGACTTTCAGCAGCCAGCCGAAGAAATCATCAATGGCAAAAGCTTCGCCATGGGGGTGCACCTGCTGCACCGCAGTGAAGACGGCCAACAAGCCATGCTGGCGGTGCTGCTGGAGCCTGGCGAAGCCAATGCCATGATCGACCAGGTGTGGACTTATGTGCCGCTGGATGTGGCCGATCGTGTGGCCTTCCCGGCCGGCGGCCTCAACGTGGCCTCGTTGCTGCCGCAAGATCCGCGTTATTACCAGTTCTTCGGCTCGCTCACCGCCCCGCCTTGCACCGAAGGTGTGTTGTGGATGGTGATGCGCCAGCCCACCAGCTTGAGCGCCAGCCAGTTGCGCCTGTTCACGCAGTTGTTCCCGAACAATGCGCGCCCTGTGCAGCCCGTGAATGCGCGTGTGGTGCGCGCGGCGCAGTAGATTTGGCACACCCCCAGGCTACACACTGCGTGTTTTCGCCAACCCCCTTGCAGGGGGCGATGCTGGCGGCCCGGCAAGCCGGTTCCGTCGCATCCCCCAAGGGAAGCTTCGGCGCTCGTCACCGGCCTTCCAGGTCGCCAACTCTGGCAACGTGTTTACTTGGCTAATGCCTTCAAGGCGAGCTTGATGCCGTCGCTCACCCCCACATCGGCGGGCAGCGCCTTCAGCGCCAGCGCGGCTTCTTTGTCGCTATAACCCAGCGCCATCAAGGCCTGCAGGATGTCGGCCTGGGCGTCGCTGGCCGCGCCTGCATGGACGCCGATGTCTGCCCCGAGCTTGCCTTTGAGCTCCAGCAGCAGACGCTCGGCCGTCTTCTTGCCAATGCCGGGCACTTTGATCAGCCGGCCGGGCTCCTGCGTGGTGATGGCCTGGGCCAGGTCGCTCACGCCCATGCCGGACAACACACTCAAGGCCGTGCGCGGCCCCACGCCGGAGATTTTGATGAGTTGCCGAAACGCATCGCGCTCCGCGGCCGTGCCGAAGCCATACAGAATCTGCGCGTCTTCACGCACCACAAAGTGCGTCAGCAAAGTGACGCGTTCACCCACGCCGGGCAGGTTGTAGAAAGTGCTCATGGGCACATCCACCTGGTAGCCCACGCCGTTGCAGTCGATGAGCAGTTGGGGTGGATTTTTTTCGGCCAAAAGGCCTTGCAGACGTCCGATCATGGGATCCTGAGAGATGAAGATTTGGGGCAGCGGCGACAATAAGCGATAACCGGCACAGCCCATGATCGTACGACACACCTTCTCCCCCCCCAACAACAACCGCCTGGACAACCTCTGCGGCCCGATGGACAGCCATTTGCGCACCGTCGAAACGGCGCTTCAAGTGAGCATTGCGCACCGCCACGAGCAGTTCAAGATCGACGGCTCCAAGTCCCGCACCAAACAAGCCCTGGAGGTATTGCAGGCGCTGTATGAGATGGCGGTGCGCCCTATCAACCCCGAAACCGTGCAACTGATGCTCGCAGGCGACGGCGCCGGCCAAGAGGCCGACACGCCCGGCCTGCAGTCGCGCCGCGGCGAGGTGCGCGCCCGCACCAGCAACCAGGCTTCCTACCTGGATAGCATTCAGCAGCACGACATCACCTTCGGCATTGGCCCGGCCGGCACCGGCAAAACCTACTTGGCCGTGGCTTGTGCGGTCGACGCCCTGGAGCGCAGCGCCGTGCAACGCATTGTGCTCACACGCCCCGCCGTCGAGGCCGGTGAGCGTCTGGGCTTTTTGCCCGGCGACCTGAACCAGAAGATAGACCCCTATCTGCGCCCACTGTACGACGCCTTGTACGACCTGATGGGCTTTGACAAAGTGCAAAAGGCCTTTGAACGCAATGCATTGGAAGTGGCGCCCCTGGCCTTTATGCGCGGACGCACGCTGAACAACGCCTTCGTCATCCTGGATGAAGCGCAAAACACCACGCCCGAACAAATGAAGATGTTCCTCACGCGGCTGGGCTTTGGTGCCAAGGCGGTGATCACCGGCGATGTGAGCCAGATCGACCTGCCCAAAGACCAACTCAGCGGCCTGATAGACGCCGAGCGCGTGCTCAAACGCACCAAGGGCATCGCCATTTGCCGCCTGACCAGCGCGGACGTGGTGCGCCACCCACTGGTGGCGCGTATTGTGGATGCGTATGACACACGTGGCCGATCCGACCTGGAGGCCCGCGACCGCGAACTCGCCCTGGACGAGTCCGCTGTGCCGCGCCCACGCAGCCGGCGCAGCGCCACCTAAACCTATTTTGATAGCTGCCTACGCATACAAGGCAAGCACGGGAGGCTCATTTGGCATCTAAAAAATCACCGCAAAAACAGCCATCTCTGCCACAGCTGCAACTGTCGCTTCAGTTTGGCAAGTTGGCTGATGCTGCGCTACACCGCGCGGCGCTGCCGCGCACGCAAGTGGCGCGCTGGATCCGCCACGCGCTGCAGGCGAACGCAGAAATCACCGTGCGCATCGTCGACACCGAAGAAGGCCAGATGCTGAACCGCGACTACCGGCAAAAAGACTACGCCACCAATGTGCTCACCTTCGACTACAGCCAAACCCCCGTGGTCTGCGCCGACCTGGTGTTGTGCGCGCCGGTGATCGCCCGCGAAGCCGCAGAAAACGACAAGCCCTTGCAAGCCCACTACGCCCACATGCTGGTGCATGGCGCGCTGCACGCCCAGGGCTACGACCATGAAACCGGCGAAGCCGATGCCCAGGAAATGGAGGCACTGGAAATCGCCATCCTGGCCCGGCTGGGATTTGCCAATCCCTACGAAAGCCCCTGATCCGGCCCAATGGAGCAGCAATTGTTTCCATGAAAAAACATCGCAAACAATGCACCTGACATTTTTCAACGCCATGCAAAGCCACATCAGCCAATTTTTCGCAGGCGCATTGATCGCCATCAGTGCACTGGCAGCGCATGCGCAAACCCAGGCGGAAAACACCCGCGCAGGTACGGTCAAGCTGGTCAAAGGGCTGGTGCAGCTGGAGAACACCCAGGGCAGCAAGGCTTTGCTGCCAGGTGATGCCGTCAACGTTGCCGATGTGCTGACCACGGGTGCCGATGGCGCCACCAGCCTGGTTTTGCGCGACGGCAGCACTCTCATCGTCGGCCCCAGCAGCAGGCTCGAACTCAAGCGTTTCGCCTTTGACGCCACCACCCAGGACGGCAATCTGCTGGTCTCTGTGCTGCGTGGCACGCTGCGCATGATCACCGGCCTGATTGGCAAGACCCGCCCCGAGGCGGTGGAAGTCCACACGCCCACCACCATCATCGGCGTCCTGGGTACGGACTTCATCGTGCAGGCCGAGGGCGAGGTCAAGCCATGATCCGCGCCGCCGGCAAACCCAGCCCCACACAAGTCGGCATTCCTTATGCCCTCGCCGCGCTCCTAGTGCTGACACTGGTCGGCTGTGCCGCCCCGCCCACCACGGGCGTGGTGTTATTGCCGCAGGACAACGGCAGCCCCTCGGCGCTGCGCGTGACGTCTGCAGGCCAAACCCAAAAGCTCGCTCAACCCTATGCGCGGGCCACAGCGGTTCAAGGTTCGGCCATAGGCGTGGACATGACCACGGCCGAAGCCGTGGAAAAGGCTTATCCGGAGGTGTTTGCGCTGCGCCCGCCCAAGCCCCAGCGTTTTGTCATCTACTTTGCCGCCGGCGCCACCGAATTGACCCCGCAAGCGCAGCAAACCTTGCGCGAAGCGCTGGCCCTGGCGCAAAGCCGCCCTGGGGCGGACATCGTGCTCACCGGCCACAGCGACACGGTGGGCGAAGCCGCCAAAAACGATCAGTTGTCCTTGCAGCGCGCCCAGCAAATACGCGCCTTGCTGCTGCAGGGTGATCTGTTCAAGCAGTATCCGCTGGCCGCCGAGCGCATTGAAGCCACCGGCCGGGGCGAGCGTGAACTGGCCATACCCACGCCCGACAACGTGGCAGAACCGCGCAACCGGCGCGTGGAAATTCTGGTGCGTTGAGCCGCTGGCGTGCTGGCCGCACGCAGGCAAGCGGCCGCTGCCCGGCACCCGGCACCCGGTCTGAGGCCCTAGCCGGCTGAAGCCGGGCTCATCTGCATCGGAATGGTGACCGGCCCGTCGTTGACCAGATGCACCCGCATGTCGGCCGCAAACTGGCCCGTCGCCACCGTCGGGTGCGTGGCTTGGGCCTGGCGCACAAAATAATCGTATAGACGGCGCCCTTCATCCGGCACGGCCGCGCCGGTAAAACTCGGTCGGTTGCCGCCTGAACAATCCGCCGCCAAGGTGAACTGGCTGACAATCAACAGCCCACCCGCAACATCCTGCAGGCTCAAATTCATCTTGCCCGCCGCGTCGCTGAAGATGCGCAGCTTGACGATTTTGGCGAGCATCTTGTCGGCCAGCGCTTCATCGTCACCACGCTCGGCACACACCAGCGCCAGCAGGCCGGGACCAATGGCGCCCACGGTTTCACCGGCAATGTCCACACGGGCTTCCAGCACCCGCTGCAAAACAACTTTCATCTCAACTAGGGCCTGTTAACACTATGGATGGGAGACGCGTTGCGAGTCCAAAGGGCCAGCGGCGAGGCGCAAAACGCAGCCGGGGTGAACCCCGGCCAGGCTTTGCAACGATGCGGCTGGTCTTTTGGGCCGCAGCCCGAAGGGAACGTGCTTAAAAAACCGCCACTCCGCGTTGCTCTCCTAGACCAGGCGGACGCCTGGCCTTCGTCCCGCGCCTTGATTGGCGGTTTTTTAATCACGTTCGCGCTCCCATCCATAGTGTTAACAGGCCCTCGTCTCGCGTCATCAGGATGCCGCTGCGGGTGCATCCTCGTTGGTTTCTAAATAGGCTTCCACATTGGTGGGCAGCAACTGGATGGTGGCGCGCAGGCCGGGCACGTCGTGCATCAGCGCTTGCTCTACGTCCGAGCGCAACGCGGCGGCCTGGCCCAGCGTCAGGTCGGCTGGCATATGCATGTGCAAATCGACAAAACGACGCTGGCCGGACCTGCGCGTGGTCACGTGGTCGAAGCGCAGCTTGGGGCCGGCAAATCGGGCCAGCGTTTGCTGGATCTGCGCCTGCACTTCAGGCTCCAGCGCCTCGTCCATCAAGCCCTGCGACGAGCGCCACACCAGGTGCGCACCTTCACGCATGATGTTGATGGCCACGGCAATCGCCACCACCGGGTCCAGCCACAGCCAGCCAGTCCAGGCCACCATTGCAATGCCCAGCACCACGCCAGCCGAAGTCCAGACGTCGGAGAACAAATGCCGGGCATCGGCCTCGAGTGCAATCGAGCGGTGTTGGCGCGAGGCCTGCAGCATCACCCAGCCCAATACACCGTTCAGCACTGAGCTGCCCACCGACAGCGCCAGGCCCAGACCCACCTGCTCAATCGGCTGCGGCGACGCCAGGCGGTGGCTCGCCGCCCAGATGATGCCCAGCGCGGCGGCGATGATCAAAATGCCCTCGAAGCCCGACGAAAAATACTCGGCCTTGTGGTGGCCGTAAGGGTGGTCTTCATCGGCCGGGCGCTTGGCGATGGTCACCATCACCAGCGCAAAAATCGCGCTAGCCAGGTTGACAAAAGACTCCATCGCGTCAGACAACAAACCCACGGAGCCTGTGAGTTTCCAGGCCCAGGTCTTGAGCGTGATGGTCATCAGCGCCACCACCACCGAAGCCCAGAGCAGGCGCTGCGGGGTGAACCAGGAAGAAGATTTGGTGAACATCAGCAGATTGTCGCCCACCATGCACAATGCGCCCCTATGTCGAATGCATGGAAAGCAATTCAAAGCCGTGGTGGCTGGCTGCTGGCCTGGGCCGTGCTCGCCGCACTGGGCAGCGTGGCGCTGGCGCGGCAGGAGCTGGCACGTCAGCGTGAAGACTTTGAAGCCAACGCCCGCATCGCCCACCGCCTGCTGAGCCAACGTGCGGTGCAGCAGGACGCGGTGCTGGCCACACTTGCCTTGCTGCAACCGGCCAGCAGCAGCAGCGACCCTGGCGCCCAGCCCGAAAAACGTTTGTCTTCGGTGTACCCGCAGATTCTGGACGTGCAGCGCCGCGCGCCCGATCAAGCCTGGGCACAGCCTTTCTTGACCGATGCCGAGGCCAGTTCGCGCAAGGCCGGGCGTGTGGCGTTGGCATCGTCCCATCTCGACCAGGGGCGCTACTGGCTGGTGCTGGGTGCCGACCCCATCAGCTACGCCCTGCAAATCGACCTGGGCACGATGTTGCCGTGGACCGAATGGCCCATGGAGCGCGACACCAGCCCAGTACGTGTGACGCTGGAGCAAGAGCACCAGATCTACGAAGTGCAGCCCGGACACATCGGCTCGGGCGCCTTCAGCGGATGGCGCTTTGAATTCCACAAACACCTGGCCAGTGACAGCCAACCGTTTGACGTGTTTGCGCTGCGCCAGGTGGGCTGGGGCGAACTGCCCTGGGGCTGGATGCTGGGCTGGACCGCCGCCGTGACCGTGCTGTTGCTTGCGCTGCAAAACGCCATGCGCCAACGCGTCGAACGCAAGCGTGCCGAAGAGCTGCTGCGCCTGGGCCAGGTGGCGCGCCTGAACACGCTGGGCGAACTCGCCGCCGGCATGGCGCATGAGCTCAACCAACCACTGACCGCCGTGTTGGCCAACACCCAGGCCGCCAGCCGCCTGTTGAACGACGACCCGCCCGAACTAGACACCGTGCGCAGCGCCATGGCCCAAGCCATCGAACAAGCGCGGCGCGCCGCAAGCGTGGTGGGCCGGCTGCGCCGCGCGGTGGAGCGCCCCGACCTCTCGGGCCAGTTGCAACCCGTGAAGCTGCAAGACGCCGTGCGCGAAGTGCTGTATTTGCTGGAGCCCGAATGCACCCGCCGTGGCGTCACACCACAAGTGCAAAGCCCGGCTGCCGATGTGCACGTGCTGGCCGACCGCGTGGCGCTGGAGCAGATCGCCCACAACCTGCTGATGAACGCGCTGCAGGCGCTGGAGCAAACACCGGCAAGCGAGCGCACGCTCAGCGTGACCATCGCCGCCACCGAAGGCCAAGGCACGCTCAGCGTGCAAGACAGTGGCCCCGGCATTCCGGCCGACGTGTTGCCGCGCATCTTTGAGCCGTTTTTCTCCACCCGCAGTGGCGGCCTGGGCCTGGGACTGAACCTGTGTGAAAGCCTGGCCGGCAATATGGGCGGCACGCTGCTGGCCAGCAACGTTAGCCCGCACGGCGCCGCACTGCAACTGTCTCTTCCCCTCGCCAAGCCATGAGCAACACGCTGTCTCCGCTGATCCACCTCATAGACGACGATGCCGCCGTGCGCGACAGCCTGGCGCTGCTGATCAGCACCGTGGGTTTGCGTGTGCAGACCTGGGCCGACCCGCAGGCCTTTCTGGCGCAGTTTGACCGCCAGGGCATAGGCGCCATCGTGCTCGACGTGCGTATGCCCGGCATCAGCGGCCTGAGCGTGCTCGACACACTGGTGGCGCAGGCGGTAGACCAGCCGGTGATCATGCTCACCGGCCACGGCACGGTGGACATGTGCCGGCGCGCGTTCAAGGCTGGCGCGGCCGAGTTTTTGGAAAAGCCGGTGGACGATGAAGCCTTGATCGAAGCGCTGCAAAACGCCGTGCGCCAGCACGTGCGCTCGCGCGAACGGCACCAGGCCGACCGGCAGGCACGTGAGCGCTACGCGCAGTTGTCCGAGCGCGAGCGCGAGGTGCTGGGGCTCATCGTCTCGGGCCTGACGAACAAGGAGATTGGCCGCGTGCTGAGCGTGTCGCCACGCACGGTGGAAACCCACCGCGCCAACCTGTTCGCCAAGCTCGAGGCCGAGTCCTTGGCGCAGTTGATCCGCAGCTACGCGGCGTTGGCGGATGAACAGACTCCGTAGTTTTACGGAGCCTCGGGCGTAGCCGTACGCATGGGCAGATGAGGCCCCATTTTTTACAGTTCATCCACGGTTGATCGAACCGAGCCGCAACTGAAAAACACTGGAGCACACCATGACCAAGTCCCTCAAATTCGCCTTCATCGCCCTGGCCTGCGCAGCAGGTGCTGCCAACGCCCAGGCAGTGCGCACCGAGCGCAACATGTCGCTGGAGCTGGCCAACCAGATCGCCGCCACGGCCGTCGCCACCTGCGCCACCAACGGCTACGCCGTGAGCGCCACCGTGGTAGACCGCGCCGGCACTGTGCGCGCCGTGCAACGTGCCGACAACGCCGGCCCGCACACCCTGGGCGCCAGCCAGCAAAAGGCCTTTACCTCGGCATCGGCCAAGAACAACACCCTGGCCATCATGGAAATCGCGCAGAAGAACCCCGGCGCGGCCAACCTGGTGAACATCCCCGGCTACCTGCTGCTGGGCGGTGGCGTGCCCGTGAAGGTGGGCAATGAAGTCATAGGCGCTGTCGGTGTGGGCGGTGCACCCGCTGGCAACCTGGACGAGCAATGCGCCCTGGCCGCCATCGACCACGTCAAAGAATTGTTGAAGTAATAGAAGCAGAACTGAAAGGCTGACCATGCGCCCGCACACACTCGCTTCCATCCTGGCCCTGGCCATCGCTGCATGCAGCCTCTGCACCGGCATGGCAAACGCCCAGGTACCACCGAGCCCGGCGCAGGTCAGCCAATACAAAGGGCTGCACGCCGCCGCCCAGCGCGGCGATGTGGCCAAGCTGGAAAAGATCATCGCGCAAAAGGCGGACTTGAACGCCCGTGATGAACAAGGCCGCACACCGCTGCACGTCGCCGCCTTCGCCAAACAGTCACAAGTGATCAGGCTTCTAGCGCAGGCTGGTGCTGATTTGTCTGCTATGGAAAACGACAAATACGACGCCGTGACGATTGCCGCCGTAGCGGACGACGAAGCCACCCTCGCCACCTTGCTGTCGGTCGGCGCCAGCGCCAAGCTCACCACCAGCCGCTACGACGGCACGGCGCTGATTGCGGCCGCCCACCTGGGCCACGACGGTGTGGTGCGCCAGTTGATCGCCGCGGGTGCGCCGCTGGATCACGTGAACAACCTGCACTGGACGGCGCTGATCGAATCCATCGTGCTCGGCGACGGTGGCCCGCGCCACCAGCAAACCCTGCGCGCCCTGATAGACGCGGGTGCCAGCCAACAACTCACCGACCGCCAGGGCAACACGCCGCTGCAACTGGCGCGCAGCCGTGGCTACCGCGAGATGGTGGTGATGCTGGAACAAGCCAAGCGCTGAATTTTCCTGAGGGTTGATACCGGGGCGACGCTTGAAGGTGACCGCTACGATGGCCCGCGTCTAGCACCATCACTCGGAGGAAAACCAATGAAAACAAGCACCCGTGGTCTCAGCATCATCACTGCAGCCCTGCTCAGCTTGGCTGCCAACAGCGCCTTCGCGCAGGCTTCGGGCCTGAGCCGCACCATGGTCGGCAAGGCCGATGTGTCTGTGCCCGGCCGCGAAGCCGTGGTGGCCCGCGTGGAAGTTGCAGCGGGTGCCAAAGCCGGCCGGCACACCCACCCTGGTGATGAAATCAGCTACGTCACCGATGGTGAAGTGACCCTGCTGGTCGACGGCCAGGAGCCACGCAAGGTCAAAGCCGGTGAATCGTTTGTCGTGCCCGCCGGCGTGGTGCACGACGCACACAACGACTCGGCCGCCCCCGTGAAGCTGGTGGGCGTGTACGTCGTCGAGAAGGGCAAGCCGCTGGCCAGCCCTGCGCCTTGACGAAACCGGTTAAGCCAGCGTGACGCGGGCGAACTTGCGTTTGCCCACTTGCACCACGTAAATACCGGCTTCCAGCTTGAGGCCCTTGTCGCTCACCACACTCGAGTCCACCCGCACGCCGCCGCCGTCGATCAGGCGGTTGCCTTCAGACGTGGACGCGGCCAGGCCCGCCTGCTTGAGCAACTGCGCAATGCCCAAGGGTGCGCCGGACAGGCTGACCTCGGGAATTTCATCGGGCACACCGCCCTTGCTGCGGTTGATGAAATCTTGCTCGGCGGCATCTGCCGCGGCGGCCGAATGGAAACGCGCGGTAATTTCCTTGGCCAGCGCCACCTTGGCGTCCTTGGGGTTACGCCCGCCTTCGACCTCGGCCTTGAGCGCGGCAATTTCGGCCTCGCTCTTGAACGACAGCAAGGTGTACCAGCGCCACATCAACACATCAGAAATGCTCAACACCTTGGCAAACATGGTGTTCGGATCTTCGGAAATGCCGATGTAGTTGTTCTTAGACTTGGACATCTTGTCAACGCCGTCCAAACCTTCGAGCAGCGGCATGGTGAGCACACACTGCGGCTCCTGGCCATACTCCTGCTGCAGATGGCGCCCGACCAACAGATTGAACTTCTGGTCGGTGCCACCCAGCTCCAGATCGCTTTTCAAAGCCACCGAGTCGTAGCCCTGCATCAGCGGGTACAAAAACTCATGCACGCTGATCGACTGGCCGCCTTTGAAGCGGTCATGGAAATCGTTGCGCTCCATCATGCGCGCCACGGTGTAACGCGAGGCCAGCTGTATCATGCCGCGCGCACCCAGCGGGTCGCTCCATTCGCTGTTGTAGCGAATTTCGGTCTTGCTCGGGTCCAGCACCAGGCTGGCTTGTTTGTAATAGGTTTCGGCGTTGATCTTGATCTGCTCGGCCGTGAGCGGCGGGCGTGTGGTGTTGCGGCCCGAAGGGTCGCCAATCAGCGAGGTGAAGTCGCCAATCAGGAACACCACGGTGTGTCCCAGATCCTGCAGCTGGCGCATCTTGTTCAGCACCACGGTGTGGCCGATGTGGATGTCTGGCGCCGTCGGGTCCAAGCCCAGCTTGATGCGCAGCGGGGCGCCGGTGGCCTCGGAGCGCTGCAGCTTGCGTACCCAATCCTCTTGGGGAATCAGTTCGTCGCAACCGCGCAAGGACACGGCCAGCGCCTCTTTCACGCCATCGGACAGGGGCTGCGCGGCCTTTTTTGGCGATTCGGTATCCGGAGGATTCATATTGTTTCTAGGATTGTGGCAAAAAGTGTGCACAGCTATACTCTACCGTTGCTGTATTCCCTGATTTTAGTTGGCGCAGTCGGACAAGACGCCGAACCGCTGAGATCCCCAGGCGCAGCGATTTGGTTTACTTCTGTCTTTAGCGGGGAATTGCACATTGAATAACGGTCTGAAAACCGTCGGAGACCAGCTTTCCGCACTGGTGCGACGCCACCCCAAACGCGTCACCGCTCTGATTTCCACACTTTTCCTGGTGAGCACCGGGGGCGCCTATGCCGTCGCCTCACTCGGCCCGGACATGTCCGACGTGCCGGTGCGGCAGATTGTCGAGCCCGTGGCCGATCTGCCACTGCAAATCCAGGCCGATGCGCTGGATGCCCATAACTTCAACCTGTTTCGCACCGACGTCACCCGTTCCAGCGATACCGCCAAGTCCCTGCTCGCCCGCCTGGGCATTGACGATGCCGACGCGGCCGCGTTCTTGCGCAGCGATGCCAAGGCCAAAACCGCCCTGCTCGGCCGCAGTGGCAACACCGTCACCGTGGAAGGCAGCGCCACCCACAGCCTGCAAAAACTCACGGCCCGCTGGAGCGCCGGCAGTGGCGACAGCTTCCAACGCCTGGTCATCGAGAAAACACCCACGGGCTTTGCCTCGCGCGTGGAAACCGCAGCATTGACGGCGAACAGCCGTTTGGCCAGCGGCACCATCCGCAGCTCGCTTTTTGCCGCCACCGACGACGCCAGCATTCCCGACGCCATCGCCTCGCAGCTGATAGAGATTTTCTCGGGCGACCTGGACTTCCACCGCGGCCTGCGCAAGGGCGACCGCTTCTCGATTGTTTACGAAACCCTGGAAGCCGACGGCGAACCCCTGCGCGCCGGTCGCATTCTGAGCGCCGAGTTCGTCAACAACGGCAAGACCTACCAGGCCATGTGGTTCGCAGAGCCCGGCAAAAAAGGCGCTTATTACACGCTAGATGGCCAAAGCCTGCACCGTGCGTTCCTGGCCTCGCCGGTTGCGTTCTCACGCATCTCCAGCGGCTTCGCCATGCGTATGCACCCGATTCAAAACCGCTGGAAAGCCCACCTGGGCGTGGATTACGCCGCGCCCACCGGCACGGCAGTACGCACCGTAGGCGACGGCGTGGTCGAGTTTGCCGGCGTGCAAAACGGCTTTGGCAACGTGGTGTTTGTGAACCACCGCAACGCCAACACCACGGTTTACGCCCACCTGAGCCGCATCAATGTCAAGAAGGGCCAGACCGTCAGCCAGGGCGACCTGATTGGCGCCGTGGGCTCTACCGGCTGGGCCACCGGCCCGCACCTGCATTTTGAGTTTCGCGTCAACGGCATCCACCAGGATCCCATGACCATCGCCAAGCAAAATATCAATGCCGAGCCGGTGTCGACTGCAGCGCGCCCGGCGTTCAACCAACTGGCCTCGGTCATGCGCACGCAGTTGAGCGCGGGCGAAGCCGTGCGCCAGGCCAGCGCGCAATAAAGGCAGCGGGCACGCAGGCCGTGACAAGCACTGCACACCCGCCCGAGTTGTATATCGGTCTGATGTCCGGCACTTCGCTGGACGGTGTGGACGGCGTGCTGGTCGACTTTTCGGGCAGCGCCTTAAAAGTCCTTGGCCACGCCACGGGTGGTTTTTCAGAAGCCTTTCGCACCGAGTTGCTGGCCCTCAACACCCCTGGCGACAACGAATTGCACCGCGCGGCGCTGGCCGCGAATACGCTGGCCCGGCGTTACGCCGAGGTGGTGCAAACACTGCTGAGCCAAACCGGTGTTGCGGCGCATCAGGTCCGCGCCATTGGCGCCCACGGCCAGACCGTGCGCCACCGCCCGCAGGAATTCGATGTGGCCCCCGGCCAGGCCGGCGGTTATACGCTGCAACTCAACAACCCTGCACTGCTGGCCGAAAACACCGGCATTGACGTGGTGGCCGATTTCCGCACACGTGACGTGGCCGCGGGCGGGCAAGGCGCCCCCCTGGTGCCCGCATTCCACCGCCAGGTGTTCGGCCGAGCCGGCCAGGCCCTGGCGGTGCTCAACATTGGGGGCATCTCCAACCTGAGTGTGCTGCCGGCGAGTGCCAGCGCTGGCATGCTGGGCTTTGACTGCGGACCCGGCAACGCACTGATGGATCACTGGTGCCAGCAACACACTGGCCAGCCGTTTGACCGCGACGGCGCTTGGGCGGCGCAGGGCCAGGTCAACCCTGCCCTGCTGGCGCGCCTGGCGGCTGAACCCTTTCTGCATAAGCCGCCACCTAAGAGTACCGGGCGCGATTTATTCAACCCGGCGTGGTTGGCACAGCAGTTGGCCAGCCTGCCGCAAGTGTCGCCAGTCGATGTTCAAACCACATTGACCGAATTCACCGCCAGGGCATGCAGTGATTGCGTCACCAGCTACGCTTTTGACAGCAAGGTATTGATCGTTTGTGGCGGCGGCGCACTCAACCGGCAATTGATGCTGCGCTTGCAGCAGCATCTGCCGCAGGTGGCGGTGGCCTCGTCCGAGCAACACGGCCTGCCACCGCTGGAAGTCGAGGCCGCCGCCTTTGCCTGGCTGGCACGGCAAACCGTGTTACGCCTGCCCGGCAACCTGGCCAGCGTCACCGGTGCCCGCGGTGAACGTGTGCTGGGCGCGGTCTACCCGGCCTGAGCACTACCTCATTCAGGTCACGTCCCTGGGCTCGGTTTTGGGGCTGCCCACCACCGTCGTGCCGTCGGGCAACTGCCAAAAGATCCAGGCCGAGGCCATGGTCATCACGCCCATGGTGGCAAAGGTGGCGTGGAAGGCGCGCAGCGTCTGCGCGGCCCCTGCGGGCTGGAAGTAGCCGGTATAGGCCTGCAGCACAGCGCCAGCGGCCGCAACACCCATGCCAATCGCCAACATCTGCACCATAGACAACAAGGTGTTGCCGCTGCTTGCCTGCGGGCCATCCAGGTCCTTCAAGGTCACCGTGTTCATGGCGGTGAACTGCAGCGAGTTGAACATGCCAAACAGCGACAGTTGCAGCACATGCAGCCAGGTGGGCTGGCCCGGATCCATCAAGGCAAAGCTGGCCATCAGCAGGCCCACAATCACGGTATTGCCCACCAGCGTCGTGCGATAGCCCAGGCGCCTGATCAGCGGCGTCGCCACGGACTTGGTGATCATCCCGGCAATCGCCACCGGCAGCATCATCATACCGGCGCGGGCCGGTGAATAACCCATGCTGACCTGGAGCAACAACGGAATCAGGAATGGCATGCAACCACTCCCCAGGCGGCAAAACAGGTTGCCGAGCAAACCGATGCTCAGTGTGGGAATGGAGAACAGTTGGGGCGAAAACAGCGGGTCGGGCCGGCGTGCCGCGCGCAACCAATACGCCGCCAGGGCGGCCAGGCCAAACACCAGCAGCAGCATCACCGCCGCCTGCCGCAGCCCCAGATCGGACAAACCGTCGACCGCCAGGGACAGCGCCACCATGCCAAAAGCCAACAGCAGGTAACCGGCTAGATCGAAGCGTTTCACCTCCATGGCCCGGCCGTCAGGCATGTATTTCAGCGTGGCAAAACAGCCCAGCACACCGACCGGCAGGTTGATCAGAAAAATCCAGTGCCAGGTGGCGAACTCCACCAGCCAACCGCCCAGCGTGGGGCCGATCAACGGGCCGATCAGGCCCGGAATGGCGACAAAACTCATGGCCTGCAAAAAGCGCTCTCGCGGAAAGGCGCGCAGCACCGACAAACGCCCCACGGGCAGCAGTAGCGCGCCACCCAGCCCTTGCAACACACGCGCGCCCACCAGTTGCGTCAGCGAATGCGCCAGCGCACAAGCCAGCGAGCCAAAGGTGAACAGCACAATGGCGCTGATGAACACGCGCCGCGTGCCAAAACGATCGGCCAGCCAGCCGGACGACGGGATCAACATGGCCATGGTCAAGGAATACGCCACCAGCACCGACTGCATGCGCAGCGGGCTCTCGCCCAGACTGGCCGCCATCGCCGGCAGCGCCGTGTTGACGATGGTGGCGTCCAGCGTCTGCATGAAGAAGCCTATGGCCACTAGCCAGAGCAATAGTTTTTCTGATTTTTCGTCTTGCACGCTCACCCCCTTTGCTGCGCCTGAATGCCAACCTGCGTTTCCGCGCCCACGAAAAAGCCGCCCTAAGGCGGCTTTCTTCCAACAGCGTGTGGCGCCAAACTCAAGCGGAGAAGCTGGAGCCGCAACCGCAGGTGCTGGTGGCGTTGGGGTTCTTGATGACGAACTGCGCGCCCTGCAGATCTTCTTTGTAGTCGATCTCGGCGCCCACCAGGTACTGGTAGCTCATGGCGTCGATCAACAACGAAACGCCATTTTTGGTCATGGTGGTGTCGTCTTCGTTGGTGATTTCGTCAAACGTGAAGCCATATTGGAAGCCCGAGCAGCCCCCGCCCTGCACAAACACACGCAGCTTCAGGTCTGGATTGCCTTCTTCGGCAATCAGATCGGCCACTTTGGCCGCAGCGCTATCGGTGAACACGATGGGGCTGGGCATTTGGGTCTGGATATTTTCGGCAACTGCGCTCATGGGGGAAACTCCGTAATTTGTTGAAATCGTACTTCAATTTGCGTGGCGAGGTCGGCTAGCGGTTGTTTGCCGCTAACGTCAATACGGTCTTTTCCGCTGCCGTGGTCAGCGCATGTAATTGGCCTTCAATCACCGCACCCTGGTGCATCTCCAGCGCCGCGTAACGCACATCGCCGGCGATACGCGCCTTGGGCTGCAGTTCCAGCAGCACCGCTGCGTACAAAGGGCCCTCTACCCGGCCATTCACGATCACGTGGTCGGCATAGACCTCGCCCTTGACCACCGCCGTCTCAGAGATCACCAGGATGCTTGGACTGCCCTCGTTCGAGCGAATCGAGCCGTGCACTTCCCCATCGATACGCATGCCGTCGGAGAACTTGATTTCCCCGCTGATCTTGCTGCCATGGGCAATCAAACTGCGTATCGGTGGCTGCTTTTTCTTTCCGAACATCGGGAGACCTCAGTGAAAGATGAGTTGAGGGCCAATCAACATTTATTCAAGCTGTATGGCTTGCACGGCGCGGACCTGGCTACCCTCGAGCACACGGGCGGAAACGTTCTTCACCACGGCCTGGGCCGGCAAATCCGCCACACCTTCAACCCGCAGATACTGGCGCAGGTGCAAGGGCTGGCCACCCGCTGGTATGGCTTGGCTCCAGGGCAAGCCGTTCAGGGTACCGGTAAACGTCACCATCAACAAGCCCTTAAATTCCGGTGCGTTTTTGGTGGGCTGCAGCACCAGCACCTGCCAGCGCATCTGGCTGCCATCGAGCGCACCACCCAGCATTTCGGCTTGCAGGCCGCGGATCGCGATAGCGTCGCTGCCATTGGCGGGAATCAGCTTCTCGAAAAACAGCAAATCGTCACGCAACAATTGGTTGGCGGCTTCCAAGGCCTTGATTTGCGTCAGCAGGTGTTGACTGGCGGCCTTTTCAGCGGTCAGCAAACTCTGGGCGGTGTTCACCACCAACTCAGACTCGGCCTTTTCGGCGCGTAATTGCAAAACCTCATTTTGCAACCGCAAAAAAGACTCTTTGGAATAAGCCTCTAGCCCGGCGATGCGGCGGCCGAAATCAAACGCATACAGCGCAATCGCGCCACACAGGCCCAGCATCACCGCGGCCAGCATCCAACGTAGCGGCCAGGGCAAGGCACTGTGCACAGCCATGCGAGGAGCGGTGATCGTCAGGCGGCGACGCAGCAGTTTCAGGCGCATGGCTCGGTGATCCGTGATCGCGCCAAAAACAAAAAAGCCGCCGGAGAAAAATCTCGGGCGGCTTTTTGGCAAGCGGAAGACAGCACAACTGAGCTCCGGCGCAGGCCCCATCCATAAGAAGGGACTGCTGCAGACACCACAAGGCACAGGCCTCGCAACGTCTTCCGGTGTTCCATCGACTGTCCTCGCAGTCGCGAAGCTTAACGCTTCGAGAATTGCTTGCGGCGGCGAGCGGAGTGCAAGCCAACCTTTTTACGTTCCACTTCGCGAGCGTCACGGGTCACGAAACCAGCTTGGCTCAGCACGGGCTTGAGCGTTGCGTCGTAATCGATCAGGGCGCGGGTGATGCCGTGGCGGGTTGCGCCGGCCTGGCCGGATTCACCACCACCGTGCACGTTGACTTGAATGTCGAAGGTTTCGACATTGCCGGTCAGCACCAGGGGTTGCTTGGCAATCATGATCGAGGTTTCGCGGCCAAAGAAATTCTGGATGTCTTTGCCGTTGACCGTGATCTTGCCGGTACCTTTTTTGATGAACACGCGGGCGACGCTAGATTTGCGACGGCCGGTGCCATTGTTCCATTCACCAATCATCAGAATGCTCCTTAGATGTCCAACACTTTGGGTTGCTGGGCGGTGTGCGGATGTTCCGCACCGCCGTACACCTTGAGCTTCTTGATCATGGCGTAACCGAGCGGGCCCTTGGGCAGCATGCCCTTAACGGCCTTTTCCAGGGCGCGGCCTGGGTGCTTGGCTTGCATGTCACGGAAGTTGGTGGCAGTAATGCCGCCTGGGTAACCGGAGTGACGGTAGTAAATCTTGTCGAGCGGCTTGGCGCCGGTCACACGCAGTTGTGCTGCGTTGATGATGACGATGAAGTCACCGGTATCGACGTGAGGCGTGTAAATGGCCTTGTGTTTGCCGCGCAAACGGAGAGCAACTTCGCTGGCTACTCGTCCGAGGACCTTGTCGGTCGCGTCAATCACAAACCACTCGTGCACCACGTCAGCGGGTTTGGCGCTGAAGGTCTTGGTCATGAGTTTTCTCTTTAAAGAAAGTTGGTTTGGCCAACCTAAAGGGGTTGGCGTCCTGGTCTGCCCTTTTCCACGGTCGGTGTTTCTCTGAAGGAAACCTCTTAGGTGGGAGTTCAATTTCTGCCGCGGGGCGCACCAGTCGCTGCAGAACCCAGCATTATAGGGGGTTTGTCTCCGCGGCGCTAGCCCGCCGGCGGCCGAACCGTTACCATACCCGGCTATGTTCAGCTACCGCCACGCCTTTCATGCGGGTAACCACGCCGATGTGCTCAAACACACGGTGGTCATCGCCGCCCTCAAACACCTGACCCAAAAGGACACCGCCCTCGCCGTGGTCGACACCCACTCCGGCGCCGGCCTGTACCGCTTGGACGGTGACTACGCCGAAACCAGCGGCGAGGCGGCCAACGGTGTGGCGCGCCTGCAAGCACCTGCAGAAGCCGGGGCCGAGCCCCTGGCGCCCGCGCTGCAAGACTATCTGGACATGATCGCCAGCTTCAACAACAAGGGCAGCCACAAGGTCTACCCAGGTTCGCCGTTCATCATGCAGCGCCTGATACGCGAGCAGGATCGGCTCAAGCTGTTTGAATTGCACCCGACAGATGCCAAAACCCTGGCCGCCAACATCGCCCAGCTCGACGCTGGCCGACAGATCGCCGTGTTTCGCGAAGACGGTTTTGAAGGTTCGCGCAAATTCCTGCCGCCACCCAGCCGCCGGGGTTTCCTGCTGTGCGATCCCAGCTATGAAATGAAGAGCGATTACGAGCGTGTGCTGACCATGGTGGGCGAACACATGAAGCGCTTTGCCACCGGCACCTACGCCGTCTGGTACCCGATCATTCCGCGCCCCGAAGCACACGATCTGCCACGCCGCCTGAAAACCATGGCCACCAAGGCCGGCAAAAGCTGGCTGCACGCCACGCTGACGGTCAAGTCCAGCAAGATCATCACCAACACCGATGGCGAGACCATTCGCCCCGGCCTGCCCGCCAGCGGCATGTTCCTGATCAACCCGCCGCACACGCTGAAGGCTCAATTGGATGCCGCGCTGAAACAGTTGGTGGTGCGCCTGGCGCAAGACAAAAACGCCACCTCGACACTCGAATCCGGCGGCTGATCCTTCAGCGCCGCAAAAACAAAACCCGGCTGTCACCAGCCGGTTTTTTTTGTGCCTGTGCCTAGGCCGCCTTAGAAGTGGAAGTCGGCGCGGATCATAGGCGTCTTGGCCTCGGAACCCGGCACCGTGTGTGGGTTGCCGAACTTGTTGCGCCAGTATTGGTAGCCCACGCCGACACGCACGGCGTTTTTGCCCAGACCCGTAGCGCTGCCCACGTCGTACCACAGGGCCGCATCGATGTTGGTTTCAGGCGAGGTTGGGCCGCCGAACTCGTTCTTGCCCTTGGAGGCGATGTAGTTCATATAGCCTTCGAACGAGAAACCGGCACCAACCGGAATACCCCACACCGCGTTCAGCATGGGGTGCAGGTCGTAGGTGTAACGTTCGGTGATGGACTTGGGCTTGTTGCTTTCGTCCAGCAACAGGGCGCTGATGTTCAGGAAGCCGGGCACGTCGACCATCATCGTCGGGCCAATCACCAGCATGCGCTTCTTCGAGGCGTAGTTGGGGTCGTTCTTGGTGTTCAGGTCGAAGCCGGCGGTCAAACCCCAGCCACGCACCGGGCCCATGGCCAGGCTCTTGCCCGCCACCTTGCCGAAATCCAGCGTATAGCGGTAGACCAGATAGGCTTCCTGGGCATTGCTGTCGTTGCCGTCGGACATCAGGAAGTCAACGTTGAAGAAATTGCTGCCGTATTTGTTGCCGCTGACATGTGTCAGGTTCAGGATGTTCTTGGCAATGTCTTTGCTGTTGTAGGGCTCGGCAAATTTGCTGCCGTAGCGGTAGCCCATGGAGGTATCACTCCACTCTGCGGCCTGGGCTTGCTGCATACCGGAAACCGTAGCAAGCAAAGCCAGCAGACCGGCACCAAACATCTTGTTCTTCATGGGGAAAACCTTTCATTGTTGAGTTAACAAAATGTCACAATGCAAGCCCCATGCCATCCCTATTCATGTGGATATAGATGGTTATTTTCTGCAACCATCTCACCACCGGCAATTCGCACCAAAGCCGGGCGCAGAAACTTGTGGCGTCAAGCACAAGATCACAATGCGCCTCAAAATTGTGCGCAAAGTGCTCCTCGCTTCGTCTACCAATTGCCTCACCCATGCCCACCCATACGCGCCACCGCTTCGCCCTCATGCTGCTGTTCATCACACCGGCCTTCTGGTCTGTGAACTACCTGGTGGCGCGCAGCGCGCCCGGTGTGATCGAGCCACACCTGCTGGCGCTGTTGCGTTGGCTGATGGCCGGGCTGATCCTGGCCGCCGCAGGCTGGCGCGAGCTGAAGGCGCACCAGCAGCACATACGCGCCGAATGGCTGCGCTACCTGGTGCTAGGTGCCCTGGGCATGTGGATTTGCGGGGCCTGGGTCTACATCGGCGGGCGCACCACCACGGCCGTCAACATTGCCCTGATCTACACCTTGTCGCCGGTATTCATCGTGCTGTTTTCGGCGCTGTGGCTGAAAGAGGCCGTCAACGGCCGGCAGGCACTGGGCGTGGCCTTGGCACTGGGTGGCGTGTTGCATGTGATCCTGGCGGGCCAGTGGGCGGCATTGGCCAGCGTGCAATTTGTGCCCGGTGACGCCTGGATCTTCGCGGCCGCGATTGCCTGGAGCGCCTACGCCTTGCTGCTGCGCCGCTGGACCAGCCCTATCAGCGCCGGCGCGCGCCTGGCCATCATCAGCCTCAGCGGCGTGCTGGTGCTGCTGCCCTTCACCATCTGGGAGATTTGGGGGGCGACGCAGCACACCGCGCCCGTGCTCACGGCAAAAGGCCTGGGTCTGGCGCTGGCCGCCGCCATCTTCCCCGGCTGCCTGGCCTACTGGGCGTATTCCATCATCCAACGCGACCTGGGTGCCGCGCGCGCCAGCATGGTCCAGTACCTGGGGCCGCTGTATGCCGCCGGCATGGGCTGGGCGGTGCTGGGCGAAAGCCTCAAAATGCACCACGCCGTGGGGCTTGTTTTGGTCCTGAGCGGCATCTACCTGGTCACACAATTGACCAGTCCCACCAGCCGCCCCGTGACCGCAAGGCCATCCGCCCGCACCTGATAGCAGTCAACACCGACGCCCATGGACAAACATTTTCTCGCCCCGCTGTTCACACCCCAGGCCATCGTGGTCCTGGGCGGCAAGCCCGATGCGCCGGGCACACCCATGGCGCAAACCCTGGCGACATCACTGCGTGCGCAACGCTACAACGGCACGCTGAGTTTCATCGACACCCACACCAGCGGCACCTTGGCCGACCTGGCGCAGGTCAAGGCCGACCTGGCCATCATCGCCCTGCCCGCCAACGAACTGGCAGCCGCGCTGGAACTGGCGGGCCGCATCAACTGCGGCGCGGCCATGGTGTTGTGCGAAGCTGTGGCGCCGCGTCTGGCGACGGAGCTGCAGCGCATCGCCAAGCGCGACAACATCCACCTGCTGGGCCCCAACGGCCTGGGCTTTCAACGCCCGTCGCTGCAGCTCAATGCCAGCGCGGCCGGGCCTTTGGCCGCCGCAGGTCCGATTGGGCTGGTGTCGCAGTCGGGCGCGCTCACCGCGTCCATCCTCGATTGGGCGCACCAGCACGGCGTGGGTTTCTCTACCGTGGTGTCGCTGGGCCAGCAGCCTTCGGTCGACATGGCACAGGTGTTGGACTTTCTGGCGTCTGACCCACAAACCCAGAGCATCGTGGTCTATCTGGAAGGCATCAGCCACGCGCGCCGCTTCATGAGTGCGCTGCGTGCCGCCGCCAGCGCCAAGCCGGTGGTGGTGCTTAAAGCCGGCCGGCGCTCCGCCGGCAACCGTGCCGCCCTCACCCACTCGGGTGCCATTGTGGGCAGCGACGATGTGTTTGACGCCGCACTGCGCCGCGCCGGTGCCGTGCGCGTCGATTCGTTCGTGCAACTGTTCTCCGCCGCCAAATGCCTGGCCTCGCGCTACCGCCCGGTGGGGCCGCGCCTGGCGCTGATCACCAACGGCGGTGGCCCCGGCGTGCTGGCCGCCGACTGGATCACCGAGATCGGCCTGCAGCTAGGCTGCCTCACACCCGCGCAGATCACCGAGCTGCGCAGCCACGTGCCGCCGCATGCGGCGCTGGATGATTTGATCGACTTGTCGGAAGACGCCAACGCCAGCCACTTCGAACAGGCGCTGCAGGCCGCCGCCCAAGCGCCCAACATCGATGGCGTGCTGGTGGTCTATTCACCAAAGTACCACCCCAACCAGCCGCCCCGCGCCAACGCCATTGCCGAGGTGCTGGGCACGGCGCAGCGCAGCCTGGGCAAACCCTTGCTGGCATGCTGGATGGGCGAAGCCTCGGTGGCCGAAGCGCGGCGCACACTCAGCAGCGCCGGCATTCCGAACTTCCGCACGCCAGAAGCGGCCGTGGGTGCGTTTGGCAACATCGCCTCGTTCTACCAGAACCAGTTGCTGCTGCAGCAAACCCCGCCGCCGCTCTCCAGCCTGGCCAAGCCCGACGTGGAAGGCGCACGCCTGTTGATCGACGGGGTATTGGCCGAGCGGCGCAAGGTGTTGACCGAAATGGAATCGAAGGCGCTGCTCGCCGCCTTTCACATCCCGGTCACGCGCACCATACTCGCGCGCAGTGCCAACGAGGCCATGCTGATCGCCAGCCAGTTGGGTTACCCGGTGGCGCTGAAGATAGACTCGCCCGACATCAGCCACAAGTCGGACGTGCAAGGCGTGGCACTGAACATCCTGAACGCCAGCGCCGTGCGCGACACCTTCACCGAGATGATGCAGAACGTGCGCCATGCCCGGCCCGAGGCGCAGATCAACGGCATCACCATACAGAACATGTCGAACCAGCAGCGCGGGCGCGAGGTCTACATCGGCCTGGTGACGGACGACCCGTTCGGCCCCGTGATCGCGTTCGGCGCCGGCGGCACCATGATAGAGCTGATGAACGACCGCGCCATGGAGCTGCCGCCGCTGAACCAATACCTCGCGCAACGCCTGATCGCGCGCGCGCGCGTGGCCGAAACCCTGGGCGAATGGCGCGGTGCGCCGGCGGTGCACATGGACGCGCTGGAGCAGGTGCTGCTGCGGGTATCGGAAATGGTCTGTGAACTGCCGCAACTGCGCGAGATGGACATCAACCCGTTGATCGTCGACGCCTCGGGCGCACTGGTGGTCGACGCGCGCATCGTGGTGGATGACACACCGCCCTCGGCACGCAACTACCACCACCTGGCCATCCTGCCCTACCCTTCGCAGCATGAGCAAGTATGGCCGCTGCGTGGTGGCGGCGAATGCACGGTGCGCCCGGTGCACCCCAACGACGCCAGCATGCTGCAGCAGTTTGTGCGCGACCTCTCCCCCGAAAGCCGCTACTTCCGCTTTGTATCGTCCATGCACGAGCTGCCACCGGGCCTGCTGGCACGCTTCACACTGATCGACTACGACCGCGAGATGGCCTTGGTGGCGGTGGTGCGCGAGCAGCAGACCGATGCCGAGGGCGCCCTGGTCGAGACCACACGCATCGTTGGTGTGGCGCGCTACATCACCAACCCGGACCGCACCAGTTGCGAGTTCTCCCTGGCCGTGGCCGACGGCCACAGTGGCCGGGGCCTGGGTACGCGGCTGATGTTGTCCATCATCGAGTTTGCGCGCGAAAAAGGCTTGCAGGAAATGGTCGGGCTGGTGCTCACACAAAACCCGAACATGCTCAAGCTGATAAAGAACCTGGGGTTCACGGTGAAGGCATATGCCGACGATCCAGACTTCAAGCTGGTCACCTACACGCTTTGAGATTCAAAGCAAAATCAGCTGGCGACGCGCTTTAAACAAGCGCGGACAGCTATCCAGAACACAGCGCTCTAGCGGCAGCGTTAGGCCGCCAACGGCAACAGCAAACGCACACGCAAGCCCTGGGGCTGGACCAAATGCACCTCGGCACGGCCGCCATGGCGCTGGGCAATGCTTTGCACAATCGCCAGGCCCAGGCCGCAGCCGCCCGGCGCTTCGCTGGCGCGCCAAAACCGCTCGAACACCCGCGCCAGATCAGCCTGTGCCAGGCCTGGTCCGTTGTCTTCCACTTCTATACACGCCTGTTGTGGCCGGGCCGGATCCACGCTCACACGCAAGGTCACGGTGCTATGGGCGCCGGCGTATTGCAAAGCGTTGTCGATCAGATTGCTCAGCGCCTCGCGCAGCAGCAGCTTCTCGCCCAGCAAGCTCAGATGCTCCAGCCCCTCGTAGCCCAGGTCGACGCTGTGCTGCAGTGCGCGTGGGGTCCAGTCGCGGGCCACTTCGCGGGCCAGGGCGGCAGCGTCAAACGGCGTCGGCTGGATATCGGCCTCGGTGCGCGCCAGCGACAGCAATTGGTGCACCAGATGTGCGCTGCGCAAGGCACCGGCGTGCACCTTGCGCAGCCGCTCCTGCTGGGCTTGCGCATCGGTTTCGCGCAGCGCCAGCTCGGTTTGGCTGATGAGACCGGCCAGCGGCGTGCGCAGTTGGTGGGCGGCGTCGTTCAGAAAGCGTCTTTCCTGTTGCACGCTGCGTTGCACGGCATCCAGCAACTCGTTCACGGCCGTGGCCAGGGAATGCACTTCCAGCGGCGCTTGTGTCAAGGCAATCGGCGGCAGTTCGCTGAGGTTGCGCCCGGTGCGCGCGCCCACGGAATCCTCCAGCCGCTGCAGCGGCCGCAGCCCGCGCGTGATGCCGGCGGTGATCAGTGCGCCCAGCACAATGCCCAGCAACAACAAGGGCAGCAGCATGTCCGCCACCAGTTCGCGCGCGATGCGGTGCTGCACCGTCATGCCTTTGGCGATTTGCACACGCAGGCGTTGCGGGGCGTTGGCCTCGCCGTAATTCACCTCGAGCAAGGCCACACGCACGGGTTTGCCGTCCAGCTCGGAGTTGTAGAGCAAAGGCTCGCCCGGGACCGGCGTGAACTGCAGCGGCGGCGGCGGCAGGTTTTGGTTGCCCAGCACAAACTGCCCCGGGGGCGACGACACCATGTAGCTCAGTTTGTCCTTGGGGTCCTGCTCCAGCACATCTTGCGCCGCGCGCGGAAAGTCCACCAGCAGCCCCGAGCCCAGCGGCTTGACCTGCCGCGCCAGGGCTTGCAGCGATTCGGTGAGCGAGCGGTCTATGGTGCTTTCGGCGTAGCTCAGCGCGATGCGGTAGGCCAGCACGCCGCCCACCAGCCACAACAACACCTGCGGCAGCAACAGCCACAACAGCAGCACCCGCTTGAGCGAACGGCCCGGCGCGCTGGTCGGCGGCACGGATGCACCGTAGACCGGCGCCTGTATGGAGAAGTTTTGCGGCGCGGCGAGCGAAGACGCAGGCTCAGCCTCCGCAGCTCGGCCACTCATGACGGGCCTTGTTCCAGCAGATAGCCCAGGCCGCGTACGTTGCGTATGTTCAGATTCGAGTCACCAAGCTTGCGCCGCAAGCGGTGCACATACACCTCCAGCGCGTTCGAGGCCAAGGCAGCCCCGCTGCTGGGCGTGTCGGCCGGGGCGGATTGCCAGGCGGCCAGCACATCTTCGCGGCTCACCACCTGGCCGGAGTTGGCCACCAGCAAGCCCAGCAGCACCCATTCGCGCGGCGTCAGCTCCAGTGCTTCGTCGCCCAGCCAGGCGCGCGGCAGGGTGGCGTCGACGCGCAGGCTGCGCGCGCCCTGCTCGGTGATTTCCAACGAACCGCCAAACGCTGGCAGCCGCGCACGGCGCAGCATGGCTTGCAGGCGGGCCTGCAGTTCGGCCATGTCGAAGGGTTTTGTGAGGTAGTCGTCGGCGCCGGCGTTCAGGCCTTCCACACGGTCCTGCACACCATCACGCGCCGTCAGGATCAGCACCGGCAACGCGGCGAGGCGGCGGCGAATCCAGCACAGCAAGGTGATGCCGTCGATCAGCGGCAAGCCCAGATCAAGGATGACCGCGTCAAAACGCGTGGTCTCCAGCAGGCCTTGCGCCAGGGCGCCGTTGACGGCGGTGGAAACGGTGTAGCCAGCGTGCACCAATTGCGCGGCCAGGGCGTCGCGCAGCAGTTCGTCGTCTTCGGCAATCAGGAGGTGGGCCATGGTGCAAGCATAGCGCGCCTAGGACACGCCACACTCCGTAAAAGCACGTGTAGCACCCGGCAAACCAGGGGTTGGTACCATCCAAGCCAAAGGAAACTGTGATATGAAATTTGCCGGTGTTTTGTTTGATTGTGATGGTGTGCTGGTCGATTCGGAACCCATCACCAACGGTGTGCTGCGCGACATGCTCGAAGAACAGGGCTGGGTGTTGTCGGTCGAGGAATGTATGGCGGTTTTTGTGGGCAAGGCGGTGATGGACGAAGCCCACACCATTGCCGCCAACACCGGCAAACCCGTCACACCCGAATGGATGGCCGAGTTCCGTGCGCGCCGCAACCAGGGGCTGGAAGAACGCCTGCTGGCCGTGCCTTACGTGGTGCCGGCCATCGCGCAAATCCACCAGGCGTTTGATGGGCGCATCGCCTGCGCCTCCGGGGCTGACCGCTTCAAGGTGGAACTGCAGCTGGAGAAGGTTGGCCTGATGCCCTACTTCAGCGGCCGCATCTTCAGTGGCCACGAAATGCCGCGCTCCAAACCCGCACCCGATGTCTACCTGGCGGCCGCCGCCGCGTTGGGTGTGGACGCCAAACGCTGCGCCGTGGTGGAAGACACCGTGACCGGCGCCGCCGCCGGCCTGGCCGCAGGTGCCACGGTGTTTGGTTATTGCCCCAGCAGCGTGGGCCACAGCGGCGTGCAGGCCATGCGCGAGCTGGGGGTGGCGCAGGTGTTCACCGACATGCGGGAACTGCCGGAGTTGCTCGCCGCCCAGGCCCATTAAGCGGCTTCGACGGACTTGCGAAATGCGCCTGGCGGCTGGCCGGTCCAGGCGTGGAAAGCCCGCGCAAAACTCTTTTCGTTCTGAAAACCCACCGCCAGCGCCACTTTCTTCAGCGGCATGGCGCTTTGGCGCAGCAGCACGGTGGCGTGTGCCAACCGGGCTTCGTTCTTCAGCGCCAAAAGCGTCGTGCCCTCGGCCAACAACTGGCGGTGCAGCGTGCGCACCGAGATATTGAGCTGGTGCGCCAAGGCTTCGGCGGCGCTTGTGCTGTCTTGCCTTAGCAGCGTGCGCACCTGGGCCGCCAGTTGCCGGGTGCGGCGGTAAGGGCGCACGGTGAGCGACACCGCTCGGCGCAGCATCGCCCGCGTGGCGGCTTCGTCGCGCACCAGCGGCAACGCCAGGTGGTCGCTGGCGAAGCTGAAGCCCGCCGCAGAGGTATTGAAATGGATGTGTGCGCCGGGAAACAGCAGCGGGTAGACCTCGGCATGCGCCGGCGCCGTGAAGGGGAAACTCGCCTCCTGCAGCAAGATACGTGTATCGACCGCCCAGCACGCAAAACCGTGCACGCTGCGCAGCAGGGTCACCAGGCAGAACTCGGGCAGCGGCTTGGCTGAGGTGTGGTGGATCTGCAGATGGGCCACACCGTCGGCAAGGTGCAACTGCAGCATCACGTCGTCGACCAGCAGATGTAAATGCCGACACCAGCGCTGCAAGGCCACACCCAGGTTGGGCGCGCTCAGGCTGGCGCGGCACAGCAGGCCGTAGCTGCCCCACGGCAGGGGCCGGCTGAACCAGGCCAGCGCTTCGTCGTCCAACTCCTGCATGGCGCTGGCCGATAGCAGTTCAAATTGTGCAGCGGTGACCCGGCTGGCAGGGTTGGCAAGCATCTTTGGCGTAATTTGTGCCGCCTCCAGCACCCGCTGCGGGCTTTTTCCATAGGCCACATACGCTTGTAATACGCCATGAACGAATGCCATTGGCGTGGCGGCAGTGCGCGATGGACGGGGAGTAGTGGTTTTGTTGGATGGCATGATTTGCAACCATTTTGGCGTGAAATGCGCTGCCGTGTGGTTTAAGGTTAGGTTAAACAGCACACTCAATCAGAGGTGTGAGAGGAGACAGCTTCATGACCCCGCAAGTCCTGAGCCGCAGCTACGACCGCGGCACCACCGATGTGCCCCTGATGGAACAAACCATAGGCGACTTTTTCGACGCCATGGCAGCACTTCATCCAGCCCGCGAGGCCTTGGTGTGTGTGCACCAGGGCCTGCGTTACACCTATGCCCAATTACGCAACGCAGCCGACCAGCTGGCCAGCGCCCTGCTCGCCAGTGGTTTGGCGCATGGCGACCGCGTGGGCATCTGGTCGCACAACAACGCCGAATGGGTGTTGCTGCAATTGGCCACGGCCAAGGTCGGGCTGGTGCTGGTCAACATCAACCCGGCCTACCGCACGTCCGAGCTGGAATACGCGCTGAACAAGGTCGGCTGCAAAACGCTGGTGACGATGGCGCGTTTCAAGACCAGCGACTACCTGGGCATGTTGCGCGAGTTGGCCCCCGAGTTGGCTGGAGCAAACCCCGGCGCCCTGCAATCAAAGCGCCTGCCCGCGCTGCGCCAGGTGGTGTGGATAGACAGTCCGGCCGACATGCAACACCAGCCCGGCATGCAACGTTTCTCGGCCCTGATGTCCCAGGGCCGCGTGGGCGACCCAGCGGTTGCGACAGCACAGCGCCAATGCCGGGCCACCGACCCGATCAACGTGCAGTTCACCAGCGGCACCACCGGCTTTCCCAAGGGCGCCACGCTAACACACCGCAACATACTGAACAACGGCTTCTTCATAGGCGAATGCATGAAGCTCACACCGGCCGACCGGCTGTGTATTCCGGTGCCGCTGTACCACTGCTTCGGCATGGTGCTGGGCAACCTGGCCTGCCTGACGCATGGCGCGACCATCGTCTACCCTAACGATGGCTTTGACCCGCTGACCGTGCTGCAGACCGTGCAGGACGAAAAGTGCACCGGCCTGCACGGCGTGCCCACCATGTTCATTGCCGAACTGGACCACCCGCGCTTCAAGGAGTTTGATCTGTCGACGCTGCGCACCGGCATCATGGCCGGATCGCCATGCCCCACCGAGGTCATGAAACGCGTGGTGAGCGACATGCATTTGTCCGAGATCACCATCGCCTACGGCATGACGGAAACCAGCCCGGTCAGTTGCCAGAGCTCGACCACCACGCCGCTGGCGCGCCGCGTCTCCACCGTGGGCACGGTGCAGCCGCATCTGGAGGTGCAGATCATCGATCCGGCCACCGGCGAGATCACCGCGCCGGGCGTGTCGGGCGAGTTGTGCACGCGTGGTTATTCGGTGATGCACGGCTACTGGGGCGACCCGGCCAAAACCGCCGAGGCGATTGATGCCGAAGGCTGGATGCACACCGGCGACCTGGCGACCATGGATGCGGAGGGCTACGTCAACATCGTCGGCCGCATCAAGGACCTGGTCATCCGTGGCGGTGAAAACGTCTACCCGCGCGAGATCGAAGAGTTTTTGTACCGCCACCCGCAGATCCAGGACGTGCAGGTGGTCGGTGTGCCGGATGCCAAATACGGCGAAGAGTTGTGCGCCTGGATCATTGTGCGGCCCGGCCAAACACTTTCAGAAGACCAGGTGCGCGACTTCTGCAAGGGACAGATCGCCCACTACAAGGTGCCGCGTTACGTGCGTTTTGTGAGCGCCTTCCCTATGACCATCACCGGCAAGATCCAGAAGTTCCGCATCCGCGAGCAGATGCAGGACGAGCTGGGCTTGAGCGCCGCCCAAACGGCTTGACGCGGCTCCCGCATGTCACAGCCCGCCGTTTTGCGAATGTGTGCCTTGCAGGTGTTTGCGTACCGACACCTCGGCCAGGTCCACCTCTTGCACCAGTTCACGCAAACTGTGGTCGTTGATGCGGTGCACACGGCGCAGACGGTACAACTCGGCGCGCTCGGCTTGCAGGCAACGCAGGCGCAAAGCCATCTCCAGCCGGTGCTCGCGCTGCATTTCAGCGGCGCTGGTGGCCTCGGGTGTGTGGGCTTCGATGCGGCGGTGGTATTCCAAAGCGATACGCGTGGCGACCTCGGCGTACTCCACATCGTCGTGCAGGCTGGCCCGGGGCCATGTGGTCTCGCTGGCATCCATGGATTCCATGGTTTCGACCGCGGCTTGTGCCGCCAGCACCCGCGCCTCACGCATCTCGCGCTGGCGTGGCGCGTCGGCCTCGTCGGGCTGGTGGCGCAGCAACAAGGGCAGGCCCACCACGGCCACCAGCAAGGTCAGCACAATGCTGCCGCTGGCCATGAAGACCAACAACTCGCGGCCGGGAAACGGGCTGCCATTGGCCAGCACATGCGGGATAGACAAAGCACCCGCCAGTGTGATGGCACCGCGAATGCCCGCCAGAGTGGCCACAGCCACCAGGCGCGGCGTGGGTTGGCTGACCTGGCGCCCACGCCGCCGCGCCGTGTGCATGGAACGCCGCACCGCCACACTCATCCACAACCAGCGCAAGCCCAGCAGCACCAGGGTCACGGCCACCACCTTGCCCAACAAAGACCAGGCACCGCCTGGATGGTCTTGCAGGCCATCACCGATGATGGCGGGCAACTGCAAGCCCAGAAGCAGGAAGATCATGCCGTTGAAAGTCGACTCAATGATGTTCCACGCGCTTTGCTGCTGCATGCGTTCGGCCACATGTTCGCTGCGCTCAAGGTCGGCAAAATTGATGGTGATGCCGCAGGCCACGGCCGCCAGGATGCCCGAGACACCCAGGCGCTCGGCCAGCGTGTAGGTGGCAAATGGCAGCAGCAGCAACAACACCACGATGTGCAGAATGGCGTCTTCGGGCAGCCGGCGCGTGACCACCTGGCGCAGCCGCACAAACAGCCAGGCCAGGGCGGCCCCCACCGCCACGCCGCCGAGCGCCATCCACACCAGGTCCATGCCAGCCGCGCGCAGCGAGAACACGCCGGTGAGCGTGGCCACGACGGCAAACTTCAAGGCCACCAGGCCCGAGGCATCGTTGAACAACGACTCACCCTCCAGAATGTGCTGCAGCTCGGCCGGCAGGTGCAGACGCCGGGTGATGGCCGAAACTGCCACGGCGTCGGTAGGCGACAACACTGCGCCCAAGGCAAAGGCGACCGAAAGCGGCATGCCTGGTATCAGCCAATGCACAAAGTAGCCCACCCCCAACACGGTGACCAGCACCAGTCCGAACGACAGCGTGAGTATGGGACGGCGCAGCCGGTACAACTCGCGCTTGGGAATGCGCCAGCCGTCGGCAAACAGCAGCGGCGGAATGAACAGCAGCAGAAACACCTCCGGGTCCAGCTTGACGTGCAGCCCATGGTGCGGCAAGGTCACGATCGCGCCCAACGCAATCTGCAGCAGCGGCAAAGGTGCGGCGGGCAGCCATTGCGCAACCAGGCCCGACAGGGCACCGAGCATCAACAGCAACGAGACCAGTTCAACGGTGGACATGGATTTAAAACACGGGCAGTGGCAAAAGCTGGGGCTTGTTTTATAGCGCGCCGGCTGGTCGGCAGGGATGTTGGCCACGCTAAAGATACACAAACACTTTGTAAATTAGCCCCTAGAATTGACGTTTACGTAAACGTCAACTCCACAACACCGATGGCCTGTGGATACACCACGCTGAAACCGTCGTCAAATCCGCATTCGCGCCACCGGGCGTCATAAAGAGAAAAGGAAGTCGCATGCCTGCACTGGAGACAAAACTCAACCCGCGCTCGGCCGAGTTCCAGGCCAACGCCGCCGCCATGGCGTCTCTGGTGGAAGACTTGCGCGCCAAGACCGCGCAGGCTGCGTTAGGCGGCGGTGATGCGGCGCGCGCCAAACACACGGCACGCGGCAAACTGTTGCCGCGTGAACGTGTGCAAATGCTGCTCGACCCGGGCACACCTTTCCTCGAACTCTCGCCCCTGGCCGCACTTGGCATGTATCCCGACCGTGACGGCAGCGACAGCGCGCCCTGCGCAGGTGTCATCACCGGCATAGGCCGCGTGGCTGGCATGGACTGTGTGATCGTCTGCAACGATGCCACGGTGAAAGGCGGCACCTATTACCCGCTCACGGTGAAAAAGCATTTGCGTGCGCAGGAAGTGGCGCAGCAAAACCGCCTGCCGTGTATCTACCTGGTCGACTCGGGCGGCGCCAACCTGCCCAACCAGGACGACGTGTTTCCCGACCGTGACCACTTCGGCCGCATCTTCTTCAACCAGGCGAACATGAGTGCGCTGGGCATTGCGCAGATCGCCGTGGTCATGGGCAGTTGCACGGCAGGCGGCGCCTACGTGCCGGCGATGAGCGACGAGTCCATCATCGTCAAGAACCAGGGCACGATCTTTTTGGGCGGCCCGCCGCTGGTGAAGGCTGCCACGGGCGAAGTGGTCAGCGCCGAAGACCTGGGCGGCGGCGACGTGCACACACGCCTGTCCGGCGTGGCCGACCAACTCGCGCAGGACGACATGCATGCATTGGCGCTGGCCCGCGCCTCGGTGGCCAACCTGAACAAAACCAAGGTGCACGAGCAGGCGCTGACAACCGCCGTGGCGCCGAAGTTCGATGCCCAAGAACTGTATGGCGTGATCCCCACCGACACGCGCAAACCCTTTGACGTGCGCGAGATCATCGCGCGCATTGTGGACGGCAGTGTGTTCGACGAATTCAAGGCGCGCTACGGCACCACGCTGGTCACCGGCTTTGCGCGTATTGAAGGCATGCCGGTGGGCATCATCGCCAACAACGGCATTCTGTTTTCCGAGTCGGCCTTGAAGGCCACACACTTCATCGAGCTCTGCTGCCAGCGCAAGATTCCCTTGGTGTTTTTGCAGAACATCACCGGCTTCATGGTGGGCCGCAAATATGAAAACGAAGGCATTGCGCGCAACGGCGCCAAGATGGTGACCGCCGTGGCCACCGCCAACGTGCCCAAGTTCACCGTCATCATCGGCGGCAGCTTTGGCGCCGGCAACTACGGCATGTGTGGCCGCGCCTACTCGCCGCGTTTCTTGTGGATGTGGCCGAACGCACGCATCTCCGTCATGGGCGGTGAGCAGGCGGCCGGTGTGCTGGCCACGGTGAAGCGTGACGGCATTGAGGGCAAAGGCGGCAGCTGGAGCGCTGCGGAAGAAGAGGCTTTCAAAGCCCCGATCCGCCAGCAATACGAAGAACAAGGCCACCCGTATTACGCCACCGCCCGCCTGTGGGACGACGGTGTAATAGACCCAGCCGATACACGCCGTGTGCTGGCGCTGGGCTTGAGCGCGTCATTGAACGCGCCTATTCCCGAAGCGAAGTTTGGTTTGTTCCGGATGTGACGGCTGGATCAAGCTGAAGCCGCGTACATGAAGATCCACGTAGTGCATCTGATGCTGGGTTCCCTGATGTTGTGGGGGATGGGCCAGGCCCATGCCGCCTTGCGGGAAGAGCAGCTTGACGTGCCTGTGCGGGTGCAGAACATGTACGGAAAAGAGGTCGCACAGAACATCAAGGTGACGGTTTTTTCAGACGACGCGCAGCCCAGACCCATGCCTGTTCTGGTCTTGAACCATGGCCGTGCGGTCGAGGCTGAAGGGCGTGCCAAGCTGGGACGTGCACGTTTCGTCAGCGCTGCCCAGTATTTTGTGCGGCGCGGCTTTATCGTCGCCGTGCCCACACGTGTGGGTTATGGCGTGAGTGGCGGCGAAGATGTAGAAGACTCCGGACCTTGTGGCCGAAAAAATTACCCACCGGGGTTTGCCGCAGCGGCGGATCAGATCCTGACCGTGCTGGCCAGCGTGCAGCAGCGGCCGGATGTGGACCCGGAACATGCCGTGGTGGTGGGGCAATCCTTTGGCGGCACATCGGCTGTGGCGATTGCTGCGAAGAATCCTCGGAGCGTGGTGGCCAGCATCAACTTTGCCGGCGGTGGTGGTGGCAACCCCAAGACCAGGCCGGGGCAGCCCTGTGCTGCACAGCAGCTGGGATCCATGTTTCGCAACTTCGGCGAAACCGCCCGGGTGCCGATGTTGTGGATCTACACCGAGAACGATCAGTTCTTTGGCGCGAGCTTGCCCAAGGAATGGTTTGATGCCTATTTAGGTGCGGGAGCCAAGGCCGATTTCGTGCAGTTCCCGCCCCATGGAGAGGATGGCCATCAGTTGTTCAGCCGATTTCCCGAGGTTTGGCAACCCAAGGTTGGCGCGTTTCTGGACCAACTCGGCTTCAAACCAGTCCCCACCCTAGCAATACAGCACAACAAATGACTTCAGCCCTCACCCTCACCCACAGCGGCACCGTGGCCACCGTCACGCTGAACCGCCCAGACATCCGCAACGCCTTCAACGACGAGGTGATTGCCGAGCTCACACAAGTCTTCACCACACTAGGCCAACGCGAAGACGTGCGCTGCATCGTGCTCGCAGCCGTTGGCACGGCCTTTTGCGCCGGCGCCGACCTGAACTGGATGCGCCGCATGGCCGACTACAGCCGCGCGCAAAACCTGGCGGATGCGGGTGCGCTGGCCGAGATGCTGCGCGTCATCGCCGAGTGCCCCAAGCCCACCATCGCGCGGGTGCAGGGCGATGTCTACGCCGGTGGCCTGGGCCTGGTGGCCGCGTGCGACATGGCGGTGGCGGTGGACAGCGCAGGCTTTTGCTTGAGCGAGGTGCGCATTGGCTTGATCCCCGCGACGATCAGCCCCTACGTGGTGCGCGCTATGGGGGCACGTGCGGCGCAGCGTTACTTCTTGACGGCCGAGCGCTTCGACGCCGCCGTGGCCCTGCGCCTGGGCCTGGTGCACGAAGTGGTGGCGGCTGATGCGCTGGATGCCAAGGTGGCCGAACTCGCCAAGGCGGTGTGCAACGCCAGCCCGGCAGCCGAGGCGGCGTGTAAACAATTGCTGCGTGATGTGACGGGTAGAGAGATTGATGCAGCGCTGATTGCACAGACGGTAGAGGGCATTGCCGACATCCGCGCCAGTGCCGAGGGCCGTGAGGGTGTGCAGGCATTCCTGCAAAAGCGCAAGCCGGACTGGCTAAACCCCTGAACCCACAGCTGCCAACGCGCCCCCAACCTCGATGCCCATGGAACAACTCTGGACCCACATCATTGAATGGCTGCACGGCCTAGGCCTGCACCTCGATGGCGACAGCGCACGCCAAGTGACGCAGGGCGCGGGTGCCTTGGCCGATGCGGTCGGCAGCGGTGTGGCGCAGGCCACCTCCGGCCTGGACATGCCAGGCCTGCTGGCGCTGGCCGCTGCTTTGGGTTGGGCGAGTGGTTTCAGGCTGTATGCGGTGGTGTTTCTGGTGGGCTTGATGGGCGCTGCTGGTGGGCTGCCCTTGCCACCCGGTCTGCACATTTTGCAAAGCCCTGTGGTGCTGACCGTCAGCGGTGTGATGCTGTTTGTGGAGTTTTTTGCCGACAAGATTCCATGGCTTGACAGTGTCTGGGACACGATTCACACCGTCATCCGTATTCCTGCCGGCGCCTTGTTGGCCGCCGGTGTGTTTGGTGCCGATAACGCGGCCATGGCTGTGGCTGCGGGCCTGTTGGGCGGCTCACTCTCGGCCACCGCGCTGGCCACCAAGATGACCACACGCGCGGCGGCCAACACCTCGCCCGAGCCGTTCTCCAACTGGTTGCTGTCGTTCTTTGAAGACGGCTTGGTGGTGGCTGTGGTGTGGCTCGCCACGCAACACCCGTTGGCGTTTGGCGTGGCGCTGGTCATCGTGTTGGTGTTGTCGCTGCTGCTGCTGATGGTGTTGATCAAGTTCTTGCGCATGGTGCTGCGCGGTGTGTCGTCCTTTTTTCATGGCTCTGTGAAGGTAGCTTAGATGTTTAAAAAAATCCTGATCGCAAACCGCGGTGAGATCGCCTGCCGAGTGGCAGCGACCGCGCGACGTATGGGTGTGAAAACCGTGGCGGTGTTCTCTGACGCTGATGCCAACGCCAAACACGTGGCGGCTTGTGATGAAGCCGTGGCCATCGGTGGTAGCGCCCCGAAAGACAGCTATCTGCGTTGGGAGCGCATCATCGAAGCCGCGCGCGCCACGGGCGCCGAAGCCATACACCCGGGCTACGGCTTCCTGTCCGAGAACGAAGACTTTGCCAATGCCTGCGCGGCGGCGGGCCTGGTGTTCATTGGCCCACCAGCGTCCGCCATCTTGGCGATGGGCCTGAAGGCCGAGTCCAAACAACTGATGGAAAAGGCCGGTGTGCCCCTGGTGCCCGGTTACCACGGTGCCGACCAGGACCCGGCGCTGCTGCAGCGCGAGGCCGACCGCATGGGTTACCCCGTGCTCATCAAGGCCAGTGCCGGTGGTGGCGGCAAAGGCATGCGTGCGGTCGACAAGGCAGAAGACTTTGCGGCGGCGCTGGCCTCGTGCAAACGCGAAGCCATCAACAGCTTTGGCGACGACGCGGTGTTGGTCGAGAAGTACGTACAACGCCCGCGCCACATCGAGATCCAGGTGTTTGGCGACACCCACGGCAACGTTGTCTATCTGTTCGAGCGTGATTGCTCGGTGCAGCGGCGCCACCAAAAGGTGCTGGAAGAAGCGCCCGCGCCCGGCATGACCCCGGCCATGCGCCAACAAATGGGCGAAGCTGCCGTGGCCGCCGCACGCGCGGTCCACTACGTGGGCGCCGGTACGGTCGAATTCATCGTTGAACAAAAGCCCAATGGCGAGATGCAGTTCTTCTTCATGGAGATGAACACGCGCCTGCAGGTGGAACACCCGGTGACCGAAGCCATCACCGGGCTCGACCTGGTGGAGTGGCAACTGCGCGTGGCCTCGGGCCAGAAGCTGCCGCTGGCGCAAAACGAGCTGCGCATACACGGCCACGCCATAGAGGCGCGCATCTGCGCCGAGAACCCCGACAACCAATTCCTGCCCGCCACCGGCACCTTGGCGGTGTACCGCAAGCCTGCCTGCGCCAGCTTCGAGCGCGCCCCGGTGCGTGTCGACGACGGTGTGCGCGAGGGTGACGCCATCAGCCCGTTTTACGACTCCATGGTGGCCAAGCTCATCGTCCACGGCAACACCCGTGAAGAGGCGCTGGCGCGGCTGGACGCCGCTTTGGCGCAAACCCATATCGTGGGCCTGGCGACCAATGTGCAGTTCCTGCGCCACGTGTTGCGCAGCGAATCGTTTGCCAAGGCCAACCTCGACACCGCGCTTATCCCGCGTGAAGAGGCGGTGTTGTTCCACCAGGAGCGTGTGGGCTTGAGCCTGGCCGCTGCGGCGGCTGTGGCACACACACTGCTGAACGAAGAGGCCGCTGCCGCCAGCCAAGCCGCTGGCTGGCGTGACCCCTGGAGCCAACGCGACGGCTGGCGCAACGCCGGTTTCAACACACGCCGCTTCGCATTCGAATTCCATGGCCGGGCCGTGGCCGCCGAGCTGGGTTATCTGCACGATGGCGCCTACCATTTGCGTGTGGACGAGTTTGCCGGCCCGCTGCAATTCAAGAAGAACCCACAAGGCGGCGTGGTGCTCGACTACTTGGATGGCCACCACACGCTGCAGGTCGACCGCCTGGGCGACACACTCCACGTCTTCGCGCCGCACGGTGCCACGCAGATCGAGCTGATCGATCTGCTGGCCCACGCCGGTGAAACACACGGTGAAGGCGGCCGCCTCACCGCCCCCATGCCGGGCAAGATGGTGTCGTTTGCGGTGCAGGCGGGCGACACGGTCAAAAAAGGCCAGCCGCTGGCGGTGATGGAGGCGATGAAGATGGAGCACACCATTGCCGCCCCCGCCGATGGTGTGGTGGCGGAGTTGCTGTTCGCCCCAGGTGACCAGGTGCCAGAAGGCGCGGAGTTGCTGAAAATTCAAAATACATAGCGTGCCCCGCAGCGCCGCAGGGCTTTAGCGGTGGTTTAGACTTGAATTTTCAGAACACCAGAAAGTAGTGCATGCGCATCGTCTTCAGTTGTACCGGAACCAAGGCCGAACCCTGGCTGCGAAGCCTGCGCATGGCCTTGCCAGACGCCCAGATCGAGGAATGGGCCCCTGGCGCACCACAGGCGGACTACGCCGTGGTATGGGCGCCGCCGCAAACCTTGCTGGACGAACAGCCCAAGCTGAAAGCCATGTTCAACATCGGCGCCGGTGTGGATGCGCTCATGCGTTTGCGTTTGCCAGCCGACCTGCCCATCGTCAGGCTGGACGACGCGGGCATGTCGGTGCAAATGGCCGAATACGTGTGCCACGCCGTTATCCGCCACTACCGCGAGTTGGATGTGTGTGAAGTGGACGAAGCGCGCCAGCGCTGGAGCTACCACCCACCGCGTCTGCGTTCGGATTTCTCGGTGGGCATCATGGGCCTGGGTGTGCTGGGTGAACGTGTGGCCAAGGCCGTGGCCGCGTTTGAGTTTCCGGTCAACGGCTGGAGTCGCAGCCCAAAGAGCATCGACGGTGTGCGTTGCTTCCACGGCCAAGACCAGTTCCATGATTTTTTGGCGGCCACGCGTATCCTGGTGTGCCTGGTGCCGCTGACGCCCGACACCGTGGGTGTGCTCAACCGCGACAGCCTGGGCCGTTTGAAGCCCGGCGGCTACGTCATCAACGTGGCACGCGGCGCGCATGTGGTCGATGAAGACCTGATCGCCCTGGTCGACAGCGGCCATCTGGCGGGCGCCACGCTGGACGTGTTCCACACCGAGCCGCTGCCGCCCGAGCATCCGTATTGGCAACACCCGAAGATCACCGTCACCCCGCACACCTCGGCGCGCACCGAGCGCGAACTCAGCATTGGCCAGATCGTGCAGAAGATCCAGGCGCTGGAGCGCGGCGAAAAGATCGCCGGCGTGGTGGATCTCGGCAAGGGCTATTAGATCGTCAACACGTTCTTGGGCGCACGCCCAAGACACTCAAAGGATTTGAAATGGCACTCCCCACCCGCGTCAAACTGGTCGACGTAGGCCCGCGCGACGGTCTGCAGAACGAAAAACAACTGGTGCCGGCTACGGTCAAGATCGAGCTGGTGCACCGCCTGCAGGCCGCTGGGCTGAAGGAGATCGAGGTCACCAGCTTCGTCTCGCCCAAGTGGGTGCCGCAAATGGCCGACAACCTGGAAGTGATGGCCGGCATCCAGCGCCAAAGCGGTGTGCGTTACTCGGTGCTGACACCCAACCTCAAGGGCTTTGAAGCCGCCGTGGCCGCCCGGCCCGATGAGATCGTGGTGTTTGCCGCCGCCAGCGAAGCCTTCAGCCAGAAGAACATCAATTGCTCGATTGCCGAGAGCATTGAGCGTTTTGCGCCCGTGGTCGAGGCCGCGCGTGCGGCCGGCATTTTTGTGCGCGGCGCCATGAGCTGCTCTGTGGGCTGCCCCTACGAGGGCGACATCGCGCCCGAACGTGTGGCCTACCTGGCGGGGCTGATGAAGGGCATTGGTGTGCAACACGTGGGTGTGGCCGACACCATTGGTGTGGGCACACCGCGCAAGGTGCAACGCGCCATGGAAGCCACGCTGCAGCATTACGCGCTGGACGAGGTTTCCGGCCACTTCCACGACACCTATGGCCAGGCCCTGGCCAACACCCTGGCCACGCTGGAGATGGGTGTTTGGCAATACGACACCTCGGTGTCCGGCCTGGGCGGCTGCCCGTTTGCCAAGGGCGCGACCGGCAACGTCGCCACAGAAGACGTGGTCTACCTGCTGCACGGCATGGACATCGACACCGGCATAGACCTGCAAAAGCTGATCGATGCCGGCCAGTACATCAGCGAACACTTGGGGCGAAAATCAAGCTCCCGCGCCGCCACAGCTTTGCTGAACAAGCGCACGTCGTAGAACCTGTTCACGCTCTTGAATTTTTGAAGGCCTGATGA
>NZ_JBMOXA010000012.1:0-202934 GCF_049316285.1 Variovorax sp. HJSM1_2 | reverse complement strand
GCACCCCAACCAATCACAAACTTGTTCGTCATCAGCCGAGCCCTCGACTATAACACCTTTTGAACCAACAACGCAAGTGGCGAGCAGAAAGTTGCCAAAGATCCAAAAGACGCTCGTCTCAAGGCTTGGCGGCTGGGACTTGGTAAAGCCAGACACTTCGACCATCTGGCGCCGTCACAACAGCGCTGGGGCGCACATCGGGCACCGCAAACTCCAAGCTAACCATCCAAGTGCCAGCCCCCATATCAGTACGCGCCTTCTCCCAAGCCCGCGCCATGCTTTCCGGACGCTGGAAGAGATAGACCATGGCGTAGCCCTGCCAGCTCACACGCCAGATGTCGCCGCGCCGCACCTTGGCAAACGGGCACAGAATGGCGCAGACCGCCCAGAGCAACCAACTCCATTCGATACCGTGGATACGAGCGGCCGGGTACGCTAGTCGCAATGCCTTGAGGCCATGGCCCAATCCGCAGCCGGCATCCAATAGAGAAGCACCCTCCGCCAACAATGCTTTGCGTGGCAAATCCGCCAGAGCATTACGAGGCGTGGGGAAAATGGGCGCGTCGCGCCAGGCATTCAGCGGGTAGATCAACAGGCACAACACCAGAGGAATCAACCAAGCCCAGGTGGGAATGGCGGCAGCGCCGGTCAACACCACCGACAACGGAAAGCCGGCTGCGATCCAAGTCCTGCGCCACCAGGTGTGCCCCAGCAAGCTGCAGAGCACGCCCCAGCCCGTGGCCAGGCCCAGGGCCAGCGCTGCGGGTGCCCCTGCCCGCCCCGCGCCCAAGAAAAGAAGCCACGCCGTGCCCCAGCCCAGCAGTGCCGGTAGCGGCCAAGGCAGCTTGCGCAACACCGGTATCAGCGGGTGGCGCCGCGTGAAAGTTTGTCGATCAGCCCGTTCAACTCATCAAGTGAGCCAAACTGAATGATCACTTCGCCCTGCTCTTCTGTGCGGCCATGGCGCTTGACGCGCTTCTTCACACGGATTTCCACATCAGCGGTGAGCAGGTCGGACAGTTCTTCTTCCACCCGTTTCAGGTCCCGCGACTTTTCTTTCTTGGGCTTGGGTGAGGTCAGTGCAAATTCAGCGCTGAGCTTCTTCACCAGGCCCTCGGCTTCGCGCACCGACATCTTCTTCGCTGCGATCTGGTTACCCGCCGTGATCTGGCTCGCCCGGTCTAGCGCCAACAGCGCACGGGCGTGGCCCATGTCCAGGTCACCGGCCATCAGCATGGTCTGCACCGGGTCGGCCAGGTTCAGCAAACGCAGCAGGTTGCTGGCCGCGCTGCGTGAGCGCCCTACCGCTTGTGCAGCTTGCTCATGGGTGTGGCCAAACTCGCGCACCAGGCGCTGCAGGCCTTGGGCTTCTTCTAGAGGATTGAGGTCTTCGCGCTGGATGTTTTCGATCAGCGCCATGGCAGCAGCCGACTCATCGGGGACGTCGCGCACCAGCACCGGCACACGTTCCAAGCCAGCCAGGCGCGCCGCACGGAAGCGTCGTTCGCCCGCAATGATTTCGTACTTGCCGGCGTTGTCGCCACTGGCCAACTGGCGCACCAGAATCGGCTGCATGATGCCCTGCACCTTGATGCTCTCGGCCAACTCGTACAGCGCCCCTTCGTCCATGCGGGTGCGCGGCTGGTATTGGCCGGCCAGCATCTCGGTCAGTGGCAACTCATTGGGCAGCTTGCTCAGTGCAGCGTTGTCGGCGACTGGTGTTTCATCGACTTTCGGGCCGAGCAAAGCTTCCAGGCCACGGCCCAAGCCCTTGGGTTTCTTTGTCACCATGCTTCAGGTGCTTTCTGTACGAGAGATAAAAGATGAGGCCGCTGGCTTGGCCAGTGCCTGCAACCAGGCCCGGCCCTCGGGCCAGTCGCCCAGGCCAGATTCGGCATTGATATGGCCCAGTGCACCGACCGCGTGAAAAGTGGCACCGGCATCGCTTGCCAACTGCTCAGCGGCGGCCTGGCTGCAAAACGGATCGTTGCTAGAGGCCACCAACATGGCAGGAAATGGCAGGCGCGTACACATCGGCGGGCGCCAACTGTAGAGCTGCGGCGGCAGGTTGGCCTGCAACAAATCGGGCGGTGCCACCAGCAACGCACCGGCAATACGCTGGGTGTTGCGCGACAACGCGGCCCAGGCCAGCGTTAAATGACAGCCCAAGCTATGCGCCGCTAACAACACCGGCTCGGTTTGCTGCTGCACCACTTCTTCCAGATGAGTGATCCAGTCGCCACGCAGCGGCTGCAGCCAGTCGTGCTGCAACACACGCTGGTCACCGTGCAAACTTTCCCATGCGGTTTGCCAATGGCCCGGACCGGAGTTTTGCCAGCCTGGCAAGAGTAGAACTTTAACGGCCATGTTTACTATATAAATAGTAGCTGTCTACGCTTGTGCAGCAAGCAATAGAGGCATATTTCATTACAGATTAGCTCACATCGTCTTGATGCGTTGGACCATCTCTTCAGCAAACTCGATATACGCCTGGCTGCCCTTGGCCAAGGGGTCGAACACCACACCCGGCAATCCGTAGCTTGGTGCCTCGGCCAAACGCACATTGCGCGGGATCACCGAGTTGAAAACCTTGTCACCAAAATGCGCCTTCAACTGGTCGCTCACCTGCTGCTGCAGAGTGATACGCGGGTCGAACATCACGCGCAGCAGGCCAATGATGACCAGGTCTTTGTTCAGGTTGGCATGCACCTGCTTGATGGTGTTGACCAGATCGGTCAGGCCTTCGAGCGCAAAGTATTCACACTGCATGGGTACAACCACGCCGTTGGCCGCACACAAACCATTCAGCGTGAGCATGGACAAGGACGGCGGACAGTCGATCAACACAAAGTCGTACTCGTGGCCTACCACCGCCAATGCGGCTTTTAATCGCGACTCGCGCCGCTCCAAGTCCACCAGCTCCACTTCCGCACCGGCCAGATCGCGGCTGGCTCCCAGCACGTCGTAACCACATTTGTCGGACCGCACACGCGCTTCGGCGATGCTCGACGATTCGAGCAGCACGTCATAAACCGTTTGCTCCAGCGTGCGTTTGTCTATGCCCGAACCCATGGTGGCATTGCCCTGTGGATCCAGGTCAATCATCAACACGCGCTGGCCTACCTTGGCCAAACCGGCACACAGGTTCACCGTGGTGGTGGTCTTGCCCACCCCGCCCTTTTGGTTTGCTACGCAGAATACTTTTGCCATGGATGCCTATTTAGAGAGCGCCAGCTTGATGCCAAAGCCGATGAGAAACACGCCGGCGAGCCGTTCCAGCCCGCGTGAAACGGCGGGATTGGCACGCATGCGCTCCGCCAGAAAATACGTCAGCAGCACGGCGATCAGGCCGTACAGAAAAGTCAGGGTGGCCACGGTCGCCGCCATCACACCAAAGGTGAGCAAACCGCGGTGCTGCGCCGGGTCGACGAACAGCGGAAAGAAGGCCATGTAGAAGACGATGGCCTTGGGATTGAGCAAGGTGATGGTCAGCGCCTGGCGAAAGTAGTGACCGGCCTTGATGTTCAGAATAGGCGCATCGCCCGGCTGGGAGCGCAGCATCTTGAAACCCAGCCACGCCAAGTAGATGGCGCCTAGCCACTGCACACCGACAAAGGCAGCGGGCGTGGCGGTGAGAATGGCGGCGACACCGGCCACGGCCAGCCACATCAATACTTGATCACCGGCGATCAAGCCCATGGTGGCGGCCAAACCGCCGCGAATGCCCCCTTTGCCGGTGGAGGTAATCAGCGCCAAATTGCCCGGTCCCGGGATCAACAAAAACACAATGATGGCGACAACAAAAGCGCCGAAATCGGAAACACCGAACATGGGCAAATCACCTAGGGGGGACAGTTTGGGCATTTACGGCTTGTGCGCGTAAATGCTGAGAAGGCTGGAGTTTACGCGACGGAGATTATTCGCAGTGCAAACGCTGGGCCACGGCACGTTATGACCCGGGGATGACGCCGTGCCAACTGAAAAACGCCCTTAGCCCACCTGTGTTTTGCGCAGCCAGACAATGCAACGTTCGGCATCCAAGCCGGGCACCTGGAGTTGTTCCACGTGAAACACCTGCACGTCGGCGGGCAAAGCGGCCTGCTCTTCCGTTGGCGTTTTGCCCTTCATGGCAAACCAAACACCGTCGTCCGCCAAGGCACTGCGTGACCAGGTGCTGAAGTCCAACAACGAGGCGAAGGCGCGTGAACTGACCACGTCGTATTTGTCTGTGAGCGATTCCACACGGGCATGGATGCCGCGCAGATTGGCGAGTTTCAATTCCACCGCCACCTGCTGCACAAACGCGGCCTTCTTGCCCACGGTATCGACACAACGCACAGTCAACTCGGGGCAGCAGATGGCAAACACCACACCGGGCAAACCGGCACCCGAGCCTACGTCGAGCAACTGCGCGCTGGTGTTCTTTGTTTGTGCCCTGCCCTGCAGATGTTTCTGCAGCGGCGGCACCGCAGCCAGGCTGTCCAGCAGATGGTGCGAAAACATCTCCGCCGGGTCGCGCAGCGCGGTCAGGTTGTAGACCTTGTTCCACTTGCCAATCATGGCGATGTACTGCAGCAGCAAGTCTTGCTGCGTAGCCGACAAGTTGATGCCCAACTGGGCAGCGGCGTCGGCCAACTTCACGGCGTATTCGGTGGCACGCTCGCTCATGCTGCGGCCTGCACTTGGGTAGTCTGCACTTCCGCAGCCACCACGCGATCACGCCAGCCGTGTTTCTTCAAATGCACCAGCAGCAAAGAAATGGCGGCGGGTGTGACGCCCGACACGCGCGACGCCTGGCCCAAGGTTTCAGGGCGCAGCTTGCTCAGGCGTTGGCGCACTTCAAAGCTCAGTGCCGTGACCTGCAGGTAATCCAACTCTTGTGGAATACGCAGGTTCTCGTAGTGGGCAGCGCGGTCGATCTCGGTGCGCTGGCGGTCGATGTAGCCGGAGTACTTGGCGGTGATTTCCACCTGCTCCACCACCGCATCAACAAAGTCAGCCTCGGCCGTTGTTTCACGTGAAACAGCATCAGTGTTGACCGGCAGCTCAGCATTGGCGAACTTGCCGCCATCCAGCGACATCAGCTGTGCATAAGCCACATCCGGCCGGCGCAGCAACTCAGCCAGGTTGTATTCGTGCTCGATCGCCTTGCCCAATACCCGCTCAGACTCGGCTGCCGCCAGGTTCTTAGGGCTGATCCACAAGGATCTCAGACGCTCTGTTTCACGTGAAACAGCATCGCGCTTGCGGCTGAAAGCATTCCAGCGAGCGTCGTCGATCAGGCCCATGTTGCGTGCCACTTCGGTCAGGCGCATATCGGCGTTGTCTTCACGCAGTTGCAGGCGGAACTCGGCGCGGCTGGTGAACATACGGTAAGGCTCGGTCACACCCTTGGTGATCAGGTCGTCTACCAGCACACCCAGGTAGGCCTGGTCGCGACCCGGCAACCAGGCGGCTTCTTCGCGGCATTGCAGTGCGGCGTTGATACCGGCAAACATGCCTTGTGCGGCGGCCTCTTCATAACCCGTGGTGCCATTGATCTGACCGGCGAAGAACAGCCCATCGATCACCTTGGTTTCAAAGCTGCTCTTCAAGCCACGCGGGTCGAAGTAGTCGTATTCGATGGCGTAGCCCGGGCGCAGGATGTGGGCGTTTTCCAGGCCCTTCATAGAGCGCACCAAGGCGTACTGAACATCGAACGGCAGGCTGGTGGAGATGCCGTTGGGGTAGACCTCGTGGGTCGTCAGGCCTTCGGGTTCCAGGAAAATCTGGTGGCTTTCCTTGTCGGCAAAGCGGTTGATCTTGTCTTCCACGCTGGGGCAATAACGTGGGCCAATACCTTCAATCTTGCCGGTGAACATGGGACTGCGGTCGAAGCCCGAGCGGATGATGTCGTGGGTACGCTCGTTGGTATGGGTGATCCAGCACGGCACCTGTTGCGGGTGCATGGCCGCATTGCCCATGAAGCTGAACACCGGCACGCGGTCGCCTACCCCGCCCGGCATGCCGTCGCCAGGCTGCGCGGCACATTGGCTGTAGTCGATGCTACGGCCGTCGATACGCGGCGGTGTGCCGGTTTTCAGGCGGCCTTGCGGCAACTTCAATTCTTTCAAACGTGCCGACAGCGACACCGCAGGCGGATCACCCGCACGGCCAGCCGCATAGTTGTTCAACCCCACGTGGATCTTGCCGTCCAAGAAAGTGCCCGCCGTCAGCACTACCGTGCGGCTGCGGAACTGGATGCCGACCTGTGTGACGGCGCCGACCACGCGGTTGCCTTCGACCATCAAATCGTCCACCGCCTGCTGAAACAGCCAGAGGTTGGGCTGGTTTTCCAGCATGTGGCGTATGGCCGCCTTGTACAAAACACGGTCCGCCTGGGCGCGCGTGGCACGCACGGCCGGGCCCTTGCTGGAGTTGAGAATGCGGAACTGGATGCCACCCATGTCGGTCGCCAAGGCCATTGCGCCGCCCATTGCGTCGACCTCTTTGACCAGATGGCCCTTGCCAATGCCGCCGATGGACGGGTTGCAGCTCATCTGCCCCAGCGTCTCGATGTTGTGGGTCAGCAGCAGGGTTTTGCAGCCCATGCGTGCGGAGGCAAGAGCAGCTTCGGTACCGGCATGGCCGCCGCCGACGACGATGACATCGAATTCTTCAGGGTAAAGCATTGGGGTGTGGCGCTTGGAGCGCGGTGGTCGCAGGGACGCAAAAAATTTGCGTGGGCGGGCCAGCATCACGGTGGAGCCGCCCGACAGCCCTCGATTTTACCGGCCTGCCTGTTTTTTCGCCATGTGGGTGCTGAAGGCCCATAGGCAACGCGGTTGTCGCAGCATGCTCAACCGGGCGGTTTTATGGTGCAATGTTTCACATGAAATTACTCGTCTTCGCGGGCAGCACCCGCAAAAATTCCTGGAACCGCAAACTTGCCAACGCCACCGCCGCCCTGGCGCGCGCCAGCGAGGTAGAGGTGACCCATATCGAACTCGCCGATTTCGATATCCCCATGTACAACGCTGACCTGGAAGCCGAAGGCACACCCGCCGATGTGATCCGCCTCAAAGGCATCTTGCACGCGCATCCAGCCTGGATCATCTGCACGCCCGAATACAACGCCAGCTACCCGGCGCTGCTGAAAAACACCATAGACTGGTGCTCCAGCCCGGTGAAAAACCATGCTGATTGGGGCGATGGCTTCAAGTCGTTTCGCGGCAAAGTGGTTGGTATGTTGAGCGCTTCGCCCGGCGCGCTAGGTGGCCTGCGTTCACAAAGCCATTTGGCACCCCTGCTGTTGAACCTGCACTGCTGGGTGGCACCGCAGAACTTTGCGCTGGGCCACGCGGCCGATGCGTTTGATGCTGAAGGCAAACTGGCCAACCCCGCCAGTGAAAAACATGTGCAGGCGGTGATTGACCAGGTGTTGTTCGCCGCCCGCCGGTTGACGATTCCTGTGCTCTAAACACTCTAAAGAAGAACGGCCACCCGCTAGGGTGGCCGCTCCATGTTTCACGTGAAACAACGCCCGCGTTTTAGAACGGATAGTGCCGTGGCGTGGTCTGCATGGTGATCCAGCGCAGCTCGGTAAACGCCTCAACCCCGGCACGCCCACCAAAGCGGCCATAACCCGAACTCTTCACGCCACCAAACGGCATTTGCGCTTCGTCATGCACCGTGGGGCCGTTGATGTGGCAAATACCGGACTCGATACGCTTGGCCACGTTCCAGGCACGCGCGATGTCCTTGCCGAAGACGGCGGACGACAAGCCAAACTCGTTGTCGTTGGCCGTGGCAATCGCCTCCTCCACCCCGTTCACACGCACGATGGCCTTCACCGGGGCAAACGATTCTTCGCGGTAAATCGTCATCTCGGGCGTGACATGGTCCAGCAGCGTGGCGGGCATCAGCGTGTTCTCAGCCTTGCCGCCGCACACCAGCTTGGCACCCTTGGCCAAGGCGTCGTCGATCAGCGCGTTGCAACGTGTGACGGTTGCCATGTCAACCACCGAACCCAGCACCACCGGCCCCTTGCGGGGGTCGCCCAGCGGCAGGCTTTGGGCTTTGGCGGCGAACTTGGCCACGAATTCATCGGCAATCGACTGGTCGACCACGATGCGCTCCGTGGACATGCAAATCTGCCCCGAGTTGGCAAACGCGCCAAAGGCCGCACCGGCGACGGCGGCGTCGATGTCGGCGTCGTCCAGAATCACCATTGGCGCTTTGCCGCCGAGTTCCAGCACCACCGGCTTCAGATACTTGGCGCAGGTTTGCGCAATGATGCGGCCCACCTTGGTGGAACCGGTGAAGTTGATACGCCGCACCGCCGGGTGTGCCACCATGGCCTCGACCACGGCACCCGCATCGGCCGGGGCGTTGGTCACAAAGTTCACCACACCGGCGGGCAAACCGGCTTCCTGCAGCGCTTCGATGATCAGGCCATGGGTTTTGGGGCACAGTTCCGAACCCTTCAACACCACCGTGTTGCCACAGGCCAGCGGCGTGGCAATGGCGCGCACGGCCAGGATCACCGGCGCATTCCACGGCGCAATACCCAGCACCACACCAGCCGCTTGGCGCACCCCCATGGCCAGGCTGCCGGGTACGTCGGATGGAATCAACTCACCGCTGATCTGCGTGGTCAAGGCCGCGGCTTCCAAAAACATGCCGGCCGCCAAGTGTGCGTTGAAGCCGGCCCACAGGCCGGAAGCGCCAGTCTCGGCGGCCATGGCTTCAATAAAGGCGGGTGTCTTGGCTTCCAGGGCCGCAGCGGCCTTCAGCAGCAGCCCACGGCGCTCGCCGGGGCCCATCGCTGCCCAGGCCGGGAACGCGGCCGCAGCGGCGTCTACAGCGGCTATGGCGTCGTCTTGGGTGGCTGCTGGTGCCGTGGTGGCCACGCTGTTGTCCAGCGGGTTGCGGCGCTCAAAGGTGGCACCGTTGCTGGCCGCGCGGGCCTGGCCGTTGATCAACATCGAAATTTGCGTCATGAAGTGCTCCTAGTGCTCCGGGTACAGATACACCCATGCTAAAAAATCGCAGCCCCGGCTGCTGTGCTGACGATGCACTAAGCACTTGTCTGAGAGCGCAGACCGCTACAGGCAAACCCTAGGGCTCAAGCGGATACGCCACGCGCCGCCATAATTCCCCACCATGGTTCAACCCACCCAACTGAGCACCGACGACCTCGCCCCACGCGAGCGCGCGCCGCAGTGGCGCGAGTGGGTGTGGTCACATTTCGGCGGGCTCGACTCCGACCTGTACGGCGACACCACATTCGACGGCCACATTGCGGCCGCACGCGCCGGCGACGTGGTGCTGACCCGGCTGGAAGCCAACCGCCACCGCGTGTTGCGCACACCCGAGATGGCGCGCAAAAGCGAAGCTGGCTACATCAAGATCGTCGCCCCATGGCAGGGCAATGCCGGTGTGGAACAGGCCGGGCGCCAAGCCTGGGTACGGCCCGGCAGTTGGACGCTGTACGACACCAGCGGCAGCTACACCGTGTCCAACCCCGAGCGCTCCAACCACCTGATCGTAATGCTGCCCAAGGCCGCCGTGCTGTCGCGCGACCTACGGCTGGAACACTTGATGGCACGCCAGGCCGGCGGCCAGAACGGCATTTCGCGTGTGGCGCTGGACACCATGCGCAGCACCTACCAGGAGCTGCCACACATGAGCGCCGATGCCGCGCGTGGCGCCGGGGAACTGATCACCCAGTTGGTGCGGCTGTCGCTGCAAGAGCTGGCCGGCCAGACCAGCGCCACCACCCAGCAAATGGCGCTGCGCGACCGTGTGCTTGACTTCGTGGCGCAGCATTTACATGAGCCGGGTTTGACCATAGAGCGCATCGCCCAAGCGCTGAACTGCAGCAAACGCCTGCTGCACAACGCCTTTGCCGGGGACGAAGACACCTTGGCCGGCAGCATCCAGCGCCTGCGCCTGGAAGCCTGTGTACGCACACTGCGTGACCCGGCCCAGCACGGCCGTGCCATCACCGAGATCGCACTCAGCGCGGGCTTCAACAACCTTTCGCACTTCAGCCGCGTGTTCCGCCAGCACACTGGTTTCAGCCCGCGCGATTTCCGCGAAGCCAGCCAGGGCAAAAGCTGAAAAGCAAGCTGCTGTGGCGCCTGCGCAAAGCCGCAGAACCCGCTAGCATGCAAGCCCGGCTGGTCGCCCTACATGCCTCGTGTGGGATGGAGACAAACCAGCTGTTCTCCAGTTGTTTATTGGCCGTTCGCTTGTCACTTCAGGAACCCATCACATGAAGCTTTATTACTCCCCTGGCGCCTGCTCTCTCTCCCCGCACATCGCACTGCACGAATCCGGCCTGGCCTTCGAAGCCGTGCCAGCGCCCACCAAAACCCACCAGTTGCCCGACGGCACCGACTACTACACCATCAACCCCTTGGGCTACGTGCCGCTGCTGGAGCTGGACAACGGCGAACGCCTGCGCGAAGGCCCGGCCATCGTGCAATACATTGCCGACCAGGCCGCCGGCAAAAACCTCGCGCCGGCCAACGGCACCATGGCGCGTTACCGCCTGCAGGAATGGCTGACCTTCATAGGCACCGAGTTGCACAAGGGTTTTTCGCCTCTGTTCAACCCCGCCATGCCAGCCGAAGCCAAGACCATTGCAAGCGACAGATTGCTCTCGCGCCTGAAGTGGCTGGACGGCGAACTCAAGGGCAAAACCTATCTGCTGGGAGAGAACTTCTCGGTGGCTGACGGCTACTTGTTCACCGTCACCAACTGGGCGTCCAAGGTGGGTGTGGACATCAGCGGCCTGGCCAACCTGGCCGCCTACCGCGCCCGTGTGGCCGCACGTCCGGGTGTGCAAGCAGCGTTGAAGGCTGAAGGTCTGGCTTAAACCTAAAAGGCGGTCTACGTATACACAGCGTGCGTAGGCCGCTATTTTATTTATAGCGAACAAAAAATTACACAACGCCAAAAGAGCGTGTTACTTTTCGTTTGTGCCTGCGCTTGCGGGTCCAAACGAAAGGTCAGACATGAAGTTGCTGTCGAATCTGCGCGTGGGCCTAAGACTAGGACTGGGGTTTGGCACCCTGCTCCTGCTGATGTTGATCATGGGTTTGTTTGCGGTCAACCGCGTCAACCGGGTACAGGCCAACGTCACCGATCTGGCCACCAACTGGTTGCCCAGCACCCAGCAACTCGGCAGCCTGAACGAAGCCTTGAACCAGATGCGCCGTGCCGAGCTGCAAATGCTTTTGGGCGGCGACGAAAAGGCGCGGCAAGAAGAAAACGAGCGCCTGGCCAAACAATGGGAGGTGGTGCCCAAGCTGTTGAGTGCCTACGAGACCAGCATCTCCAGCGCCGACGAACGCAAGCTTTTTGACGACTTCAAAGCCAGCATCGCCAATTACAAAAACACGCAGCCGCAATTGTTGTTGTTGCTGCGTGACGGCAACCAAGATGCTGCGCTGAACTGGCTACGCAACGACTCGCGCCGCGCCTTCCGCGCCACCACCGACGCCATCAACAAACTGATACAACTCAACGACCAAGGGGCCAGCACGGCCTACGCCGACGCCAGCACCAGCTACAGCGCCGTGTTGTGGGGCATATGGCTGCTGGTGGCCGTCGCCATGAGCATAGGTGCGGTCATAGGCTGGGTGCTGACACGCTCCCTCACACAACCGCTGCGCTACGCCACCAACAGTGCCGACCGCATTGCCTCCGGCGATTTAAGCCTGGACCTACATGCCAATCGCTCCGACGAGCTGGGCGATCTGCTGCGCGCATTGGCACGTATGCAAGAAGCCTTGAACTTGTCTGTAGGCACCGTCAAGCAAAGTGCCAACAGCATATCTGTGGCCAGCCGAGAGGTGTCCAACGGCAGCAGCGACTTGTCGATGCGCACCGAACAAACGGCCTCCAGTCTTGAGCAAACCTCGGCCGCCATGCAGCAAGTGACCGAGACCGTGCGCCAGAGCGCCAGCGCAGCACAACAGGCCAATCAGTTGGCGAACAGCGCCTCGGATGTGGCTTTACAGGGCGGGCAAGCCGTGGCGCGTGTGGTCAGCACCATGGACGGTATTCAAGCCGCGTCGCGCAAGATAGGCGACATCATCAGCGTGATCGACGGCATCGCTTTTCAAACCAATATCCTGGCGCTCAACGCCGCCGTAGAAGCGGCCCGGGCAGGCGAACAAGGGCGTGGATTTGCAGTGGTCGCCAGCGAGGTGCGTATGTTGGCGCAACGCAGTGCCGACGCCGCACGCGAGATCAAAACCCTGATCGCCAGTTCGGTCGACCAGGTAGAGGCCGGCTCCAGATTTGTCAGTGAAGCCGGCAGCACCATGACCGAGGTGGTGAGCGCCGTGAAACGCGTGGCCGACATCATTGGCGAGATGGCCAGCACGGTGCAAAACCAGACACAAAGTTTGTCTGAAGTGAACACCGCCATAGGCCAGCTCGACAGCATGACGCAGCAAAACGCCGCGCTGGTAGAGCAGTCGGCTGCGGCTTCTGCCTCGCTACGCGACCAGGCCACACAACTTGCCGAGGTAGTGGCACGTTTTCGACTGCGTTCAGTCTAAAAACTGCCTACCGCATCAAGCATCCTCTGCCACCAGCTCGGCTTCAATCTGCTGTTGCAAGGCGTGTATGTGTTCGTCCACGCGCACTTCCTTGCGTGTCATGTTGACACCACCAAAAATGGTGCTGAAGGCCACGTCTTTGGCATCACGCCCCGTGCCAATGCGCACCAACTGTTCCACTGGCGCCATGCCGGTCGGGTCAAACTGCACCCACTGGCCGCCCAGCCAGGCTTCAAAAATGGCGTGGAAATCCTGCGGCGGTTCGTCAAACCACACATAACCCACAGCCAGCCGCGCCGGAATATTCAACGCGCGGCAAAAGCTGATGCCCAGGTGCGCAAAGTCGCGGCAGACACCGGCGCGCTGCACAAAAACATCTTGCGCCGAGGTGTACGACGTGGTGCTGCCGGGCATGTAGGTCACGGACTCGTGAATCCAATCTGAGATGGCTTTTACGCGTGCAATGCCTGGTGACAGCGCGCCAAATTGAAGATGCGCGACACGCTGCAATTGATCGGACTCGCAGTAACGCGAGGGCGACAAATAATGCAGCACGTCATCTGGCACTTCGACCAACGGCACCTCGGGTAAATCGTCTGGCACGATCTGCTGGTGCAATTCCACATCGGCTTGGTAGTTGACCATCAGTGGACCGGGTGGAGCATCAAAACGAATGAAGCGGTTGCCACTGCTCGGGTCGGTGAAACGGTGCACCAACACACCAGATGACACCGCCAGCCGTTCGCGCAAAATGGTTTGTCCCGGTCGTTGTGCAGCCTCGATGTTGAAGCAAAAGTGTGTCGGCCCTAACACGTCATACTCAAGCACCGTTTCAACATTGGAGCGGAACATCAGTCAATCGCCTTCTTCACGGCGCCAACGCCCAATGCCGCCAGGATGACAAAGATCACCGCCAGGATCAGGAACAGACCGAACAGCACCTTGGCAATCATGGCCGAACCAGCCGCAACACCACCAAAACCGAGCACACCCGCCAACAAAGAAATGACGGCAAAAATGATCGCGTATTTCAGCATCTCTATCTCCTGAAGTGGATGGCTGAATGGTGCGCTGGCGCACACTGGGCACAGATCGGCCTGCGGCGCACAAAGGCGTAGGACGATGGCCTAAGTGGCTAAGTGGATAAGGGTTTCTGGCGCCACGCCAAGCCAGCGCCGAGCCAAAGCGCCACGGTTGAAAACACCAAACCACGGGCCAGTCCACCAGGCCCATCGGCAATCCAGCCCACCACCGTGGGGCCGACAATTTGCCCCGCCGCAAACACGATGGTGAACGCACTTATGCCCGACGCCCAAGCTGCTGCTGGCAGGTTGTGCCGCACCAGCGCCGTGGTAGCCGCCACCACCGACAAAAACACGCCGCCGAACACCAAGCCGGATAACAAAATGACGGGCCAGGCGGAGGTCAGCGCCGGCAGCAAAGTGGCCCCACCCAGCAACACATTAAGAAAGGCCAACGCCCCACCACCCCGGCTGCGTTCCAGCAAGCCGGCCCAGATGCGCGACGACGCCAGCACCGCCAAACCCAGCAGGGTGTAGAACAAGGTCAACGCGCCACCACTGGCGCCCTGCTCGCGTAACAGCGCCAGCACAAATGTCATATAACCTATGTAGCCGACGCCAAACATGCCGTAGCCTGCGAGCGCAAATCCAAAGTCGCGCCAGCGGAACGGACGTGTATCAGGTCCAGGCATTGGGGCGGCGAAGGTGGTACTTGCAGCACCAGCCATGTGGCCCATTCTGTTCAATTCACGCACCGACCAGCCCAGCACCAGCGTCGCCAAAACACAGGCCAGGGCCAACGCCCACCACGCCCAGGCCCAAGCGTGTGGCACGCCATGTGCGGCCTCCAGCACCGGTGGCACCAGCAAGGCCGACACCACAATGCCCCAGCCCGTGCCACCGTAATAAAGGCCCAGCAACAAGCCACTGCGGCCCGGCCATTGGCTCGCCAAACGCGCCGCCAACAAACCTCCGGCGATGAACACAAAAGCGCTGGCCATGCCGGCCAGCAAACGTTGCAACAGCAGCGGCGCGGCGCCAGTAAAAAACCCGCTCAGCAGCATGAACACACTCGCCAGCACCGCGCCTGTCCACAACAAACGCTGCGGCCCCAGCTGGCGCATCAAGCGTGGTGTGACCAGCGCGCCAAGCAAATAACCCAAGGCGTTGGCGGTGTTCATCGCCCCGGCCAAGGTGTACGACCACCCCAGGTCGGCACGCATGGGTGTAAGCAACAAGCCATACGCAAAACGTGTGATGCCCAAGGAGATCGCCGCGCCCAAAGACAAGGCCAAGGCCAGCCACAGTGCACGGGTGAACGTCGGCGGCGGCACAGTTTCGTCAGCGGGCATGGATATTGAATGGCAAACGGCGGGTCAGCCATTGTCTGGTGATCCTCTCCACCGCCCTTCAGCACTTACCACAGGGTGTTGTCGCCCGTGTACGGCAAGGTTTTCGCAAGCGTCATAACCTTGTTTCATCACGATGGCATCGTCGTGCAAGGTTTCACAAGGACAACAACATGACTTCACTTTTCGCACCTCTGCAAATGGGCCAAATTTTGCTGGCCAACCGCGTCGTCATGGCGCCACTGACGCGCAACCGCGCACCCAACGCCGTGCCCACGGCCTTGATGGCCGAGTACTACGCACAGCGCGCCACCGCAGGTTTGCTGGTATCCGAAGGCACGGCCATCAGCCAGCAAGGCCAGGGTTACGCCGATGTGCCTGGCCTGTATGCGCCCGAACAAATCGAAGGCTGGAAAGCCGTCACCGCCGCCGTGCACGCCAAGGGCGGCAAAATCGTCGCCCAGTTGTGGCACGTGGGCCGGGTGTCGCACACCAGCCTGCAGCCAGACGGCCAGGCACCGGTGGCTCCCTCGGCCATCAGCGCCAAAACCAAGACCTATCTGGTGAACAACGGCCAGCCCGGTTTTGCCGAAACTTCGGCGCCGCGGGCACTGCACACCGACGAATTGCCCGGAATTGTCGACAGCTACCGCCAAGCCGCACGCCACGCACTCGAAGCCGGTTTTGACGGCGTGGAAGTGCACGGCGCCAACGGTTATTTGCTCGACCAGTTCTTGAAGCAAGACAGCAACCACCGTGGCGACGCCTACGGCGGCAGCATCGAAAACCGCGCCCGTCTGTTGCTGCAGGTGATGCGTGCCGTGGTCGGCGAAATCGGCGGTGGCCGCACCGGTTTGCGGATCTCACCCGTCACGCCGGCCAATGACATCCACGACCCGGCACCACAAGCCTTGTTTGAACACGTGGTGCGTGAACTCGCGGCCATGGACCTGGCGTTTATCCATATCGTCGAAGGCGCCACGGGCGGGCCACGCGAGCTGCCCGACCGTCCGTTCGATTACGCATCGCTCAAAGCCGCCTACCGCCAAAGCGGTGGCAAGGCCGCCTGGATGGTCAACAACAACTACAACAAGGCACTGGCCGAGGAAAGCCTGCAAGCCGGTGCCGACCTGGTGGCCTTTGGCCGCCCCTTCATCGCCAACCCCGACCTGGTGCGCCGCCTGCGCGACAACGCACCGCTGAACGAGCCCGACCGCGCCACGTTCTACGGTGGCGGCGCAGCCGGCTATACCGACTACCCCACGCTGAAATAAGTTATTTGGATTTCCAACGCTTCAGCAACAAAGCGTTGGTCATCACACTCAGCGAACTCAGCGCCATGGCGGCACCGGCCACCACCGGGTTCAAGAAACCGAACGCCGCCAAGGGAATGCCGGCCACGTTGTAGGCAAACGCCCAAAACAGGTTTTGCCGGATCTTGCGCACCGTGCGGTGCGAAATGTCCAAAGCCGCAGCCACCAATACAGGCTCGCCGCGCATCAAGGTGATGCCCGCGGCCTGCATGGCCACGTCCGTTCCCTGGCCCATGGCCACACCTACATCGGCCGCTGCCAGCGCGGGTGCGTCGTTGATGCCGTCGCCCACCATTGCCACGGTGTGGCCACCGGCCTGCAAGGCGCGCACCTGCGCCGCTTTGTCCCCCGGCAATACTTCGGCCAGCACTTCGCCTTTGTCGGCGCTCAGGCCCAGCCTGCGGCCCATGGCCTCGGCCGCGCCCCTGTTGTCACCCGAAACCATCACGGTGCGAATGCCACGGCGGCGTAATTCGGCCAAGGCCTGGGCCGCGCCGGGTTTGGGTTCGTCAGTGAAGGCCAAAAGCGCGCGCGCGACCACTTTTTGCTCGTCCAACTGCTCGGCAAGCGCTGAAACCGTCGCTCCTTGGGCCTGCAAGGCCTCCGCGGGGCCCACCAAAGGCCCTAGATCGACGTTTAAGGCCTGCATCCACCTGAGGCTACCCAGCAGCAGTCTGCGGCCTTCTACGTCGCCCTGCGTGCCCTTGCCACTCACAGCCTGCAGGTTTTGTGGTGCTGGGTAGGCCAGATTTTGGATTTTGGCGGCTTGCAACACCGCTTTGGCCAACGGATGTTCACTGCCGCTCTGCAGGCTGGCGGCTTGAGCAAGCCAAAACTTTTCATCTTCGCCGGGCATGGCAAGACTTGTGGACAACTGCGGCCGGCCCAAGGTCAAGGTGCCGGTTTTATCGAACGCCACCACGTCCACCTTGTGCGCCAACTCCAAGGCTTCAGCGTCCTTGATGAGGATGCCGTGGCGTGCCGCCACCCCCGTGCCCGCCATGATGGCGGCCGGTGTGGCCAGGCCCAGCGCACACGGGCAGGCAATCACCAACACCGCCACGGCGCGCAAAACAGCTTCTTCGGTGGAAAGACCCGCCGCCAACCAGCCCAATAGCGTCAGCAAGGCAATCACCAACACCACCGGCACAAAAACGGCCGAAACCTGGTCGACCAGACGCTGTATCGGCGCTTTGGCGGCTTGTGCGTCTTCCACCAGCTGGATGATGCGGGCCAACACGGTTTGATGGCCTACGGCTGACACCTGCATCACCAGCCGCCCTTCGGCGTTGACCGAGCCACCAATCAGCGTCGCGCCAACATTTTTGGCTACAGGCAGTGATTCGCCGGTGAGCAAAGACTCATCCACCTGGCTTTGGCCCAGCAGCACCACGCCGTCGAGCGCAATCCGTTCACCCGGGCGCACCACAAGCCGATCTCCGACTAACACTTCGTCCACCGGCACGTCTATTTCTTCACTTTCGCCCGCGCCCCGCAGCAAATGCGCAACTTCTGGCCGCAGCGCCTGCAGAGCACGAATGGCCGTGGTCGCTTGGCGTTTGGCGCGGGTTTCCAGCCATTTACCAAGCAAAACCAGGGTGATCACAACGGCTGAAGCTTCGAAATAAACGTGCGGTGCGTGTCCTCCATGTTCGCTACTGGCGCTTATCCACAACCAAACCGACATACCCCAAGCCGCTGTGGTGCCCACTGCCACCAGCAAATCCATATTGCCGGTGCGTGCCTTCACCGCATGCCAACCGGCGCGATAAAACTTCGCGCCCAGCCAAAACTGCACCGGCGTAGCCAACAAAAACTGCACCCACACCGGCAGCATCCAGGAACCACTGGGATGCAACCAACCCACCAACATCGGCAAAACCAAGGGCGCAGAAAGCGCCAAACCCAGGCCAACAGGCCAAAAACCGGCCCAAGCTGACGGCTCTACGGCGTTTTTCGGACCTTCACCGGGTGCTGGCAAAGGCAAATAACCAGCATCCCGCACCGCGCGGCGCAGCCGGGCCAAGGTTTGGGCAGCGTTTTCAGATTCAGCGCCATCGACGTTGGCGATTTGCACCCGCGCCGACTCGGTCGCCAGATTCACGCTGGCACTGGTCACGCCGGGCACTTTTTTGAGTGCCTTTTCCACGCGCATCACACACGAGGCACAGGTCATGTCGCCAATGCCCAGGTCAAAAGAAGAGACGGAAGAGGTGTGGGAAGTATTCATGCCTCAAGCGTAAACCTTGACATCGTGTGAATGTCAAAGCGCTGGTTTTTTAAAAAGAAAAAGCACTTTACGCATAATTTATCTACGTAGATAGCTCACTTTTATATAGCAAAAGGATGCAGAAATTTTTCAAAAACCGTGTTTCAGACGTCGATTCCTGGTCTGCGGAAGTTGTTCTCTCTCTTCTTCTTAAATGAATTTATAAATACATAGTAGTAGTAGTAAGGCTTGGCCTCTTCTGTGGATAAGCCAACTTTTCCCCGTCAAAACAAACACTTGGCTATGCCGCCAGCATGTGGGTGAGTGCGCTTTCTGTTTGTACCTTGGACGGGGACAACTGAGGCTTTTGGCTTTTCACTGTGGATAAACCTCGGCTTGTGCCAAAACTATCCACAAGCTTGTGCATGGGGACGTCGCGAAAAAGCTCTAAAACAGTCCCTGCGGTCGTTTTGAATACGTTTTCAGCCGCAGCGGCCGGGTTCCAAGCCGTAAAACACGGCCGAATCCACCGGGAGCTCGCACCAAGCCGGCTGTTAGAGCTTTGACATCCGCTGCGCGTCTACTTTTGATGGGTTGCGCCCTCACCGCTGTTTGCAAAAGACCGAACAAGACCGCGCCGATTGCATCGACCCACAAGCCGACCTCGACCGGTAGGCACGCGAAAAAACGTATGGCTTGTTGCCTAGGTGCGGTCTTTCTGCTCAGCAACACCGTTCACAACGACGCCGACCGACCCCAGGACCGTGTTTTTTTGACCGATTCGGCCATGGATTCCGCCCTTTTTGGCTGACGGACGGGTCTCTTTCGGCCCAAAGCTCGCCACATGGGTGTGTGAGCACCTGATTTCCCCTATCTGCTGCTGGGCTAGAGCGATCTGAATAACCACGAAAAACAGCTGCCACCGATTTTTCGGCTTGGGGAAGTTGTTCTTATCTCTTCTCTATATTCATTATTAATACATAGTAGTAGTAGTAAGGGTCGAGCCCGGTTGTGGGTAAGTCTCTTTTCTTCAGAAAAATCAGCCACTTAAGCTGCCTCCAAAGGTGTGCGCGAGTGCGCTTTCTGTTTGCATCAGAAAACTGAACAACTTTGTGTCGTCAACACAGCCTGTGGATAAGCCTTGGCTTATGCGCGAACTATCCACAGGCTTATCTGCTGCGTTTTAGGTGTTGTGGCTGGCCTTGACCTTTCCATCATGGGAAGGTTTATGCTTGAGGCTTCTCTCAGTTTTGAAACGAGTCGATGCCATGCAACATCTTTTTCAAGTCACGGGCATGAGCTGTGGACACTGTGAACGTGCGGTGAAACAAGCCGTGCAACAACTCGATCCACAAGCCCAGGTAAAAGTGAGTCTGGCCAGTGGCCAGGTGGAAATTGAATCCACACAGCCGCGTGCCTTGTTGGCCCAGGCGATTGCCGACGAGGGGTATAACGTTGCAGCCTGAAATCCAATCTTCCCCTGGGGCGGCGACGCTCTCCATGAACATTGGCCAGGCCGCCGCAGCCAGCGGTATTTCGGCCAAGATGGTGCGGCACTACGAGTCGCTGGGACTGTTACCTGCGGTGACCCGTAGCGACAATGGCTACCGCCGCTACAGCGAGGTGGAGGTCAATACCCTGCGGTTCATCAAACGAGCGCGCAGTCTGGGCTTTTCCATGGCGGAAATTGCGGAGTTGGTGGGCTTGTGGCAAGACCGGGCCCGCGCCAGCGAACAGGTCAAACGTATCGCCCAACAACATGTGGACGTGTTGGGTGAACGCATAGCGGCCATGCAAACCATGCAGCGTAGCCTGCAAAATTTGCTGCAGCACTGTCACGGAGACGCCCGGCCCGAGTGCCCCATCCTGGACGACCTGGCAGGTTTGTCCGGTAAAACCTGTCACGCCTGAAGCCGCTGGCCGGCCTGGCATCTGTGCCAATCCCAGTGGACAGGGAGCCAAGGCTTTCTGGTTGCTATACCGCTGTTGCCAGGAAATCGCGCACCAGGGCGATGACGTGCGCCTCTTGCTCCCGGTGCGGAACGTGGCCCACACCGGGCATCAGTTGAATGGTGACAGCGCCACCGGCCGATGCTTGAATCCGCTGTGGATGTGCACTGCTGCCGTATTCGTCTTCTGTTCCATGAAGGGCCAGCACGGGACAGCGCACCGATGGCAGTACCTGGTCCAAGCTCCAGTCCCGGAAACTTGGCGAAAGCCAGGTGTCCACCCAGGCGTCGAGTACCCAGCCTGCCTTCTCCCCATGGTATTTGGCAAGCCGCTGCATTTGGCCATCCGTCAAGAAGTCTTGCCGGGCTCTGGCAATACCCGCCAAGGTACGGTCCTCGACAAAGGTTTGTGCAGATTCGGTGATGACCGCGCGACAACGCGCAGCAAATGCGGCGGCAACGGCCAGCGCCATCCCGCCACCGACACTGTGGCCCAAAAGGGCGAACTGCTGGATGCCAAGATGCTCCACCACAGCCTTGAAGTTGGTTTGGGCTTCAAGTGGTATGAAGTCCATGGGCAGACTAGCCGGGTGAGGCGCCGATTGACCGAAGCCAAGGCGGTCATATGCCACGACCGAACGCCCGCAGGCCTGGGCAAGCTTCTCAGGAAAGTCGCGCCACAGGGAAATACAGCCCAGTGAGTCGTGCAACAGGATCAAGGGCGGCATCGCGGGGTCGTGCTGGGTCCCTTTGAAAATCTCTACATAGAGCGGACCGCCAGGACTGGCGATGTGTAGTGCATCTTTCACTGCGGACACCTGGATTTAAGTTAAGCGCGTGAGGTGCTGTCCCCATAGAGCCAGCCGGAGCGATTGCACGGACTCAGGGCCAATGCGTAATCGACCAGGCATTGTGACAAACGCCCAGAAAAAAGCGGCAGGCCCAGATGCGTGCACTTGTGCGCTAGTCTGGTTTTGTCAGTGTGAGGTGGAAGTGGCCGGGTTTTGCTTGTGAGCCCTGATTGCTGCGAACAAGCCAAAGTCATTTGTCGTCGGTGATCAGGCAGGTAGTGAGAAGAAGCCTTGTCCTGCCCGCAGACCTGGCATACATCTCGACCGGTTTGCGCTGGCTGCGTGAAGCCAAGAAGCTTGCCTGACCAATGGATGTCGGCTAGCAAGCCAGGTGCGGTATCACAGCACCGGCAAGACCATGCCGGCTGCCGTGTGTCAAAAATTCAAGCCGTTGCGGCAAGCACAGGTTTGCTGCTGCGGGCTGCAGGTACGCTAGTGCCGAAGGTGATTTCGCCCGAGAGTTGCCCACCTTCTTCTATCACCACCTTGCCGTAGCGAATCTTGCCGGTGACTTTGCCCGTGGCATAAATCACCAGCTTCTCGCGCACCGTCAGTTCACCATCAAACTCGCCGTGGATCTCGGCAATGTCGATTTCTGCCGAGCCTTTGAAAGCGCCCATTTCAGCGATCTGCATGAGGCGCGAATCCATGGTGGCTTCAACCAGGCCTTCCACCACCAGGGTGTCGCAGTCGGTGATTTCCACACCTTTGAGTTTGATGTTCGGGCCTACCGTCAGCTTGCTGCCACCTTCTTTGGCGTTGTTGCTGTTGTGATGGGTGCTGGCGGTCGACGCGGGTGCGAGGTTGTTGTGCGCCGGGGCCGGTGACAAGCTTGGTGCACTGTGCGGCAATGAAGAACCGAGCACCGATGTGCCGTTGCCACTTCCACCCAGAGGACGGATGCCAGCCGATTCGGTTTCACGCTTATTGAAGAAAGGGGATTGCAATGCCACGGGGTTACCTCCATAAAGCAGTTCATGCTACGGATTTGTGAGCGGCAAAAAAACACCCAGACTTGCAAGATATGTAAGCAAAATGATTCGTATGTGTCGTTAAATTGGCCGTAAATTTGCTCAAATCTCGTTTCATTGCATGAGTTGCGCTGCAATCGGCTAAGGACCGCGCAGATCACACACCAAAAAAAGCGAGCAGCGACGTACTGCTTGCGCACGAAATGAGTGCAATTTGTACGCAATATGGGCTAAAGCTTGCACACATTGCTGGCACGATGTTTGCGATGCGGTCTGCATGCAAGCCACCCCGTCGCCATCCTCCCCCCCATCACCGTCGGCCATCGAAATTGTTGCCCTGACCAAGCGCTACGCTCAGGGCAAGCCGGCGGTGGACAGCATCAATTTGCGCATTGCCAGCGGCAGCTACTGCTGCTTGCTCGGGCCTTCGGGCTGCGGCAAAAGCACCACGCTGCGCATGATTGCGGGACACGAGTCGGTGAGCAGCGGCGACATCCTGCTGGAGAACCGCAACATCACCGATCTGCCCGCGGCCGAACGTGGCACGGCCATGATGTTCCAGAGTTTTGCGCTGTTTCCACATCTCTCGGCGTTGGACAACGTGGCCTTCAGCTTGAAGATGAAGGGTGTGGATAAACCCAAGCGCACGCAGCAGGCCAAGGACTTGCTGGAACGTGTGGCCATGGGGCATTTGGCGGAACGCAAACCAGCAGAACTCTCCGGTGGCCAACAACAACGTGTGGCCTTGGCGCGCGCCTTGATCACCCAGCCCAAAGTGCTGTTGCTCGACGAGCCACTTTCCGCACTAGACCCCTTTCTGCGCATACAGATGCGTGCCGAATTGCGCCGTTGGCAAAAGGAGCTGGGCCTGACCTTTATCCACGTCACCCACTCGCAAGAAGAAGCCATGGCCTTGGCCGACACCATGGTGGTGATGAACCATGGGCTGATTGAACAGGTGGGCTCACCACACGAGGTCTACAACCGCCCGCACAGCGAATTTGTGGCGCGCTTCATGGGGGGCCACAACGTCATTGAGCGATCGAACGGCAAGATCGGCGTGCGCACCGACCACACCCAAATCATCCCGGCCGACACCCTTGTGCCGGCGCACATGCACCACCTCGATGCCGTGATCAGCGACGTCGAATACCAAGGCACCTATGTGCTGCTGGGCCTGCAAAAAAGTGGCATCGCCCACGCTGCGCATTCCACCGCCGAGTTCTCGGTGATGGTGTCCGAAGCGCAATTTGCGGCGCGTCCGTTCCAGGTTGGCGAAGCGGTGGCCATGGCCTGGGCGATTGAGGCCGCACATGTGTTGTCCGGCCCGGCGCTGCAGGCGCCACCCGTGGCCGCGCCACAAGTGGCTCATGCCGTGGCCTGAGCTTTTCTAAACCTGTAGTTCCCCATCTGTTTTATCAACCCGAGGAGTCCTCACCATGTCTGACGATCGCCCAGAAGTTTCCGAATCCGTTGCCACTGGCGTGCAGCGCCGTTCCCTGCTCAAAGGCACGGCCGGCATTCTGGCGGCAGGCGCTTTCCCTGCCATCCACGCGCAAGAAAAAATTGTGCTGCGTTACCTGGGCACGGCGGTGAACCAGGACAAGGCCATTGCCGAAAAATTCAAGGCCGACACCGGCATTGAAATTCAGTACGTGGCCGTGACCACCGACGACGTGACCAAGCGCGCCGTCACCGCACCCAATAGCTTCGATCTGATAGACACCGAATATTTCTCGCTGAAGAAGATCGTGCCCACGGGCAACCTGAAGGGCATAGACACCAAGCGCATCAAAAACGCCGACAAGATCACCACGCTGTTCACCACCGGCACCGTGGCCGGCAAGGCCGTGGGCGACCAAGGCACGGCACCGAAGAAAGTGATCTTTCTGGAAGGTGAAAAGTCCAAGGTCTTCGCCAAGAGCCCGACGCAATTCATGTCGCTGATTCCCACCGTGTACAACGCCGACACGCTGGGCATTCGCCCCGACCTGATCAAGCTCCCCATTGACTCCTGGGCCGAATTGCTCAACCCCGAGTTCAAGGGCAAAGCCGCCATCCTGAACATCCCATCCATCGGCATCATGGATGCGGCGATGGTGGTCGAAGCCAAGGGCATCTACAAGTACCCCGACAAGGGCAACATGACCAAGAAGGAAATTGATCTGACGATCAAGACCCTGATTGAAGCCAAGAAGGCCGGCCAGTTCCGTGCGCTGTGGAAAGACTTCAACGAGTCGGTGAACCTGATGTCCTCGGGCGAAGTGGTGATCCAGTCGATGTGGAGCCCGGCCGTGACCGCTGTGCGCACCAAGGGCATCGCCTGCAACTTCCAGCCTTTGAAAGAAGGTTATCGCGCCTGGGCCGCAGGCTTTGGTTTGCCCGCCACCTTGTCTGGCCGCAAGCTCGACGGCGCCTACGAATTCATCAACTGGTTCCTCGACGGCTGGGCCGGCGCCTACCTCAACCGCCAGGGTTATTACAGCGCCGTGCTGGAAACCGCCAAGGCCAAGATGGAAGCCTACGAGTGGGCCTACTGGATGGAAGGCAAAGCCGCAAGCCAGGACATCAAGAGCCCGAACGGCGACGTGTTGGCCAAGGCCGGTGCGGTGCGCGACGGTGGCAGCTACGAATCACGCATGGGTGGCATCGCCTGCTGGAACGCGGTGATGGATGAAAACAACTACATGGTGACGAAATGGAATGAATTTGTAGCCGCGTAGCGTCTACAAATTCACCCCCAGTCTTCGCGCACTGCGTGTCGCTACGCCAACCCCCTAAAGGGGGCGACATCTGCGGCCTGGCAAAGCGAGTTCCGCGATGTCCCGATATAGGTGCTTCGCTGCGCTTGCCCGGGGACAGGGGTGTCCATTTCGGTCCGTTGATCTTTTGGTTCGTGTGTTTATTTGAGAGTGTTTATGAGTTCAACTGCAGCACCACCGCCATCGGGTCAAGCCACTTCTGCGCCGGGGCGTAGTTTGTCGGCTTGGTGGCAGGCCGCGCCGCTGACGCTGGTGTTTGTATTGTTCTTCTTGATCCCGCTGGCGCTGATCTTGATGGTCAGTTTTTGGGACTTTAATGAATACGATTTGCTGCCGGGCTTCACGTTCAAAAACTACATTTCGATTTTTGACGGCTGTGGCAACACGGCCGAGTTGTGTGTCACGCTCAAAACCTATTTGTCCACACTCAAGTTCAGTTTTCTGGTGTGGCTGATCACGCTGGTTGTGGGTTTTGCTGTGGCTTATTTTCTGGCCTTCCATGTGCGCTCGCAGGGCATGCAAACCTTGCTGTTTGTGTTGTGCACCATTCCGTTCTGGACCTCCAACGTCATCCGCATGATTTCCTGGGTGCCGCTGCTGGGGCGCAATGGTTTGGTGAACCAGACCCTGGTCAGCATTGGGGTGGTCGATACCCCCATAGAGTGGTTGTTGTTCTCTGACTTCTCGGTCACGCTGGCCTTTGTGCACCTCTACACCATGTTCATGATCGTGCCCATCTTCAACTCGATGATGCGTATAGACCGCAGCCTGCTCGAAGCTGCCAACGACAGCGGCGCCAGCGGCTGGCAAACACTGTGGAACGTGATCATTCCGTTGTCGCGCACCGGCATCATCATCGGCTCCATTTTTGTCATCACCATCGTCATGGGCGACTTCGTCACCATTGGTGTGATGGGGGGCCAGCAAATCGCGTCGGTGGGCAAGATCATCCAGGTGCAGACTTCTTATCTGCAGTTTCCGCTGGCCGCTGCCAACGCCATGATCTTGTTGACCGTTGTGCTGATGATCATCTTCGCCCTCACGCGTATGGTCGATATCCGGAAAGAGCTTTGATGGCACACCCCCAGTCTTCGCGCACTGCGTGTCGCTGCGCCAACGCCCTTGCAGGGGGCAACACCGGTGGCCTGGCAAAGCCAGCTCCACGGTGTTTCCATGAAATACGAAAACAGATGTGCAACCGTTGCATCATGGAGTTCTCCCAATGTCCATAAGAGAAAAACGTCCCGCCAGCTTCTGGCCCCTGGCCCTGGTGTTCAGCCTGTTTGTGCTGTTCATGTACGGCCCCATGTTCGTGATTTTTGTGTTGAGTTTTCAAGGCCCTGAAGGTGGCCTGACCTTCCCCATGCGTGGTGCCTCGTTCCACTGGTTTGCCAAGCTGGCCGAAGGTCTGGGTGTGGTCGATATCGGGGCGGCGCTCGGGCGTTCGCTTGGTTTGGGGCTGGCGGTGATGTTGTGCACCGTGCTGTTTTCGGTGCTCGCGGGCCTGGCGTTTCGCAAACGGCTGGCTGGTGGCAACACCTTGTTTTTCATTGTGGTGGCCAGTCTCATCATGCCGTCCATCATTGTGTCGCTGGGCATTGGGCTGGAGTTCCGTTTGCTCGACGGCGCCATCAAGTGGGCACTCGAAGCCTTGGGCATGCAGTCCACGCTCGAAGGTTTTGGTACCTCGCTTGGCCTGTTCACCTCGGCGCTGGGGGCCCACCTCACGTGGACACTGCCGTTTGGCCTGTTGATCATGTTCGCGGTGTTCAACCGCTTCAGCCCATCGTATGAAGAAGCCGCGCGCGACCTGGGTGCCACGCCGTGGCAAGGTTTCCGCCACGTGGTGTTGCCGCTGATTGCGCCTTCGGTTGTTGGCATAGGCATGTTTGGCTTTACGCTGAGCTGGGACGAAATCGCCCGCACCTCGCAGGCGATTGGTGATGTGAACACCTTGCCGCTGGAACTGCAGGGCCTGACCACCACCGTCACCACGCCGTCAATCTACGCGCTGGGCACCGTCACCACCGTGGTGTCGTTCATCGTGATGGGTTTGACGCTGGCGTTGGTCTGGGCTCTGGGCCGCAGCCGCAAGGGCCACGCTGCGCACTGATGTGCAGCTTGATGTTGAAAGGAAAGACGCTACATGCCGCGCGCAACCAAAAAGCCCGAAGTGGCGGAAGTTGCTCCCATCTCCAGTGACCAACTGATCTACGACAGGATCATCTCCGCCATCCTGGACCACAAGTTGCCACCCGGCACCAAGCTGGTGGAAGACAAACTCGCCACCGCGTTTGGTGTTTCGCGCACACGTATACGCCCGGTGCTGGTGCGCCTGGCCAACGAACAGGTGGTCACGCTCACGCCCAACCGTGGCGCGTCGATTGCGCAGCCCACGGTGACCGAGGCGCGCGAAGTGTTTGAAGCGCGCCGGCTGATAGAGCCGCGTCTGGTCGAGTTGTTCGTCGCCGCCGCAAGTACCGCCGACATTGCCAACCTGCGTAGTTGTATTGCGCAAGAAGAAGAGGCACGCCTGGGCGGCGACATGCGTCGCGCCATCCGCCTGTCGGGCGACTTTCACCTGCACATTGCACAGGCTGCCGGGCACGATACGCTGGGCCGCATCCTGCGTGAGCTGGTGTCGCGCACCTCGCTGATCTTGATGACCTACAGCGCCAGTCACAGCCGCGAGCGCGACGAAGCCACGGCCTGCGGTTGCCGCGAGCACCACGCGCTGGTGTCGGCCATTCAGCTGCGTGATGCACGCGAGGCTTCGCGCCTGATGATGAAGCACTTGCAGCGACTCGAATCACAATTGCAGTTCGGCCAGGAAGACAATAGTGCCCCAGACCTGGTCGAACTGTTCGGCCACGCAGCTTAGAGAAACTAACAAAACTCTTCTGGCGTCGTTGCTGCGCCTTGTCGTACTAATCGTACTGCCTGCGTTGCAGCGCCTCGCCAGCACCGCTACGCTGAGTATTGTTAGTCTCTCTTAAGTCTTAAAGCGAAGTTTGATTTTCTTGCTTCTTATGCGCCACCTGTTACTGCTCAACCCCAATACCTCGGCCAGCGTCACCACGCTGATGCAGCGCCACGTGGCCTTGGCTGCCGGGCCGGACGTGACGGTGCATCCCTATACCGCCCGTTTCGGTGCGCCCTATATCGCCTGCGAAGCCAGTTACGCCGTGGCCAGCCATGCCTCGCTGGACCTGTGGGCCATGGCGCTGGCGCAGAGCCCGGTGGCATTTGATGCGGTGTTGATCGGTTGTTTTGGCGACCCCGGTTTGCTGGCGCTGCGCGAGAGTGGTGCGGTGCCGGTCAGCAGCCTGGCCGAGGCCTCGTTCATTACCGCCGCGAAACACGGCCGCTTTGCCATCGTCACCGGCGGGCAGCGCTGGGCGCCCATGCTCAAACGCATGGCGGAAAACTCGGGCCTGGGGCATTTGCTGGCCGGCATCCACACCGTGGCACCTACCGGCGCACAGCTGGCTGCCGACCCGGTGGCGGCCAAAATTCTGTTGACCCAAGCCTGCGCCGATGCGGCCAAGACCTATGGCGCCGATGCGGTGATTTTGGGCGGTGCCGGCCTGGCCGGTGTGGCCGCCACCATCCAGGCGAACGTGCCCGTGCCGGTGATCGACAGTGTGTTGGCCGGCACCCATTTGGTGTTGGGGCCGGACGTGCCGCCGTCGGAGCGCAAGGCGCCCGCATTCGACGTCACCTGGGGCAATGTTTCGCCCGAACTCACGGCCCTGGGACAACAGCCCGGCCTTTAAAAATCTCAGCAGGCGATGCTTGCTGCAAGCGCCGCAGCCTAGGGTTTTCCACATGCGCCAAATTTTTTGAAAGTTTCAAACTGACGTACAGGTAAGTCAGTTTTCAAGGCTTTCAGCGTTTGCCTGTGGCCTTGCCAGTTCTGCAAAGGATGGCCCCCATGCTGCGAGACCCTCGTTTCAAGCGCATAGACGTAAGCCCCATCACCGGCGCCCTGGGCGCCGACATTCGCGGTGTGGACCTGGCGGCCTCACCTGACGAAGAAACCTTCCGTGAAGTTAAAAAAGCGCTCGACATTTATCACGTGGTGGCCGTGCGCGACCAGCAGCTCAACCCGCACAACTACCAGGCCATGGCCGCGCGTTTCGGCCCGTTCAGCGGCAACCCGGTGCACGCGCCCATGGAAGGCCTGGAGCACATCATCCAGTTCATCCGCGAGCCCAGCGACACCGGCAAGGTGATTGGTGAAGACTGGCACATGGACCTCGCCTGGATGGTCAAACCACCGGGCATCACCATGCTCTACGGCGAGGTGATTCCGCCGGTCGGTGGTGACACCTGCTTTACCAGCCTGGTGCATGCCTACCGCGCGCTGTCGCCGGGCATGCGCGCCATGCTGCACGGGCGCATGGGCCTGCACAGTGGCAAAGGTGTTTTTGCGATCAACGCCATGCAGTCGCGCCTGGGCTTGCGCAAAGATGCGGCCAACGCCGAAGAAACCGAGGTCGAGCACCCGCTGATCTGCGCACACCCGGTCACTGGCGAGCGCTACGTTTTTGTCTCCAGCGTGTTGCGCTCCATCAGCGGCCTGACCGAAGACGAAAGCCGCCCCATCATCAAGTACCTGATGGACGTGGCCACACGCCCGGAATTCCATTGCCGCATCCGCTGGGAGCCGGGCACGTTGACCATGTGGGACAACCCCTGCGTGTTACACACCGCGCTGAACGACTACACCGGCTTTCGCCGTGTGACCTACCGCACCACCATAGAAGGCTGGGCGCCTGTGGCCGCACCCGACATCAACGAAGCCGCCAACACGCCGCTGGCAGCGCTGCACCAACTCAATACGCTAGAACTGGCAGCATGAACACGGTCACCACCAGCTTGGTGCCAGCCAGCAGCCGACCCGCTTGGCGCTGGAAAAAAGCGCTCGCCTCGCGCAGCGCCATGGCCTGGCCCATGGTTGCGCCGGCCCAGGTGTTGGTGCTCACGGTGCTGGTGGTGCCCGCGCTCTACGTGTTGTGGCTGAGTTTTTACTCATCCACTTTTGGCAAGGCGCCGACGTTTGTGGGGCTGGCCAACTACCTGCATGTATTGACCGATGGCTACTTCTGGCGCGCCCTGTGGAACACCGTACTCATCATCGTGACCGTGGTGCACGTGGAGTTGTTGTTGGGCCTGGCCATGGCGCTGCTGTTCACCAGCGGTGTGCCGGCCAAGCGTTTGTTGCTCGCCGCCACCTTGGCGCCTTATGCGGTGAGTGAGGTCTCGGCCGCAGCCGTGTGGCGTTTCCTGTTCGACCCGGATGCCGGCCCGGTGACACAGGCGGTGATGGCCATGGGCCTGCCGCCGCTGGAGTGGTCTATCAACCCGGCCCACGGCCTGAGCCTGATCGCACTGCTGTCCATCTGGCTGCATTTGCCGTTCACGTTTTTGATCCTCTACGCCGCGCGTTTGTCCATCCCCACCGAGCTTTATGAAGCCGCCAGGATAGACGGCGCCACCGCCTGGCAGTCGTTTCGCCGTATCACCCTGCCCTTGTTGATGCCGGCCATTTTGCTGGCCGCCTTGTTCCGCTACATCTTTGTCTTCCGCATCTTTTCCGAGGCGTGGTTGCTCACCGGCGGTGGCCCGGCACGCACCACCGAAGTGGTGGGGGTCTACCTATATCTGGAAGCCTTCCGTTTCAACGCCTTTGGCGCTGCCTCTGCCACCGGCTGGGTGATGGTGCTGGTGTCCTTGCTGCTGGGTGCGGGGTATCTGTGGGCACTACGTCGTCAAGGTCGTCAGGGGGCGGGCCATGGCCATTAGCCACAAGCACACGTTCAAGAAGCTGGCCGTGCCCGCCGGCAAGTGGCTGGCGGTGCTGGTGATCCTGCTGTGGTCCCTGGTGCCGATTGCCTTCATGGTGCTGTCTTCACTGAAACCCGGGCAAGACATTTTTGCCGTGCCACCGCGCCTCACGTTCAGCCCCACGCTGCAGCACTATGCTGACCTGTGGACACGTTGGGGCGGCTTCTTCCATGGCCTGCTCAACAGCTTCATCGTCACCGCCGGCGCCACCTTGCTGGTGGTGGCCACCAGCACCATGGCGGGGTTTGCCTACTCGCGTATCCGCAGCCCGTGGCTGGAGCGCAGCGCGCTGTTCCTGATTGTTGTGCGTTTGCTGCCGCCCATCGTCATCACGCTGCCGTTGTTTGGGGTGGTCAATTACATGGGCCTGAACGACACCCACCTGGTGTTGATCCTGCTGTACGCCACATTTTTTGTGTCGCTGGGCACCATCCTCATGCGCACCTTCATCGACCAGATTCCACACGAGCTGGACGAGGCCGCGATGGTCGATGGCGCGGGCCGCTTCACCATTCTGTGGCGCATCATCCGGCCGCTGGCGCGCCAGGGCATGCTGGCGGTGGCGGTGTTTGTCATCGTCTACGCCTGGAACGAATTTTTGTTTGCCTTCATCTTCACCTCCACCAGGGCCAAGACCGCGCCGCTGGTGATCTCCGAAATGATGGGCTCGCTGGACGGTGTGGAATGGGGCGTGTTGTTCGCCGCTTCCACGGTGCAGCTGATTCCCATTTTGCTGTTCGTATTGCTGATGCAGAAACACCTGGTGGCCGGCCTCACGGGCGGCGCCGTGAAAGCTTGAACGACGGCATTGCTACAAGTTTCCAGAGCACACCCACAACAGGAGAGCACCATGACGCACCACTGGACCCGCAGGCAAGCCCTTCAATCCGCGCTGGGCGGCGCAGCCGCATTGGCGGCGGGCCCGTTGTGGGCCGCAGGCTCGACACTCAACATCCTGTGCCACCGCGTGCACCAGACCAGCCTGACCACCGGCCCCGCAGGCGACCTCACAGCGCCCTGGCGCAACAGCGCCAACGCCGAATGTGTCTGGACCAGCTTCGACACCAACCCGCTGCAAGACCGCCTGTTCCGCGAAGCCTCACTCGAGAAAACCGATTTCGGTGTCGGCTTTGTTGTCAACAGCCGCGCCACGCCCGCTGCGGCCAGCCTGCTGGCGCCGCTGGATGCCTTCCAGGCCAAGGCGCCGATCGAAGACTTTGCCGACATTGCCCCCGGCCTGGTGTCGGCCATGCGTTTTGGCGGCAAGCTGGCGGCCGTGCCTTTCCGCCACGCCACACAGGCCTTGTTCTACAACGAGGCGCTGCTGGAAGAGCGTGGCATCAAGGCGCCACCCACCTCGCTGGAAGAACTGGTCGACCAGGCGAAACAACTCAGCTTCCGCTCGGCGGCCGGCACACCCGTGGTGGGCATGGTGCTGGCCAGCGACCTGGCGGTGTTTCCGGTCACGTTTGCACGTGCCTTTGGCGGCGACTTCATCGGTGCCGACCTGGCCTTGCTGCCCGATCCGGACGCCATGGAAAAAGCGCTGACCACGTTGCAGGACATGTTCAAGGCCGGGGCCCTGCCGCGCAGTTATGCCACCACCACCAACGACGACCAGGTCACCTGGCTGCAGCAGGGCCGTGCTGCGTTCAGCGTGTTGCCGTTTGCGCGCCATACCCAGTTGAACCGCGCCAACCAGTCCAAGTACCCGGGCCGCATCAAGGCGATAGAGTTTCCGCAGTCGCAGGCGCTCAAGGGCAAAAGCAGCATGGCCTCGGTCACCGAATTCTGGGCCATGGGCATTCCGGCCAATGCGCAGGACAAAGAACTCGCCTGGAGCTTCATACGCGCCATGTCGACCAAGGCCAATACCGTGGGTGCGGCGCGTAATGGCAACGGCCCGGTGCGTGTCTCCACCTACAACGACGCCACGTTTGCCAAAGACCAACCGTTTGCCGCCATCGAGGCCAAGGCCTTGGCCAACGCACGTGTGCCACTGCCGGCGTTTCCCGAAGCGGCCCGTGCGCAGACCGTGTTCCTGGAAGAAGTACAGCTCACGGTGATAGGCCAGAAAACGCCCAAGGCTGCGGTGGCCGCGATTGCCGAACGTGTCAAACCCTTGCTGAAGGCTTGATGCCGTCTGGCCATGGACGCCGTCGCCGCCCCGCTGCTGCTCGCCATCGACGTGGGCTCGACCAGCGCCCGCGCGGGGGTGTTTGACACGGCCGGCCACATGCTCGCCAGCGCCAGCCGCGTATTCGATATCAATCGCCCCGCGCACAACCACGCCGAGCACGACAGCACGCAGATCTGGGCCGCCGTGGGCATGGCCGTGCGCCAGGCCTTGGGCACCTGCGGCCAACCCAGCAGCGACGTGGTGGGTGTGGGTTTTGACGCCACCTGTTCGCTGGTGCTGCTGGATGCACAGGGTGCGCCGGTCACAGCATCCACCACGGGCGACGACCGCTGGAACGTGGTGATGTGGGCCGACCACCGTGCCGTGGCCGAGGCGGCCGAAATCACCGCCACCGACCACCCGGTGCTTGAATTTGTCGGCAACACCATGTCGCCCGAGATGGAGCTGCCCAAGCTGCTGTGGCTGCGCCGCCACCTGCCCGCGGCCTGGGCGCGTTATGGCCTGGCGCTGGACCTGGCGGACTTTCTGGTGTGGCGCGCCACCGGACAGGTGCACGCCTCGGCCTGCACCGTCACCTGCAAGTGGGCCTACCTCAACCACCCGGCGCAGCCCTCGCCCGGCTGGCAAGAAGACCTGTGGCTACGGCTGGGGCTGGGCGACCTGCGTGAGCAACTGCGCCTGCCTGCCCAGGCCACACCCCTGGGTGGCCGTGCTGGTGGGCTCACCGAGGCGGTGGCCAGCGATTGGGGCTTGTTGCCGGGCATTGCCGTGGGCGTGGGCATGATAGACGCCCATGCGGGGGCGCTAGGCGTGTTGGGCGCCACCGCAGGGCCAGAGCTGGACAGCCGCCTGGCGTTGATCGCCGGCACCTCCAACTGCCACATGGCCTTGTCGCCACAGGCGCGTGCCGTGCCCGGCGTGTGGGGGCCGTATTTTGGCGCGTTGCTGCCACAGTGGTGGTTGAACGAAGGTGGCCAGTCGGCCACCGGCGCGTTGCTCGACCACGTGCTCGACTCCCATGTGCTGGGCGCCACGCTGGGCGAAGACCGGCATGCACGCATGGCCGACTACCTGCTGCGCCGCCGGGCCGAGGTAGGCCCCGGTTATGCAAGCGACGTGTTGGTGCTGCCCGACTTCCATGGCAACCGCTCGCCGCTGGCGCGGCCCGATTTGCGCGGTGTGGTGCATGGGCTGGAGCTGGACAGCTCGATGGAAAGCCTGGCCCGGCTGTACCACGCCACGGCCGTGGGTATTGCGTATGGCACACGCCACATCATTGATGCGCTGAACACTTACGGCTACCGCATCAACCAGCTGCACCTCACCGGCGGCCACGCCAAGAGCCCGCTGCTGGTGCGCCTGTATGCCGACGCCACCGGCTGCGCCGTGCTGCTGCCGCGCGAGGCAGATGGTGTGCTGCTGGGCACGGCGCTGCTGGCGGCCACGGCGGCGGGGGTCTACCCAGACTTTCTGGCCGCCGGCCTTGCCATGGTGCATACCCGTGAACGGGTTGTGCCGTCACGCGCGTCGTTCGACATCCACGCCTGTGGCTACGCCGCGTTTCGCCGCATGCTGGTGCAGCGCGAAGAGGTGCTGGCCCTGCTGCACGGTGTGGTCGATGGTTGTCCCGGCGCGGGCACGCTGCATTGAAGGCGCCAGAAGTGCGTGACGTATCGCCGATAATTTTTCATCAAACTTACCCACCAGAATCTGAAAGAGCCATGGCCACCACCCGCCGCCGTACCGCTGCTGCTGCCCCTGCCCCACAGCCCCCATCGGTGGTGGCCTCTGGGCTTAGCCTGGTGCCCAATATGCCGATGCGGCAGCAGATCCTGCGGGTGGCCGAAGACTTTTACGTGCTGCGCGGTTACGACGGCTTCAGCTTTGCGCACATTGCCGAGGCGGTGCAGACCACACGCGCCAACATCCACCACCACTTCGGCGACAAGCTGCAGCTGATGGCCGAGTTGATCGAGAAATTTGCCACCAGCGCCGAGACACGTATCACCGACAACTGGACCTGTGCCGATCGCCGCTTTGCGGAACGCCTGCAAGCACAACTGGACGACCTGCGCCAGTTCTACAACCGCTTCAACCACACTCCGGGTGAGCGCAACGTCTGGAGTCCGCTGTCGCGGCTGCGGCTTGATCTGCCGGTATTGGGCGAGCTGGCCACACAGGCGTTGCAGCGGGTAGACCAGGCCTATGACCGCAACCTGCGCCAAGCCCTGGCCGATGCGATTGCGCAGGGGGAACTAAAGGCTGAAACGCCGGTGGACGACGTGGCGCGTGTGCTGCGTGTCACGCTGCTGTCGTGTGCGCCCATGACACAAGACAGCGGCAGCTTTGCCGAGATTGAAAAACTCTTTGCCGCGATGCAGCGCCTGATTCTGGCGGCCTGGTCCACGCCAGCGGCGCAGACCAAGGCAAGATCAAAGGCCCCCAGGAAGCCTCAAAGGGGCGGGCTTAAAGCCGGCGCTTAAAACGGTGCATCAGCCGGCCAGTTTTCCGGCGCGGTGTTGCCCTTGCTCACCAGCGTGGCGGCGGCTGCGGCCATGGAGCCCGATGCTGCATCCTTCACCACGCTGGCACCCGCAGAAGCCAGGGCTCCGGATGTATCTGCGGCTGGCGCCGTGGCATCAATCACCACCTCGCCACCCAGCGCCATCAACAGCGCCGGAATCAGCTCGCGCATTTCACCCGTGCCAATCGCCACATCGGCGTCAAAACCGTCTTCCTTCTCTTTGCTGGTGCCGTCGTACACGCCGTCCATGAAGCTGACCTTCTTCACCTGCAGGCCCTCGGTGAGGATGAAGGACACGCGGTCTTCCCACACCATGGCCAGCTTGGTCGGCATCTTGCCGTCGGCCACGTGCTGGCGCACTTCTTCGATGTCCAGCGGGTGGCGCGCGTACTTCACCACGGCCTTGGATTCATCGGCCGCCTTGAGTTCACACTCGCGGTCTATGCTGAAGCCGGCTGGCGGCTCCTGTGTGGTCAGCCAGGTGGCCATGGCGGTGCTGGGTGCGAGCTGTGTGTTGAGCTGCATCACGGCAAAACCGTCGAGGTTCTTCACCAGGCTGGTGATGATGTCGTCGGCGCGGCTTTGGCTGCCGGCATCTACCACCATCAGGCGCTCGCTCGGGTCTATCCACACCAGCACACTGCCGCGCTTGGTGAAGGCCAGCGGCAGCAGCGACAACTTCACGTCGTCGCGTATGTCGCGTGCTTCCTTCTTGCCGGGCTTGCGGCCGGTGGTGGCCTCAATCTCGTCCAGGCGCTGCTGCGCCTTGCGTTTGACCACGGCGGCGGGCACGGATTTGCTCTCCACCATCATCTTCAGAATCCACTGGCCACCGACCGATTCGACCAGCGCGCCACCGGCTTCGCCGCGTGGCTCGGTCCAGCCCATGGACACCTCCTGGTTGGCGCCACATTCTTCAAAACGCTGGCTGTCCAACGCGGCTTCAATCTTGGTGAGATCAGGGGCCCAGGCGGGGCCAATACGGTAGACCAACACGTTTTTGAACACAGGCAATCTCTTTCGTTTTCAACTCAACAACAGCGGGACACGCCGACGGCAGCCGCCGGCAAACCACCTATTGTCCGTGCTGCGGGGGTGGCTTGATCGAGTGCTTTTGTTTTAAAAAGATTTTGATAGCTGCCTGCGTTCATCCCTTATGCGTCAGCGGCCGATTTCACGCATAAAAAAAGACCAGGCGCCGGGGTGCGCCATGGTCTTGTGTGGGGAGCCAAATGCGGTTAGCAGGCGCTAGTCTGCGTAAGCCCAGAGGTCTAGCAACTGCGTGCCGTTGTCCGCCACCATGCGGAACTTGGCGGGCGTGTAGTCCGCATCCAGTGTGGCTACACCGGTGCTCGTGGCGGGCAGCGTGCCGCAGCCCGAAGTGTTCAGGCTCAGCTTGAAGGTGTTGGGCAAAGTGCCTGCAGCCAAGCTGCCGGACAACTTGCAGCTGGATGTGCCCGCCGTGATGTTGCCGTTGGCATCCAGCGTAAAGCTGGCCGCCATGCCACTGGCCACCTGCGCGGCATAAGGCCCCGCCAGCGAGGCCAGGGTGGCGCTGTTGCCGGTTAGTGCCGTGCTGCGCAGCAGCGCCACGGTCACCGGTCCCGTCGCGGCGGGTACGGCCAGCCATTCAGCCGTGCCCGTCTTGCGGTAGAGCTGGGTCGCGCGGTCGGTGCTGTCGGCCAAGACCAGCAGGCGGCTGCCATCAGCGGCGGCGTAGTATTTGCCAATGGTGGGCGCGCTTTCGCTGCCCACGGCCACCACATAGCTGCCGGTGGCGAGGTTGTCCACCGCCACCTGTGAGCTGGATGCGCTGTCGCCATTGCTTCCGCCGCCGCAGGCCGTCAACACCACGGCCGCACAGGCCGCAGCACAAAATGCAAACGTTTTAGTCATGCCGCGCACCTCACTGCGCAAACAGTTCGCGCAGGCGCAACTGCAGCCACTGCTGTGCGGCGGGGCGGTGTTCAAAACCCACTTGCATGGCGGTCACCGCCACCTTGGTCTTGTAGACGATGGATTCGTCTTCGGCCTGCTCCGCCGTGGCCGTGCCGGAGCCGGCACCCGCGCCCAAGCCGTAAGGCACGGTGTTGTTGAACTTCAGGTTGTAGGCCTGGTAGCTGCCAAAGCGCGAGAAGGCGAACTTCATCGCGGTGGTAGGGGCGTTTGGAAAGTTCACATTCAGCGCCACACCTGTGGGCAGCAGTGCGCCCGTGCCGGCCTTGGCCTGCAGCGACTTCACCAGGTTCAGCGTGAGTTGTGCCACCACGGCCGAATACGGGTTGGCCAGGTTGGTGTTGTCGGTGGTGTCCGAGCCAGCGCTCAAGGCGATGGTCGGCAGGCCGCGTGCAGCCGCGAACTGTGCATTGCCCACGGTGCCCGAGCTGTTGACGATGTTGCCTAGGTTCTGCCCTTCGTTCGGCCCCGACAACACCAGGTCTGGCGCCTTGCCCCAGCGCGCTTGCGCCACCACGTCCAGGCCATACATCGTGGCCATCACGGGTGTGCCGTGCACATAGTAGTAGTCGCCGCCGGTGTAGCCGGCCTTGGTGAACTTGCCCACCGCGGGCGCGCCGGTGGGAGCTGCGCCGTTGTGGCAGCCGCCTTCGGCTTCGATCTGCGTTTTGTCGTTGTCCGGCACGATGGTGTTGGTGCTGTACATCACGATGCCGGCACCGCGGCCGCTTTGGCCGGTGCAGGGTACGGACACGATGACGTCATGGCCCGCGGCCTTCAGTGCTTCGTACAAGGCTTTGGTGTTGCTGGTCAGGCCGTCGTCGTTGGAGACCACGATGTTCAGCGCGAAAGCGGGGGCGGCCAGGCACAGCAAAGCTGCGCCAGCAAGAGCGTGACGTTGGAGAGTTGTTTTCATTTTTTTGCCGTCTGTCTCGGCGTTCAGAATCAAGATCAAGAGAGGGATGCGACACCACGCACCCCGCGCATCTTGTGAACACATGGGGCCTGGATAGCGGCGCATTCTGAAGCTGTCACATGACATATTTGTGAAAGCTGTGCGACGGCGTCTAAGCTGGCGCTGCAAGTCCGGCAAACCAAGCGCTGCCGACCACGGCCAAGGGCCGCACCAATCCGTCCGTGCTCAGGCCAGCTTGTGCCTGGTCTTCAGCAGGCCCAGGCCCAGCGCAATGAAGGTGCCGCCAACGATGCGGTTGAACAGTTTCACGTGGGCCAACACATGGCTCTTGACCAGCGAGATCAGCAGCACATAAAAGGCGTGTGAAATCAGCGCGCAGATGGCGAAGGTGCTGGTCAGCAACAGGTACTGCGTGAAAAGGGGAACCTGGGGCACGATGAACTGTGGGAACAGTGCCGAGAAGAACAGAATGGATTTGGGGTTCGTCAGCGACACCCCCAGCCCCTGGGCCACCAATTGCCAGTTCTTGCGTTCACGGCGTTGCATGGGCGCCAGACCCGCATCGCTGCTGATCAATGCGTCCTTGCTGCGCCAGCGCTTCAAGCCCAGCCAGATCAGGTACATCGCGCCCACCACCTTCATCAGCAGAAACGCATTCGCCGACATCGCCAGGATGGCGCCCATGCCAATCATCGCCAAGCCCGACACAACGAAGATGCCCGCCGAGCTGCCGGCCGAACTGAAGGCCGTGCGTTTGGCGCCTACGTCCATTGAATTCGACACCGCCAGCAGCACCGCCGGGCCAGGAGTGAAACACATCAGCAGCGAGACGCCGCAGAAAAGAAGCCAGTGGGTCAGGGTCATGGTTGTAGGGGTTCAGTTGCTGTGGACGGTGGGCAAGGGCCATTTTCGTTGAAGCTGGGTTGTCTTGTTTCAATGCTTGGCTGCATCGGCTGGCCCCATGGCTGGGCACAATGGGCCTTTTGTGTGTGCCTGCGCCAAGCTTGTTCGACGCAGCCACTCAGCGCAAAGGAGTGGAACCCGCATGACCGAGCCAGAAGCCGCTGCCAAACCACTGTCACCGCCGCAGGCGCCCCGGCCGGCCATAGGCCTGGGCCATGCGGCGCGCGACCTGTATCGCGCCCTGTGGCGCCATGCGTTGGGTGTGCGGGGCCAGTTGCTGGCTGCCGCCGGCCTGTTGTCGGCTGCGCAACTGCTGCGCCTGAGCATGCCCTGGCTCGCAGCCCAGGCCATCAACGCGCTGCAGCAGGACCAGCTGGCGGCAGCCGGCCGGTGGATCAGCTACCTCATAGGCATTTACCTGTTGTCGTGGCTGCTGCACGGACCGGGCCGCGTGCTCGAACGCAACGTGGGTGTGCGGGTACGCGAGCGCCTGGCCGACCAGCTTTATGCGCGCATCAGCTTCGCGCCGCTGGCCTGGCGCGACGGCAGGCATTCCGCTGAACTGCAGCACCGCGTGGTGCAGGCCAGCCGTGCGTTGTCCGACTTTGCGCAGAATCAGTTTGGCTATCTGCAGAGTGCGTTCAACTTCGTCGGCCCCATCGTGGCGCTGGCCTTGCTGTCGCACACCAGCGGTGCCATTGCGGTCACCGGCTACGTGCTCATCGCCGTCATCATCCTGCGTTTCGACCGCATCCTGATGCAGCTCGCGCGTGCAGAGAACGATGCCGAGCGCCGTTACGCCGCAGCTTTGCTCGACTTCGTGGGCAATGCCGGCACGGTGATAGGCCTGCGGCTGCAAGCCGCTTCGCGCAAGCTGCTGGGGCGGCGTATGGACGCGGTGATCGCCCCGCTGCGCCGCGCCGTCATGGTCAACGAAGGCAAGTGGTTTGCCGTCGACCTGATGGGCATGGGGCTCACCTGGATACTGGTGGTGGTGTATGTGCTGCAGTCGCGCCAGCCCGGGCAGGCGGTGCTGCTGGGCACGGTGTTCATGATCTACCAGTACGCGCAACAGGCTGCGGGTGTGGTCGGTGCCATGGCGTCGAACTTCCAGAGTTTTGCACGCATGCACACCGACTACAGCAGTGCCGAGCCGATCTGGCAGGCGCCCGGTGATGCCGATGCCGGCGTGACGGCGGTGCTGCCCGACGCGCCCTGGCATACGCTGCAATTGCGCGGCGTCAGCTGGCGTTATGCCGACGACGCGCGTGGCGGCCTGCAAGGGGTTGAGCTGCAACTGCGGCGTGGTGCACGTGTGGCGCTGATAGGCCCCAGCGGTGGTGGCAAAAGCACGCTGCTGCGCAGCCTGGCCGGCCTTTACCTGCCGCAACAGGGTGAACTATTGCGTGACGGTCTGGTGGTGGACTGGGCCGAGCTGCGCACCCTGGCCACCCTGATCCCGCAAGAGGCCGAGGTGTTTGAAGCCAGCGTGGAAGAAAACCTTACCTTCGGTGAACCGGCCGATGCGGCAGCCCTGCAGTCTGCGGTGTATGCGGGGGTGTTCGACGAGGTGCTGCAACGCCTGCCCCATGGCCTGGCGAGTGCACTCAATGAACGTGGTGGCAACCTCTCGGGCGGCCAGCGGCAGCGCCTGGCCCTGGCCCGTGGTGCGCTGGCGGCACGGGGCAGCTCGCTGCTGCTGCTCGATGAACCCACCAGCGCACTCGACCCGCAGGCCGAGGGCCTGGTGTTCGACCGCATCGTCAAAGCCTTTCCCTCCGCCTGTATCGTGGCCTCGGTGCACCGCCCCAGCCTGCTGGCGCGCTTCGACACGGTGGTGGTGGTCGAAGCCGGCCATGTGGTTGATGCGGGGCCGCGTGAAGAGGTGCTTGCGAGGCGTGCGCCCGAGATCGTCCCTACCTTCCAAGCTGCGCCTTGAGGGCGGTACAGGCTTCAGGTTTGCTGCAGCACCACGGCGCCGCCCAAGCGGCCATGGCAAGCCGGCAAGGCCCTGGAGCCGGTGGCCCATGGCCTGGCTGATTTTTTAGGCGGCCATGTAGAGGCCAAGCTTCTCGGCAAACTGATGTACACAAAATGAAGCAAATAGGTACACTTTGCTGCTCATAAACCAAGCGGCCGAAACCTTGACCACCAGTTACAACTTCTGGCTCGTTTCGTTATCGGTGGCCATCGCGGTCGTGGCGGCTTACGCCACGCTCGGCCTGGCCGGACGCTTGGCCTACAGCCGCGACAACTCCTGGCGCGGCTGGCTGGCCGGTGGCTCGCTGGCCATGGGTTTTGGCATCTGGGCCATGCACTTCGTCGGCATGCTGGCCTTGCGCGTGCCAATCGAGTTCAGCTACCAGGCGCTGTGGACCGGGCTGTCCATGCTGCCGGCAGCGCTGGGCTCGGCCGGCCTGCTGATGCTGATCCGCAAGGTGCCCAGGCCGCACGCCGGCCACATCCTGCTGGGCTCGGTGATCATGGGTTCGGGCATAGGCGCCATGCACTACAGCGGCATGCTGGCGATTGAACTGGCGCCGCCTATCCGTTTCGACTGGGGCATGGTGCTGGTGTCCGTGGGCGTGGCCGTGGGCCTGTCCATCGCCGGCGTCTGGCTGGCCTTCCGCCATGCACGCCAGGCCGGCTCGACCTGGACGCGCGCGCTGGGTGCGTTGGTCATGGGCTGCACCGTGGCGGCCATGCACTACACCGGCATGGCGGCGGCGCGTTTTGCCGACAACTGCATCAGTGTGCCCAGCGCCTGGGGCGTGCCGGGTACCGGCCTGGCGGCCGCGGTCAGCGTGTTGGCCTTTGTGGTGCTGGGCTTCACCATCCTGCTGACCGTGCTGGACGCACGCATGAGCGAGCGCAACTCCGAGCTCATGCGTGACCTCATGGTGGCCAAGGAGCAGGCCGAGCAGGCGGCGCAGGCCAAGAGCGATTTCCTGGCCAACATGAGCCACGAGATCCGCACACCCATGAACGCCATCATAGGCATGTCGCTGCTGGCGCTGCAGACCGACCTCACGCCGCGCCAGCGCAACTACGTGGAGAAGGCGCACCGCGCGGCCAAGGGCCTGCTCGGCATCATCAACGACATCCTGGATTTCTCGAAGATCGAGGCCGGCAAGCTGACCATAGAGCAGGTGCCGTTTCGCCTTGACCAGGTGCTGGCCGACCTGGCCAACCAGGTCGGCTTCAAGGCCGACGAGAAGGACCTGGAGCTGGTGTTCGACCTGCCCAGCGAGGTGCCGACCCTGCTGGTGGGTGATCCGCTGCGCCTGGGCCAGGTGCTGCTCAATCTGGTCAACAACGCCGTCAAGTTCACCGACCGCGGCGAGGTCACGGTGGGTGTGCGTGCGCTGCGCAGCGATAGCGGCCATGCCGAGCTGCAATTCCATGTGCGCGACACCGGCATAGGCATGACGGCCGCCCAGGTCGAGAAGGTGTTCGAGTCCTTCACGCAGGCCGACAGCTCCACGTCGCGCCGCTACGGCGGCACCGGCCTGGGTCTGGCCATCTCGCGCCATCTGGTCCAGCACATGGATGGGCGGATCTGGGCCGACAGCCAACCCGGCAAGGGCTCGTGTTTCCAGTTTGTACTGCCCTTTGTGCGCCAGAACGAGACCACCGAGCCGGCCGCGCCGCGCATGCCGCTGGCGCAGCAGATCGAGGGCCTGCGCGCGCTGGTGGTGGACGACAACGCCATGGCGCGCGACATCACGGCTGCACTGGCCTCCGAGATGGGTCTCAAGGTGGACACCGTGACCAGCGGCGAGGCGGCCGTGAAGGCCGCCGCCGAGGCGGCGCGCGGCGGCACGCCCTACGAGCTGCTGCTGGTGGACTGGAAGATGCCGGGCATCAGTGGCGTGGAAGCCTTGCGCCAGCTGCAGGAGCAAAAGGTCGACCATGCGCGCGCCAGCATCATGGTGACCGCCTATGCGCGCGAGGAGGTGATGGAGTCGGCCCGCTTGGCCGGCGTGTCGCTGCAGGCCGTGCTGACCAAGCCGGTCACGCCGTCCACGCTGCTGGAGACCATAGGCGAGGTGCTGGCGCCCCAGTCGGCGGCAGCGCCGACAGCGCCTACGCTGCTGCCGGGCGCGGCGGCGGCCGCGCTGGCCGGCGCGCGCGTGCTGCTGGTGGAAGACAACGCGCTCAACCAGGAGCTGGCGCTGGACCTGCTGGGCCAGGCCGGGCTGCACGTGGTTGTGGCCGAGCACGGCCGCCAGGCGCTGGATACGCTGGAGAGTGATGGCGACTTCGACGGCGTGCTGATGGACTGCCAGATGCCTGTGATGGACGGCTTCGAGGCCACGCGTGCGATCCGCGCCGAGGAGCGCTGGGCCAAGCTGCCGGTGCTGGCGATGACGGCCAACGCCATGGCCGGCGACCGCGAGCGTGTGCTGGCCGCTGGCATGAACGACCACATCACCAAGCCTATCGACGTGGACGAGATGTTTGTCACCATGGCGCGCTGGATCCGGCCCAAGCTGCGGCGCGCGGCGGCGGTGGCCAAGGCGGCCGCGCCGGTGCCGCTCAGCAACACCCTGGGCGCATTGCCCGGCATAGACGTGGCGGGCGGCCTGCGCCGCACCCAGAACAATGCCCAGTTGTACCGCCGCATGCTGGACAAGTTCGCCAGCAGCAACGCGGGTTTTTCGCAGGACTTCACGCAGGCGCTGGACGGCGGCGAGCTGACCCAGGCGGCGCGGCTGGCCCACACGCTGCGCGGCACGGCCGGTACCATCGGCGCCAACGGCGTCTGGGAGGCCGCCACCGAGCTGGAGCTGGCCTGCAACCAGGGGCGGGGCCGCGCGCAGCAGATGGCGGCGCTGGCGCGTGTGGGGCGCGAGCTGTCGCCGGTGCTCGCCGGCCTGGCCACGTTGCTGGCGCCGGTGGAAGCGCCGGGCGTGCCTGCGGCCAAGGTGGCGCCGGCGCTGGCCAAGGCCCAGCTGCTTGAGCTGGCGGGTCAGCTGCGTGCGCGGCTGCAGGAATCCGACCCCTATGCCCTGAACCTCGGTGAGGCGCTGCGCGCGGCCACCGCCGGCAGCACCGTACATGTGGTCCTGGAGGAGGTGATGCAGGCCGTGGGCGACTACCGTTTCGACGAGGCGCTGGATGCGCTGGACCGCTGGAGCGCCCACTACGCCAGCGCCTGACGGTTAACAGGCCGAATGGGCGCGCCAGGACCAGCCCGCGCCACGTGGCAAAACCGCCAGACTGCGATGTACCGCATAGCCAATGGTCAAGTTGAATTGATCCGCGCCGATAAACCATGAGGGCAGGTGCAGACCCTAGCGCCCTTGATGCCTTTTTTCCGATTCCGCTGGAGCCCCGTTGACACGTTCTTTAGACAACCACACGTTTTTCAAGCAAGCATGGACAGGTCTGGGCTTTTTTCTGGGTTTGACGCTGGGGCTAGGCATTCTTCAGTTGTACCTCGCTCACATACGCCTCAGCGAAGAGGAGAGCGGCCGCCTGCAGATACAGGCGAGTGTCCTGGCCGAAAACCTGGCGAGCCAGTTTGAAGGGGTGGACAACGCTCTGACCGACCTGGGGGACGCGCTGGTCGGCAACACCCCGGGTGCGGCGCCTCCTGCATCTTCCAGGCTCAAGGCCTTGGCAGAGGCCATGCCGGCGGTGCGTGGCATCGCTGTACTGGATGCGACCGGCACCGTCATCCTGAGTGATCAGGCCGCGCAACGTGGCAAGAATTTTCGCGACCTGGCCTACTTCGCGGTACCGCAGAAAGACCGCGACCTCAGCCGTATGTATGTGAGCCCGCCCTTCAGGTCTGCAGATGGGGTGTACTCGGTCAATCTGAGCAAGGCCGTTTTGGCCAACAACGGAAAGTTCGCCGGCGTCGTCACGGCCAGCCTCAATCCCAGATATTTTGAAACCCTGGCCAAGGCGGTGCTTTATGCCCCCGACATGCAGGCCAGCCTGGTGCACAGCGCGGGCCGCGTGTTTGTTGATGCGCGGCACGACGAAGTGGTGCTGGGCAGTGATCTGCATGACGGCAAGTCGCTGTTCAGCCAGCACGTGGCCAGTGGCCGGGAAGAGTCCACCTTCGAGGGCGCAACCGATGATGAACGCATGACGGTGCTGCGCACCGCAGCGCCGGTGCCGCTGCGCATGGACGCGCCGTTGGTGGTGCAGCTGAGCCGCAAGCCCTCGGCCATCTACGCGGGCTGGCAGGTTAATCGTTTGTTGGGTGTGGCGTTGTTTGTTCTGGTCGCGGTGGGCAGTGTGGCCGCCCTCTTTCTGGCGCAGCGAAGAGCCGAGACCGCCAGCCTGGGCGCCCAGGAGCGCGCGCGGCTGGAGCGCGAGAACGCTTTGCGCCTGGAGTTTGGTCTGGAGAGCGCCGGCCTGGGCCTGTGGGACCTGCGCCTGGATTTAAACGCCCTGACCGTGAACGACAGAGAGCTGGAAATGCTGGGCTACCGCTACGGCGAGGTGGAACTGTCTGTTGAGCACTGCCGAAGCCTGGTGCACCCCGACGATTTGAAGTCCGTCTATGTCGGTTTTCAGGGGCATCTGAAAACCAGCTTCAAGCCCTATCGCGTGATGCACCGCATGCTGCACAAAGACGGCCGGGTGATCTGGGTATTGGCGCACATCCTGGTGATGGAGGTCGACCAGCACGGCGCGCCGGTGCGCATACTGGGCACCCACCTGGACATCACCGAACGTATGCAGACCGATGCCGCATTGCGTGATTCAGAACAGCGCCTGGCGTTGGCCATGGAGACCGGCAATATGGGGCTGGTCGACTGGCACGTGACCACCGACGAGGTGTTGTTCAACGACCGTGCGTATGAGGTGTTGGGCCTGAAGCCTGGCGCGGTTGCGCTCAGCTTTCCGCAGTGGATTGCCTTGCGCCATCCCGATGATGTGGAACAGACGAATTTGGTGCTGCAGAAGATGCTCAAAGCAGAAGTGGCCACCGCCGATATCGAGTACCGAGTCTGTCACGCCGACGGGCATTACCTGTGGGTGCACCTGCGTGCCGAAGCCATTGAGCGCGGGCCGAAGAACGAGCCACTGCGCGTGATGGCGACCTTCAGGGACGTGGACGCACGCAAGGCCGCAGAGTTCGAGCTGAAGCGGGTCAACGAACAGCTGGAACTGCTCACCGTGACCGATGGCCTGACGGGTGTGGGCAACCGCCGCCTGTTTGACAAAACCCTGCACGACGAATGGCAGCGTTGCGCGCGGCAGGGTTTGCCGCTGGGCCTGTTGATGATAGACATTGACCACTTCAAGAAATACAACGACCACTACGGCCACCAGGGCGGCGACGCTGCGCTGGCCGGCGTCGCGCAGATCCTGAAGAAATGTGTCAAACGCTCGGGCGAACTGGTGGCGCGCTACGGCGGCGAAGAGTTCTCTCTGCTGCTGCCGGGCAGCGACGCAGCGGCTGCGGCCGTGGTGGCACAGCGTTGTGTGGCAGCGGTGCAAGCAGCACAAATCCCCCACGATGCATCACCGGTGTCGCCATGGGTGTCGCTCAGCATTGGTGTTGCAAGCTGGGTTCCAATTGCTGGTCTTTCGCCCGAGGACTTCCTGAAGGCAGCAGACGCCGCGCTGTACGAGGCTAAGGACGCGGGGCGTAATCGGTTTGAGGTGGCGAAGGATGTTGAAACTGTGGGATGAATGGGTGTTCATCGAGTTTGTGGTGCCGCGGGGCGCGTGGCGCAATTTGCTTGGACTGATTTGCAGCGATTGCGATCAGTGATCGTCGCCGCGCATACTCTCGCTTTCTGGCGGCAAGCGGTCGTTGGGTCCGACGACCAGCCGATGGTCCGGCTGGCTGCTTTACGAGGTACTGCAGTCGTAGAACTCTCACGAGGCGGTCCTCGCGTCGCCAGTGACCACTTCTCTACTATTCGGCCGCGCAGCCTCGACTCAAAGCGGTCGAAGATTTTTCACATTCGTGAGCTAGGAGGCCGACTTTCGGACGACTCGGTTGATAGGCGCGACTAGCTCGGAAACCCAGAGCGGGCAAAGCAAATAGCGTGGGAAGATCAATCAAGAAATTTTCGCTCCCAACCTATCTCGGGCGGCAATCACATAACTCAGTTCGGCGCCATCAATCTTCTGCTTTAGCTCGAAGTTCGCAGAGCGCACTGTGAGTCCGACGTTTGCGACCTCAACTGCAACGCCAGCCAGTAGAGCGGCGCTTCCAGCAATACCACTATCCGGAATATTGCCGAAAAGCCAAGCCATGATTCCACCCAGCCCTCCGGCTGCGATGTATTTCGAATTCAATACAGAACGCACGACTGAATTTTGAAGCTCAAACCCGTGCTTCTTGCGGATCGCTTCGAATTGGCGCAAGCGTGTCAGTAGATCGTCTTCAATGAACGTCGGACTCTTACCGCTATAGTTCTGTCTCACGAATTGGCGGAAGGCCCTGAACTTATCAACCGCATCGGTGTCCTTTCTGAATTCCATGATTTGTGCCCATGGGGTGGTCGATAAGTTAACCCAAGGAACATCAACCAGTGTCACCAACACATCGTTGGTATCCTTGTCTGCTTCACCAAGAAGGTCGAAGCCGAAGGCGCTTGCACTTGCCGACTTGAAATTAACAGAGAACAGAAAGTCTCTGAATGTACGTTCATGCGTATCCTCGAAATCTACGGGGAGCGGCGCATTTGAATTTACGAGTGACGCGATGCACGTATCTATTTCTTCGTCTTTTCCGGGGCGGCGATGGTAAAACTGATAGATGGGGTGACCGTCATATCCAACCATTTCCATTTTTTTTTCAATCAGTGATTCGTATCCTGACAAAAAGAGCGCTTCAAGAATGGAATGTTCGATATCCCGGAATCCAGTCAAACTCTCGGAATGCGCCAAAAACGGTGGAATCAGTTCGAAAGGAATGCCGGTTGAGTTTATTAATGGCGTAACGTATTTAAATAGCAATGCAGCCGACTTTGTTGTCTGATCCTCGACTCCGAAAGTCAGGGCGGTCGCCGTGATCTGCTGAGCCTTGTTTGCTTCATGGAACATATATTCCTCCTGGTGCATCGCTGACCTAGTTGGGTATCAAACTTTGACTGGCTCGTAATCTAATCTACTCCGTAGACCCAGTCTGGCTCAGTGTGCCGAACGAGACCAGCGGAGTGGTCATACTGACAAATGTGGCGGCGGATAACTTCCTAACAATCATTCAAAACTAAAGTTGAATTCAGGCGGATAGCTCTGTCAATACGCCATCGAACTGACGCGCCTTGTTAATGATCGTGATGGCAAACCGATATCGAGTAGTTACGCAGGCAAACAACCTAACCCCGCCGTCAGCGCGAGTTCGTCGAGCCAGCGTGATGGCTGAAGTGGTTCGGGTACAGCCGATGACCCAGGGCGCAAGAAGTCCCTCGTGAGCCACGACTCGGCGGGCAGCGGTCGACTGACCGGTGTTGGATGTGCTGCAGACGATCTAGACTGCAGCTGGCGATTGACCGCTTTGAGCGGCCGCCGCCATTCCCGGTGAGCGGCCCAATGTCTCAGACCAGCCTGCAGCAGCCATCCGCGCAAATCACTCCTCCCCCCGCACCCCCAACCCCTAAGGCAAGTTCTCTCTAAAAATCACCTGGCTGCGCGCCACTTCCACCCCCCCCAGCGGCTCCAGCCCATCGCGCACATTGGTGAAGATGCGCACACAGCTGGTCATCGCCGTTTGTGGGCTTTGGGTGATCACCGCGTCCATGCTGCCGCGTATCAGCAGCGCACGGGTGTCGGGCGAGAGGCCGTGGCCAACGAACACGACCTTGTGCTCCAGGCCGGCCTCTTCCAATGCACGGCCTACACCGTCTGATGCACCGCCGATGTTGTAGATGCCGGCCAGATCGGGGTGTTGTTCCAGCAGCACCTTCATCTGTTCGTAGTTCTTGCGTGCATCGTCGTGGCCTTCGCGCAGGCCGACCACTTCAATGCCCGGAAACTGCTCCTGGAACAGTTGCAGAAAACCGGCCTCGCGTTCCTCGTGTGCGCGGTAGCTCAGGCTGCCCGCAATCATGGCCACCTTGGCGGTGGTGTGGTTGGCGCGTGGGCCGATGAAGCGGCCTATGAGGTAGGCGGCGGTGCGGCCGGCGGCGCGGTTGTCCAGCCCCACATAGGCGGTGCGCAGGGTGTTGGAGATGTCGGAGATCAAGGTCACCGTGGGCACCTTGCGTTCGGCCAGGCTGTTCACCGCCTCACGCACCGCTGGGTGTTCCAGTGCCATGAAGGCCACACCATCGGCACGTTCGCCCGCGCGCAGCACGCTGCGCGCGAGTTCTTCGGGGTTGAAGCTTTCGATGTAGTCGACGTGGCAACGCACGTTGTAGGGCGCCCAGTGTTCGTGCAGATAACCCACGGTGTCGCCCATCATGCGGATGAAGCGGTTGGTGCCGGCGGGCAGCAAAAACGCCAAGCGCATGGGCTGCGGTGCCAGCGCGGCGTAGAGGTCGTTTTCGGGCAGGTACTTGAGTTCGGCGGCGGCCTTGAGCACACGCTCCACGGTGGCCGGGCGTACACCGGGGCGGCGGTTGAGCACGCGGTCCACGGTGGCGGTAGAGACGCCTGCAAGCCGCGCCACATCGGGCAACAGGGCGGCCTTGGTTGCAGCAAACGGCGCGGGTTTACCCGTATTCATACATCAAATTCCATCATTTTTAAGTTTGACATTAGCCGTATGAATCCATATTGTTCGGCATCTTGCAAGACGAAAAGCAGATAAACCAAGACAAATGATGCATCAAAACGCATCAACATTTCATTAGGAGACACCATGACCCAAGTCACCCGCCGCAGCCTGTTGCGTACCTTGTCCGCCGTTCCCGTCGCCGGGGTTGCGGGCGCCTTGCCGGTCATGGCGCAAACGGCCGAGTTCACGCTGAAGTACGGCAACAACCTGCCCGTCACCCACCCGCTGAACATCCGCGCGCAAGAAGCGATGGACCGCATCCTGAAGGAAACCAAGGGTCGTGTAGACATCAAGATCTTCCCGAACAACCAGCTCGGCGGTGACACCGACATGCTGTCGCAGGTGCGCTCGGGCGGCATCGACTTCTTCACCCCATCCGCCCTGGTGATCGCCACGCTGGTGCCGGTGGCCGCGATCAACGCCGTGGGTTTTGCGTTCTCCGACTACAACCAGGTGTGGGGCGCGATGGACGGTGGTCTGGGCGCCCACGTGCGTGCGGCGATTGCCAAGATGCGCCTGCACACGTTTGAAAAGATGTGGGACAACGGCTTCCGCCAAACCACCAGCAGCAAGGCGCCGGTGAGCACCGCCAAAGACCTGGACGGCCTGAAGATCCGTGTGCCGGTGAGCCCGCTGTCCATCAGCATGTTCAAGGGCCTGGGCGCCGCGCCCACCAGCCTGCAGTTCAGCGAGGTCTACTCTTCGCTGCAGACCAAGATTGTCGATGCGCAAGAAAACCCGCTGCCCATCATCCAGGTGGCCAAGCTGTATGAGGTGCAGAAGTACTGCTCGCTCACCAATCACATCTGGGACGGCTACTGGTTCATCGCCAACGGCCGCACCTGGGAACGCCTGCCGGCCGACCTCAAGACCATTGTCTCGGCCGCCATCAACGACGCCGGCCTGGCCCAGCGCGAAGACATCAAGAAGCTCAACGAATCGGTGGTCGGCGACCTGCAGGCCAAGGGCCTGAGCATCAACCGCCCCACGGCCGACAGCTTCCGCGCCAAGCTGCGCGAAGCCGGTTTCTACGGCGAGTGGAAGGGCCGTTTCGGCGACGAAGCCTGGGCCCTGCTCGAAAAAGCCGTGGGCAAGCTGGCTTAACTGCTGCTGCTTCGCTGGCTTGCGGCAGTGGGCGCTTGGTCAAGCGCCCCGCCGCCGCCTTGTCTGTTTGATGACCTCGATCACACCCGTGAAAGTACCCCCGCGCCATGTCCCTGCCCTCTGATCCCGCGCTAGAAAAAAACGCCCCGCCAGCCAATCCGTTCAGCCCGCTTGCACGCCGGCTGGACCAGGGTTTTGGTGTGGTGATGGAGTCGGCGGCGGCGGCCATTGTGCTGGTCGAGATCGTGGTGCTGTTCGCCGGTGTGGTGGCGCGTTATGTGTTCCACGCGCCGCTGGTGTGGTCGGATGAACTGGCCTCCATCCTGTTCCTGTGGCTGTCCATGCTGGGCGCCGTGGTGGCCTTGCGCCGGGGTGAACACATGCGCATGGCCGCACTGGTGAACAGTGCCAAGCCCGGCACGCGCGCCATGCTGGATGCGGTGGCCATCACCGCCGCCCTGGCCTTTCTGGCGCTGGTGTTGTGGCCGGCCTACGAATACGCCGAAGAAGAACACTTCATCATCACGCCCGCACTGGAGATCAGCAACGCCTGGCGCGCCTCGGCCATTCCTGCGGGCATGTTGCTGATGATGCTGGCGGCGCTGCTGCGGCTGTTCAAACTCAGCACGCTGCGGCAGATTGCCGTGGCCGTGGGCGTCACCGCCGCGCTGGTGGCGGCGTTCTGGCTGGCGCAGCCGGTGTTTGCCAGCCTGGGCAAACTCAACCTGATTGTGTTTTTTGTGTGTGTGGTGGCGGGCTGTGTGTTCGCCGGTGTGCCGATTGCGTTCTCGTTTGCACTGGCCACGTTTGGTTATCTGGCGCTGACCACACAAACCCCCATGCTGGTGATGGTGGGCCGCCTGGACGAAGGCATGTCGCACCTCATCCTGTTGGCGGTGCCGCTGTTCATCTTCCTGGGTGCGTTGATCGAGATGACCGGCATGGCGCGTGCCATGATTGGCTTCCTGGCCAGCCTGCTGGGCCATGTGCGCGGCGGCCTGTCGTATGTGTTGATCGGCGCCATGTATCTGATCTCCGGCATCTCCGGCTCGAAGATCGCCGACATGGCGGCGATTGCGCCGGTGTTGTTCCCCGAGATGAAAAAACGCGGCGCCAAGCCCGGCGACCTGGTGGCGCTGCTTTCGGCCACCGGCGCGCAGACCGAAACCATTCCGCCGTCCATCGTGCTCATCACCATTGGTTCGGTCACCGGGGTGTCGATTGCGGCGCTGTTCACCGGCGGCATGTTGCCCGCCGTGGTGCTGGGCCTGTGCCTTTGTTCGGTGGTGTGGTGGCGTTACCGCAATGAAGATCTGAGCGGCATCCAACGTGTGCCCAAACGCGAAATCGCCCGGCTGTTCTGGGTGGCGCTGCCAGCGGTGGCCTTGCCGTTTGTGATCCGCGCGGCGGTGGTTGAAGGGGTGGCCACGGCCACCGAGGTGTCGACCATAGGTGTGGTGTATTCGGTGCTGGCCGGGCTGATCTTCTACCGCCAGTTCGACTGGCGCCGCCTGCGCCCCATGCTGATCGAAACCGCTTCCCTGTCGGGCGCCATCATGCTCATCGTGGGCTGTGCCACGGCCATGGCCTGGGGCCTCACGCAGTCGGGTTTTTCCACCGATCTGGCCAAGATCATGGCGTCGCTTCCGGGCGGCAGCTACGGCTTCCTGGCGGTGTCCATCGTCGCTTTCATCGTGCTGGGTTGTGTGCTCGAAGGCATTCCCGCCATCGTGTTGTTTGGCCCGCTGCTGTTCCCCATTGCCAAGGCCGTGGGTGTGCATGAAGTGCACTACGCCATGGTGGTGATTTTTGCGATGGGCATAGGCCTGTTCGCGCCGCCGATTGGTGTGGGTTACTACGGCGCCTGCGCGGTCAGCAAGGTCGAGCCCACCGAAGGCATGAAATACATCTGGGGCTATATGGCGGCGCTGCTCGTGGGCCTGCTGCTGGTGGCCGCTGTGCCGTGGTTCTCCACCGGTTTCCTCAAAACGTAATCACCCACCCTCACACCAAAGCCAACATACAAGGGAGAACCACATGAGCCGCCATTTCGGACAAATTCGCCAACTCGGCTACGTCGTGCACGACATCGAAGCCGCCATGGACTACTGGAGCAAGACCCTGGGCGTGGGCCCGTGGTACTACAACCCCAAGGTGCCCATCGTCAACTACCAGTACGACGGCAAGAGTTACGAGCCACACAACTCGGTGGCGCTCGCCAACTCGGGTTTTGTGCAGGTCGAGCTGATACAGACACGCAACGACGTGCCCTCTATGTACCGCGACTTCCTGCAGGCCGGCCGCACCGGTTTGCAACACGTGGCCTACTGGACCGAAGACTACGACGCCGACGTGAAGCGCCTGCTGGCCGAAGGTTTCAAGCCCAAGATGAGTGGCGAGGTGGGCGAGCGTGGCCGCTTCATTTATTTCGACACCGAATACCACCCCGGCACGGTGATCGAGCTGTCGGAAGTCGCCGGTCCCAAGGGCCGTATGTTCGACCTGATCCGCAGTTCATCTGAGGGCTGGGATGGCAAAGACCCGGTGCGCCCCTTCCCTGATCTCAGCAAGATTTGAATATGACGCTCACCCCCAGTCTTTGCGCACTACGTGTCGCTTCGCCAACCCCCTTGCAGGGGGCAATACCAGCGGCCCGGCAAAGCCGGTTCCGCGGTATTTCGCGCCTCGATGGGGCTTGTCGCAACGCTGCGTTTTGACTGTGGCAATGCAAGGAAAGAATATGAGTTCAGATCGCATTTTCGCGCGCTACCTCGTCGAGACCCCGCTAGACCCGGCCAAGGTGGCCGAGGTCATGGCCGGTGAGCAGTCCTGCGGCACCTTTACCCGTGTGGCCGGCGAAACCGACGACCTGCGCGCCCGTGCGCGCGCCACGGTGGAGCGCATCGAAACCGTCGCCACCGCCAGTACGCCCAGCCTGCCCAACGCCTGGCTGGCGCGTCACGCGCCTTCTGGCCCGTGGCGCCAGGTGTTGGTCGACGTTGCTTACCCTGTGGCCAACATAGGCGCCAACCTGTCAACGCTGGCCGCCACCGTGGCGGGCAATTTGTACGACCTGGGCGAAGTCACCGGCATGCGTTTGGAAACCCTGAGCTTGCCGGCCGACTACCGCGCGCAGTTTGAGTTGCCGCAGGTCGGTATTGCGGGCACACGCCGCATCACCGGTGTGGACCAAGGCGCCTTGGTGGGCACCATCATCAAACCCAACGTGGGTTTCTCGGCCGCGCAAACCGCTGAGCTGGTGGCCACCTTGTGCGCCGCCGGTGTGGACTTCATCAAGGACGACGAAGTCTGTGCCAACCCGGTTCACGCACCGCTGGCCGAGCGCGTGCCGGCGGTGATGGCCGTGGTGCGCGCACACCAAGAGCGCACCGGCAAACACGTGATGGTGGCCTTCAACATCACTGACGAAACCGACGCCATGAAGCGCCATGCCGATCTGGTTCAACGCGAAGGTGGCTCGTGTGTCATGGCCAGCATCAACTGGTGTGGCTACTCCGGCATGCAGACGCTGCGCCGCCACACACCGCTGGCGCTACACGCGCACCGCAATGGTTTTGGCGCCCTGTCGCGCCACCCCATGTTGGGCATGGGCTTCCAGGCTTATCAAACGCTGTGGCGCCTAGCCGGTGTGGACCACATGCACGTGCATGGCCTACAGGGCAAGTTTGCGCAGGCCGATGCCGAAGTCATCAGCTCCGCACACGACTGCTACACACCCTTGACCCAGGCCGTGGACGACCGCGTGATGCCGGCCTTCTCGTCCGGCCAATGGGCCGGCACCGTGCCCGCCACCTGGGACGCGATTGGCAGCGACGACTTGTTGTTCATGTCGGGCGGCGGCATTCTGGCCCACCCCGATGGCCCGGCCGCGGGCGTGACCAGCATCCGCCAGGCCTGGCAGGCCGTGCGTGCCGGGCAAACGCTGGCGGACTACGCCAGGCAAGCCCCGGAGCTGGCCAGTGCGCTGAAGTTCTTCGGCAAGTAATCCACCCGCATGCAAGCCCCGCGCATCGTTTATTACGCCGACGACTTCACCGGCGCCACCGACACCCTGGCCAACGCCGCACGTGCCGGCCTGCGCGCCCTGCTGTTCCTGGCCTTGCCCACAGCGGCGCAGCGCGAGCGTGCGGGCGCGCTGGATTGCCTGGGCATAGCAGGTGCCGCACGTGCCATGGCGCCCGAGGAAATGGCGACCGAACTGGCCCCCGTGGGCGCCTTTTTTGCCGCTTCGGGCGCGCGGGTGTTGCACTACAAATGCTGCTCCACCTTCGACAGTGCGCCGCATGTGGGCAGCATAGGCCAGGCGGTGCGCAGCCTGCGCCCGTATGCGCCCAACCAGTTTGTGCCCATCGTCGGCGGCCAGCCCAACCTGGGGCGCTACTGTGTGTTTGGCAACTTGTTTGCGGCGGCGGGCAGCGGTGGCACGGTTTACCGCATCGACCGCCATCCCACCATGCGCCAGCACCCGGTGACACCCATGCACGAGGCCGACCTGCGCCAGCATCTGGCGCTGCAGGGGCTGGAGGCGGTGGCCGGGCTAGCCTACCCGGTGTACCACGCCGCCGAGGCCACACAACACGACAAACTCGAGGCCTTGCAGCAGACCCGGCCGGATGCCGTGTTGCTCGACGTGGCAGAGCCTGCACACCTGGCCGCGGTCGGTGGCCTGATCTGGCGCGAAGCCCAGCAACAGCCGCTGCTGGCCGTGGGCCCGAGCAGCGTGGTGCAGGCCTTGACGGCGCATTGGGCCGCGCAGCAGCAGCAGCAGCACACGCCGCCCGCGCCCAGCAACATTGGCGCGGCCGTGGGTCCGGTGCTGGTGCTGGTGGGCAGCCTTTCGCCCATCACCGCACAGCAGGTGCATCACGCCAAGGCGTTTGAACGGGTCAGCCTGGACGCCGTGCAGCTAGCCGCGCCCGACGGTGTTTACCGCCGACGCATGGCGGCTGAGGTGTCGGCCATGTTGCGCAAGGGCCAGAACGTATTGGCCTGCACCTCGAGTGCCGAAGGCCGCGCGACGGAAGGTGTGCCCGCAGGCTCACGCAGCCTGGCCCAGGCCTGTGGCGACTGGTTGGCCCAGGTGCTGCAGGCCAGCCCGTTGCGTCGTGTGGGCATTGCCGGGGGCGACACCTCCAGCCTGGCTGTGCAGTCGTTGGACGCCTGGGGCCTTTCACACATAGGCCAGGTCTCTGCCGATCAGGCCTTGTGCCGTGTGCACAGCGACAACCCCACGCTCGACGGCATGGAGCTGATGCTCAAAGGTGGGCAGATGGGGCCGCCCGATGTGTTTGAGCGCTTGATCCGGGGGGCGTGAAAGGGCTTGCGCTAGCGGCCGCTGGCGCGGCTGCCGTGCGTGGCTCGGGCATGACCTTGTTCGCCATTAGTTGCCGTACTTCTTGTGCCGAGTACCCAATCGAGCCTAGCACCTGCGCAGCGTCGGCATTGAAGCTGCGTGGTGATGCGCCGGGTGTGCCGGGTGTGCTGTGCAGCCGCACGGTCAAGCCCATGCCGCTGTAGCCGTCGCGCCGCACCAGCATTTCCCGGTGTACCGCATGTGGCTGGGCAAAAGCCTCGGCCACCGAGTGGACCGGGCCGGCGGGCACACCGGCCTGCATCAGCGCCGCGCAGAGTGGTGTACGTGGCCAGTGGCGCAGCGTGTTTTCGATTTCATGCCGCAACGCGTCGCGGTGCTGCAGGCGGCTGGCGTTGTCGCGGAACCGTGTGTCGCTGGCCAGGCCGGGACGGTCGACCACGCCGCAGAATTTCTCGAACTGGCTGCGGTTCATGATGCCCAGGAAGATGTCGCCGTCCTGGCACTTGAACCTGTCGTAGGGGGCGATGTTAGGGTGGGCGCTGCCCAGCAGGCCGGGCACCTTGCCCGATTGCAGGTAGTTCGCCGCGTGTGGCACCAGCAGGCTCAGTGCCGCATCGAACAAGGTGGCCTCCACGTGTTGCCCCTTGCCCGTGGTGTGGCGGCTGTGTAGTGCCAGCAGGATGGCCGACAAGGCCGTGTAGCCGGTAAGGTGGTCAACGATGGGCACACCCATGCGTGTGGGCCCGCTCGCCGCTTCGCCATTGATGCTCATCAGGCCACACATGGCTTGCAGCACCGCGTCGTAACCGGGCAGCCCGGCCAGCGGGCCATCGGCACCAAAGCCGCTGATGCTGCAATGGATCAGCCGGGGGAAACGCGGCTTGATCCAGCCTTCAAAAGAGATGCCCCATTTCTCCAGGGTGCCGGGCAGGAAGTTCTCCACCAGCACATCGGCATCGGTCAGCAAACGCGCCAATACCTCGCGTCCCTCGGGCCGGGCCAGGTCCAGGCTGATGCACTGCTTGCCACGGTTGAGTGCCGTGAAGTAGGCGGCATTGCCCTGGGCGTCAAAGGGCGGGCCCAGGGTGCGGGTGTCGTCGCCCGCAGGCGGCTCCACCTTGATCACGGTGGCGCCGTGGTCGGCCAGGATCTGTGTGCACAGCGGCCCGGCCAGAACACGCGACAAATCCACCACTCGAATGCCAGCAAGGGCTCCAGGCATATTGATTTCCTGTTGTCTCTTTATCTTTTTGATGCAGGCCCGCCGCCATCGGCAAGGGCCTGTTTTATAGCTTCAACCGCGGCTCGGTAATTCCACCACGCCAGAGCCAATCACCGACAGCTCTTCATCCTGGTTGCGCGCTTCTTGGGCAATTTCCACCAGGTGTTTGCCGTCTTCTATGTATTTGCGTTTGACGTGGCCCTTGATGAACAGCATATCGCCTTCAGGATTGTGGCGGCGGATCTTGCAGCTGGCCTTGCGCAGGAAACCGTCGTCGCCCATCCAGTTGGTCAGGTGGTGGGTCAGCCAGGAGGTGCGTTCCGGGCCGTAGTCATAGGCGCCGGGTGCGCCGACTTCCAGCGCGAAGTCCTCTTCCCAATGCACACGCTCGGGCACATCCGGAATGCCAAAGCGGTTGGTGATGCCCACGCCGGGATGCGCGTCTATCAGCTTCCAGGCCAGCTTGTTGGCTCGGATGTACAAGCCACCCCAGCCTTGTGCGTAGGCAATGAAGCCGGTCACCGTCATCGGGCCCTTGAACATCACCGGCAGCGCTTCACCCTCCACCACATCTTCCCAGTAACGTGGTGTGGCGCCGCGCACCTGCTCACCACGGTACAGCTTGTAGGCTTCGCCGATTTCCTCGGGGGTGTAGCGCCGCGGCGTGCGGGCACGCACTTCCTTGTACTTGGTGCCTTGTTCGCGGGCGTGGTCGCGTTCGGTGCGGAAGCACCAGCTGTCGGCCTCGGACACCTTGTCGCCGTGTTGGTTGTAGAAATCAACGTGGTAGATCTGCTGCACCGCACGCCCGGCAAAACGCGTTTGGTGTTCGACCAGTTCCTTGAGATAAGCCTCGGTGTGGATCTCGTCGTTGCGGTGTATGTTTTTATGCCATGTCCAGTCGGCGCCCGACCACATCGCATGTACACCCGGCAGGCCACCCACGTAACCCGACACGATGCGGCTGGTCGAAAACAGGAAGCTAGGCAGCGCAATGATGCCGCCATGGCGCGTCTTGGCCGCATAGGCCGGGTCGCACCACAGCGGGTTGTCGTCGCCTATGCCGTGTGCGTAGTGGCGGATGTTGTCGCGTGTGGCTTCGTGGCACCAGGGTTCGAGCGTATTTTCAATCTTCTGGCCAATGCGCTGGCGCAATTCATCGAGTCCGTTTTCGGTGATTTTCGGGAAGCTGCGTTCTGTTTGTGCTGACATGCTTGTCTCCTGTGGTTGATTCGGGTGAAGGGTGAGGTGGGGTCTTAGGCGGTCGCGGCCTTGAGCTCGCGCTCCCTGAGCACTTTGCGATGCACTTTTCCGGCGGGTGTCTTGGGCAGTTCGCTGACAAAGGCCACGTGCCGGGGGTACTCGTGCTGGCTCAAGCGGCTGCGCACAAGCTCCTGGATTTCCTTGGTGAAGGCGTCGCTGGCCACGCGCTGGGTCACCACAAAGGCTTTCACGACCTGGCCACGTAGTTCGTCTGCCACGCCAATGGCGGCGGCCTCGTGTACGTCCGGGTGCTTCAGCACGGCGTCTTCTATCTCTACGGCGCTCATGGTCCAGCCGGCCGAGATGATCACGTCGTCGGCGCGGCCGGCGTGGTAGAAATAACCGTCTTCATCGACCTTGCCCAGGTCCTTGGTGGAAACCCAGCCGCCGCCGCGCCAGATCTTCAGCTCACCCACCGTGCCGGCCGGGCAGGACTGGCCCGCCGCATCCTGCACGTCGACACGGCCACCGGGTATGGGTTTTCCCAGAGACCCGCGTTTGACCTCAAAGTCGTCGGCGCCGGGGTAGTTCACCAGGATCACGCCAATCTCGGTCGTGCCATACATGCTGCACACCGGCCGGCCGAATGTTGCCTTGACGAAGTCCTCGGTTTCGCTGTCCATGGGCTCGCCCGTGAACGACACCTTTTCAAGGTAGTACTTGTATTTGTCGGCGGCACCCGAGTTGCGCATCATCCGGTAATGCGTGGCGGCGGCCGAGATGTTGTTGAAGCGGCCGTGCTGCAAGGCCTTCAACAGCCGCGCGGCGTCAAACTTGCCAGCGTATGCGCCTATGGTCACACCCAGCGCCAGTGGCGCCAGGGTGCCGTGCCACAGACCATGCCCCCAGGCCGGAGAAGAAGGGCAGAAGAAACGATCGCCAGGGCGGATGCCGGTGCCATACAGCGCCGCCAGCATCAGCGTGACCAAGGCGCGCTGCTTGTGTTTCACGGCGGCGGGCAATTCCCTGGTGGTGCCCGAGGTGTACTGGAAGATCGCCTCGTCTTCCGCGCCGGTCTGGATTTCGAAGCTCTCGGGATATGCCGCGAGCTGGGTGTTGAATGTCTCGTCGGCGATGAACAGTTCAACACCTTCCATGCCTTCCGAAACCGCGGCTTTTTCTGTGTTGGTGACCAGGATCTTGGGGCGGCAGTCGCCGACCCGCAGCCGTATCCCATCGGGGCCGAACAAGGTGAACAGTGGCACGGCAATCGCGCCCATCTTGATGGCACCAAAGATTGCGACATAAAAGGCCAGAGAAGGCTCCAGCATGACGGCGACACGGTCTCCGCGCCCAACACCACGGGCGACGAGCAGATGCGCAAAGCGGCTCGACAGTTGAGACAGGCTCTTGAAGCTGATCACCTGTTCGGTGCCATTGGCGTTGGCCACCACGATGGCGACCTTCTCGCTGTTCGCGTGCCGGTCCACACATTCATGCGCGATGTTGAAGGTCTCGCGATTGCCGTCGAAAAGTTCCCAGAGTTTTGCCGGTGAGCAGTGTTTCTGGGCGTCTGCAAACGTCGTGTAGTCGGTGAGGTGTTTCATGGTTCTCATGTCGTCTTGCGGTGAACGAACTATGCTGCTTTCAACAATAAATTGTCAAATACGACAATCAATTGTCTATGTACAAAAACTATGAAAAACCTGAAGCGGCCGATTTTCTAGAATCGGCCACCCATTCTTCTAGATGCGAGGCGGCCATGTGCGAGACCCAGGAAATGCAAACCCGACTGCTGTCGCAGGGCTGGAAGCAAGTCAAATCGGCGGGTGTCTTCATGGACCTGGTGGGTCCTCTTTGGGCACGGCGAGAGCGTGAAGGTGTTGCTGCGGCCTGGCGCTACGGCCTGCTGCTGACGCCACGCCATCTCAATCCCGCAGGTGTGGTGCACGGCGGGCTGCTCGAAACCTTGATGGACCATGCGCTCAGCGCCATCGCCTGGGAGGCTGCCGGGCGTGTGCCCTGCGTCAGCGTGCAACTCGACTCGCATTTCCTCTCGGCCGCGCGCGCCGGCGAGTTCATAGAAGCCTCTGGACTGGTGGTGCACCGCAGCCAGAGCATGGTTTTTCTGCGCGGCGGCTTGTGTGTCGCAGAGCGTCAAGTGATGGCGGCGCAGGCGCTGATGAAAATTCAGCAAGCCTGAAAGGCTCGGCGCATTTGTGTAAATGCCGGCGCCAGATTTCGCCCAGTGATTGATTGTCTATGTACAAAATATTGTTGTATTTGACAATCGTAAGTGCGAATTTCATACTTCATTTCAGAGCCACAGGATGCGCTGAGTTCCGTGAATTGCAGGAACCGGGCCGCGAACAACGGCAGATGTTGTTGCGGCCTGGAGTGAGGCACGCCAGCCGCCGGGCGCAGAAAATAACAAAGGAGACAAGCATGAAGCTATGGAAACTGCTCTTCGCGAGCTGTGCAATGGTGAGCGCTTCGCAGGCCGGTTTGGCGCAAGCCTATCCGGCCAAGCCGATCAGGATCATCGTCGCCTACCAGGCCGGGCAAGGCACGGACACGGCGACGCGTTACCTGGCCAACCAGCTGTCCAAGGAGCTGGGCCAGGCCATCATCATCGACAACCGGCCCGGTGCCGGCGGCAATCTGGGAACCGACCTGGCGGCCGAGGCCGCACCCGATGGCTACACCCTCACCATGGGCACAAATGCCACACATGTGCTCAACCAATACCTCTATGCGAGCCCGCGCTTCAAGCCTGAAGTGGCCTTCGAGCCGATTGCCCTGGTGGGGACCTTCCCCATGGTGCTGGGGGTCAACGCAAAGTCCCCGTTCCGCTCGATTGACGACGTGGTGGGCGCGCTCAAGAGCAACCCCAGGGCCGCAGACATCGCCACGCCCAGCACCACCGCCCGCCTGGTGGTCGAGTTGCTGAAGGAGCGTGCCGGCCTGAAGCTGTTCGAGGTGCCGTACAAGGGCTCGGGCGGCGCCATGACCGATGTGCTGGGTGGGCAACTGCCGCTTCTGGTCGACACACCAACGGCGGTGCGCTCGCAGATCTCGGCTGGCCAGCTGCGCGCGATCGCCGTGACCTCGGCCGTGCCCAGTGGCCTGGTGCCGGGCATCAAGCCGGTGGCAGAGCAAGGTTTCCCCAACTTCGAGGTGGTGGCCTGGAACGGGCTTTATGCACCCAAGGGCACACCCGTGGCCATACTCGATCTGCTGAACACCAGCCTCAACAAGATTCTCGCGCGCGCCGAGACCAAGCAGCAGTTGCTCGACTACGGCTTCGACCCCGCGGGTGGCTCGCGCCAGCAGCTGGCGGATTTTGCGCAGGCCGAACGGCGCAAGTGGGAGCCCATCATCAAGGCTGCCGGCATTCGGGCGGAGTAGCCGCGGTGCACACCCTGACACCACAAAGCGCTGCAGCGGTAAGCCCCTGGGCCAGCCTGCTGGAGCGCCCAGCATCTGGGTTAAGCTTGCGTGCACGTAATGAACGCACCATGAACTCAAGCCCGACCCCGCCCGCCAAGCCCGAAAAGAAAACCCCTGTTGCCAAGAAAACGGTGCGTGTGCGGCCCGTGCCAGGCGTGACCCGCGCGGTGGCCATTCTGCGCTTGCTCGGGCGTTCGCCGCAGTCCATGGGGGTCAAGGCGATTGCCGATGAACTCGAGCTTGTGCCCAGCACCTGCCTGCATATTCTGCGGGCCCTGGTGGCCGAAGAGCTGGTGCGTGTGGACACCGAGACCAAACGTTATAGCCTGGGCACCGGCATGTTGAGCCTGGCGCGCAGCGTGATTGAAACCAGCGGCTTCGCCAACCTGGCCCAACCCGTTCTGGACGGCCTGGCCAATGACTGGAACGTGACCATGATTGGTGTCGAGACCCCCGACATCGACCATATCGTGGTGCTGGCCTTGTCGCGCTCGCGGGCGCCGTTTCGCCTGCATGTCGACGTCGGTAGCCGCTTTCCGGCCATGGTCAGTGCCACCGGGCGGCTGGTGGCGGCGTTCAGCGAAGCGCCATGGGCGCAGATTGAAAAGCGCTTCAAGGCCATGCGCTGGGACAAGCCGGTTGAGCTGGCCACCTGGAAACGCGAGGTGGAGCTGGCGCGCAAAAAAGGCTTCAGCATAGACCGCGGCAACTACATGAATGGCGTGACCGTGATTGCGGTGCCGCTGCTGGACGCGGCCAACCGCATCAGCCACACCCTGGTGGCGACCGGGCTGTCGGACAACTTTGTGGGCGCGGCCGCCACGGACCTGGCCATGGCCATGAAAAAGCAGGCAGAAGGTCTTTCGGCCTTGCTGCCATCGACCCGATGAGTGCCGACACCCCTGGCGCCTCCCTGCCCGGCGACACCGGGGCGGATGCGGAGCTGGTGCTGCGGCTGATTCCCATGCCGTCTGACACCCATCTGGGCGACCAGGTGAGCGGCGGCTGGATGCTCGCCAAACTGGATGCCGCCGGCAGTGTGCTGCCTACGCGCGCAGCACGCGGGCGGGTCGTTCTGGTGGCCATAGAGAAGCTGGCGTTCAACCTTCCCGTCAAGTCCGGCGACCTGGTGTCGTTTTATGCTTCGGTGCTGCGCATCGGCACCACTTCCATTACTGTGCTCGTCAAAGCCAAGACCGAGCGTCGCGGCAATCTTGGTGAGGCCAGCCAGGTCACGGAGGCAGTCATGACCTATGTGGCCATCGATGATGCTGGCCAGCCTTTGTCAATGCAAATGACTTAATAAGTCTTGTAGGGCAAGAACTTGCCCGACAGCACCACCTTCACGCGGTCGCCCTTGGGGTCGGGCTGGCGCTCGATGTCCATGCTGAAGTCAATGGCGCTCATGATGCCGTCGCCAAACTCTTCGTGGATCAGCTCCTTGATGGTGCTGCCGTACACGCTGACGATCTCGTACCAGCGATAGATCAGCGGGTCGGTGGGCACTGGGGTGGGCAGCGAACCTTTGTAGGGCACGACTTGCAGCCACTTGGTTTCTTCGCTGGTGAGGTCAAAGATTTCGGCAATGGTTTTAGCCTGCTCGGCGGTGCAGGTCATCTGGCCCAGGCAGGCCGCCGTGGTCCACTCTTTCGACTGGCCCACCTTCTGCGCCACGTCGGCCCATTGAATGCCCTTGGACACTTTGGCGGTGATGATTTTTTCGGTGATCTCGTTGCGGTTCATGGTTTGCTCCTCGGGTGAAAACAGCTGGTTAGTGGGCAGTGGCAGGCAAGGCTTTGCCCACCAGAAAATCGACGATGTGGTTACGCAGCGGGTAGTAGCCGTTCAGGTGGTGCAGCTCCGCGCGTTTGCGGCTTTTGGGTAGCGGGTTGACCACCACTTCGGCCACGCTGCCAGGGTGGTAGCCGTTGGCCGTTTCGCTGCCGTTCTGCATCAGCAGAATGCGGTCCGCCAGCAGAATGGCTTCGTCCACGTCGTGGGTGATCATGAACACCGTTTGCTGCGTCTCGCGCACGATGGCCATCAGCTCATCTTGGATGCTGCCGCGCGTCAGTGCGTCGAGTGCGCCAAACGGTTCGTCCAGCAGCAGCATCTTGGGCTGAATGGCAAACGCACGTGCAATGCCCACGCGTTGCTTCATGCCGCCGGAGAGCTGCGACGGCTTCTTGTCGATGGCAGCGGTCAGGCCCACCATGGCGACAAATTTTTCCACCTGCGCATCGATCTGCGCGCGGCTCCAATCGGGCCAGCGCGAGGCCACGGCAAAGGCAATGTTTTTGCGCACCGTGAGCCAAGGCATCAGCGCATGGCTTTGGAACACCACACCGCGCTCCAGGCTCGGCCCGCTGATCTCGCGGCCGTCCATGATGACCACGCCGCTGCTGGCCGTGTCCAGCCCGGCCAACACATTCAGGATGGTGGTTTTGCCGCAGCCCGAATGGCCGATGATGCAAACGAACTCGCCACGCTCCATGGCAAACGACACATCGGCAAACACCGGCTTGCTGGGCACAAAGGCTTTGGCCAGACCTTCAACAGATAAGAAACTTTGCATGGTGTGGATGGCCTCAATCTATGTACGTCACACGCTTTTGCACTTGCGCAAAAGCCAGGTCGAGCAACATGCCGACGATGCCGATCACGCCAATCGCAAAGATCACGTTGGTCAGCGACAGGTTGTTCCACTCGTTCCATACAAAGTAGCCAATGCCGGTGCCGCCCACTAGCATCTCGGCGGCCACGATCACCAGCCACGCAATGCCCATGCTGATGCGCATGCCGGTCAAGATGGTGGGCGCGGCCGCCGGCAAGATCACCAGGAAGGCTTTGCGCAACGGGCTTACTTCCAAGGTGGCAGCCACGTTGAGCCATTCACGCTTCACGCTGGCCACACCAAAGGCGGTGTTGATCAACATGGGCCACACCGAGCAGATGAAGATCACAAAGATGCCGCTGATCGAAGAGTCCTTGATGGTGTAGAGCGCGAGCGGCATCCACGCCAGCGGGCTGATGGGTTTGAGCACCTGGATGAAAGGGTCGAGCGCACGGTGCAGCAGCGGCGACATGCCAATCACAAACCCCAGCGGAATCGCCACCACGGCGGCCAGTAAAAAGCCCAGTGCCACGCGGCCCAGCGAATACGCGAGCTGGATCAAGATGCCCTTGTCGTTGGGCCCGTTGTCGTACACCGGGTTGCTGAGTTGATGCCAGATGGTGTTACCCATGGCGGCCAGCGTCGGGAAGCCGGTGGTCTTGGTGCTGCCGGGGTCCTTGCCCATCATCTTCTGGTATTCGATCTGCTCGGCTGTCATGCCCGCCGTAGAGGCTGGCCCGGTGCCCGGCGCGGGCAAGGTGGCCGCGTACCACACGCCCAGAAACGCCAGGAAGATGATCAACGACAGCAAGGCTGCCTTTAACTTCAAAGCCAACATCACGCAGCGATCTTGTTGATGGCGAAGCTCTTCACGTAGTCTTCTGGCTTGGCCGGGTCGAACACCTTGCCCATCACGGTGAACTTCTTGTAGGCGCCTTCGGGCGGCGTCCACCCAGCGAGCGCCATTTGCTTTTTGGCCTCGGTCAGCAGGAATACTTTCTCGGCGATTTGTTTGTAGTTGACGTCGCCCTTGATGTAGCCCCAGCGCTTCATCTGCGTGAGCATCCACACGGCCATGCTTTGCCATGGCACGGGGTCGAAGTTGGCGCGGTCGGGCACGTTGCGGATGTTGCCCAGGCCGTCGGCAAACTTGCCGGTGAGCACTTGTGTGAGCACGGCCTCGGGCTGGTTCAGGTACTGCGTGGGGGCGATCACGCGGGCGATGAGTTCGCGGTCTTTCGCTTGGCTGGCCATGAACGACGCCGTGAGGATGGCGCGGTACAAGGCCGCAAAGGTGTTGGGATTTTGCTTGATGAACTCGTCGCTCACACCAAAGGCGCAGCAGGGGTGACCGTCCCAGATTTCTTTGGAGAGGATATGGATGAAACCCACCTCGTCGTACACCGCGCGTTGGTTGAATGGGTCTGGTCCCAGGAAACCATCGATGTTGCCGGCGCGCAGATTTGCCACCATTTCGGGCGGTGGCGTCACGCGGATCTGCACATCGGTATCCGGATTGATGCCGTTCTCGGCCAGGTAGTAGCGCAGCAGGAAGTTGTGCATGCTGTACTCAAACGGCACGGCCAGCTTGAAGCCTTTCCACTGCTTGGGGTCGCGTTTGTCTTTGTGCTTCACGTGCAGTGTGATGGCCTGGCCGTTGGTGTTTTGAATAGTGGCCACGTTCATGTTCACCTGGTTCGAGCCCAGGCCCATGGTCATGGCCAGCGGCATGGGCGACAGGAAGTGGCTGGCGTCGTGCTCCTTGTTGATCATCTTGTCGCGTATCAAGGCCCAGCCAGCGGTCTTGTTCAGCTGCACGTTCAGGCCTTCTTTTTTGTAGAAGCCCAGCGGCTCGGCCATGATCAGCGGGCTGGCGCAGGTGATGGCGATGAAGCCCAGCTTCAAATCCTTTTTCTCCAGCGGGCCGCGCTCTTGCGCCATGGCCTGCAAGGCACCCACCGGCAGCAGCGAGGCGATGGCCGCGCGTGCGGTGTTGGCGCCCACGGCTTTCAAGAAACCGCGGCGTACGCTGTCCACCGGGAATAGCGCTTTCATCAGCGTGGCCTCGACGAAGTTGCGCGACAGGTCGTCTTCGTTGTGTATCGTGGCCTGCCCGTGTTCACTCGGCGCATGGTCTTGGCCGCAGCCGCAACGCAGCATCAGCGGGCGGTCGGCGTCATACGGATCGTGCGGGGCGGCGGTGGCTGGTGTGGCGAGCGTGACAGGCTTGGACATGGTGCACCTTTGTGGAAGGAAGATGCAGGGCCCTTGCAAGCCGCAGGCCCGTTCTGCTGTTTTGGCAGAACGCGCGGCAAGTCGCAGAAACTTTGTGCCGCCCTTGTAGGGCTAGCACTACAAAAGAATGCTCGCTAAGCGTTTTTCACCTGGCGCTGCGCGTACAAGGCCAACTCCACGTCGTTCTTGGTGCCGGTTTTTTCCAGGATGCGGGCGCGGTAGGTGCTCACCGTGTTGGGAGCGAGCTTGAGCTGCGCACCAATTTCACCCACGCTGTGCCCCAAGATCAACAACCTGAACACCTGGTGCTCGCGGTGCGACAGCGACTCGGTGCCAGTCTTGCTCGACACCGCCTGGGCCAGTGCCTCGGCGGTGTTGGCCGTCACATAGATGCCCCCGGCGGCGGCTTTGCGCACGGCGGCGAGCATGTCGTCGGGGTCGGCGCTTTTGCTGAGGTAACCGGCGGCGCCTTGTTTGATGCAGTGCACCGCGTACTGGCGCTCGGGGTAGGTGGAGAGCATCAGCACCGGCAGCGTGGGGTGCTGCTGCTTGAGCTGCTGCAGCACATCCAGCCCGTCGCAGCCGGGCAGTGCAATGTCGAGCAGCACCAGGTCGAGCCCTTGGCTGCCGCCCAAGCTGTTGACCTGTGCCAGCACGTCGGGTCCGGTGGCGGCCTCGGCCAATACTGCGACCTCGGGCGCTTCGGCCAGCACTTGTTTCAGGCCCTCGCGCACGATGCGGTGGTCGTCGCCAATCAGCAGGCGAATGGTGTCATTTCTATTCATCAGATAACAAGTTTGATAGCTGCATGCGCAGGTGGAATGTGCTGCCCAGGCCGATTTGGCTTGTGATCTCCAGGCTACCGCCAAAGTGCCGCGCGCGTTCGCGCATGCCTTGCACGCCGTAAGCGGTGGGGGCTTCAAAGGCCTGCGGCGCGGCGCCTACGCCGTTGTCTTGCACGCGCACTTCCAGCTGCTGCGGCGTGGCCTGGATGTAGATGGCAATGCGGCTGGCCTGGGCGTGCCGGCCCACGTTGGAGAGCATCTCCTGGAAGATGCGAAACACCGCCATGGCGGCGGCATCGGGCAGCGCCAGGTCGTCGTCTACCAGCATCTGCCAATCGAGCGCCAACTCTGCGGCGCGCACAAACTCCTGCGCCTGCCATTCCAGTGCCGCCCACAGGCCTTGGTGGTCGAGGATGCTGGGGCGCAGGTCGGTGATGATGCGGCCCACGTTGTCTACGGCGGTTTCGATCAGGCCGCTCATGTTCTGGCACTTGCTGCGCATGCGGTTGCGCATGTCCTGGGCGGCCACCGCGTCGCGGCTTTGCTGCTCGCTCAGGCGCTTGTCCATCCAGTTCACGTCCATCTTCAACGCCACCAGCAGGCTGCCGAGTTCGTCGTGCACCTCACGGGCAATGCGTGTGCGTTCGTCTTCGCGCACACGGTCGAGGTAGGCCGAGAGTTCACGCATCTGGGCCAGCGTGGCCGACAAGGTGGCCGTGCGCTCGGCCACGCGTTCTTCCAGCTCGGCCTTGGCGCGCTGCAAGGCATCGGCCGTGCGTTTGCGCTCGGTGATGTCGACAAAGGTGATCACCGCGCCGCGCACCTCGGCGCCGTCCAGGATCGGGTAGCTCGAATACTCCACCGCAAACGCCTGGTGGTCGCGGCGCCAGAACACTTCGCTGTCGATGCGGCAGCCCAGGCCCTGGCGAAAGGCGTTGAAGATCGGGCAGTCGGTGTCGGCGTAGTGCGAGCCGTCGGCATGTGAATGGTGGGTGAGCCAGTGCATGTTGTGGCCCAACACCTCGGCCGGCTCGTAGCCCAGCATCGCCGCACCGGCGCGGTTGATGAACATGCAGTGGCCGTCCAGGTCGACACCAAAAATGCCCTCGCCGGTGGACTCCAGCAGCAGGCCCAGTTGGTGCTGCCACAGCGGATCTTGGCTCGCCAACAAGGGTTACAACCCCAGGCTGCTTAGCGAGGCGTGGTCGTCGGGTCGACGTCCCAGCGGCCAGTGGAACTTGCGGTCGGCCTCGGTTATCGCCAGGTCGTTGATGCTGGCGTAGCGCCAGGCCATCAGGCCGTGTTCGTTGAAGCCCCAGTTCTCGTTGCCGTAGCTGCGAAACCACTGGCCTGTGGCGTCGTGCCACTCGTACGCAAAGCGCACGGCGATGCGGTTGCCGGTAAAAGCCCAGAGCTCTTTGATCAGCCGGTAGTCCAGCTCCTTGGCCCATTTGCGTGTGAGGAACTGGTGCACCTCGGTGCGGCCCACGGGAAAGTCGGCGCGGTTGCGCCAGTTGGTGTCTTCGGTGTAGACCTGCACCACGCGGTCGGGGTCGCGGGTGTTCCAGGCGTCTTCGGCCATGCGGGTTTTCAGCGTCGCGGTCTCGAAGGTGAAAGGCGGCAGTGGCGGTTTGGTTTCCATGGGTTTGTCTCCGGTCAAAAATGCGCAATCAGCGAACTCTCGGGGGGTGATGGAGCAACGCAAGTTCTACGCCTGAACGCCCGCGCTGGAAACAACTGCGCGCGCAAACTTTACAAAGCAATAAACCCCCGTTATGGCGGCGAAACATCGGCCAACCACACTAGCCTCAACCTGAACCCGATGTGGCGTGCAGGCTTCTTCTTCGAAAGGAAGGACTTCTATGCGTTCAAACACCACCACCCTCAAAAGTCTTGTTCTCGCCGGTTTGCTGGCCACGCTAGGCGCCGGCGCCATGGCGCAGACCCCGGCACCTGCCGACGCGGCGTCACCACCACCCGCTGCCGCCCACAAGGGCCCGCGTGAAGGCATGCACCACCGTGATCCGGCCAAGATGCAGGCGGCCATCGCCAAGCGTATGGCCGAGTTGAAGACCAAGCTGAAGATCACGTCCGAACAGGAACCGGCCTGGGCCGCGTTCACCGGCAGCATGAAACCACCAGCCCCCATGGCCCCCGGTGAGCGCGCTGACTTCGCCAAGCTGACCACACCCGAGCGCCTGGACCGCCTGCACGCCCTGCGTGTGGCACGCAATGCCGAGATGGACAAGCGTGAAGACGCCACCAAGACCTTTTATGGTGCGCTGAACACCGAGCAGAAGACCACCTTTGATGCCGAGTCGCTGCGCATGCTGCAGCGCATGGGCCACGGTGGCCCTGGCGGCCCTGGTGGTGAGCACCACCGCCCAATGCGTGACAAGAGCTGAGTATTGGAAACAGAAACTCCAGGCTCGCCGGGCACCGGCGTTCTGTCTCCAGCCAAGGCCCTTAGGGGCCTTGGCTTTTGCCAGTTGGCGTCAGCTGGCCGCCACGGACTGGTTGCGTCCGGCGCGCTTGGCCTGGTAGAGCCGGCGGTCTACCAGGTCTATAAACAGGCGCAGGTCTTCGCCGGCCGTGGGGATGACGGTGCCTATTCCCATGCTGACCGTGATCAACTGGCCAAGCGGAGAGCTGCCGTGCGGAATCTGCGCCTTGAAGACGGCCCGGCGGCAACGCTCGGCGACCGCTGCGGCGGCCTTCTCGTCGCTCGCGGGTAATACCAGGACAAATTCCTCACCACCATAACGGGCAAAGAAATCGCGCGGCCGGTTCGCCGCCGAGGCCAGCGCCTGCGCGATGCGCTGCAGGCAGTTGTCGCCTTCGACATGGCCATGCTGGTCGTTGTAGAGCTTGAAGAAGTCCACATCCACCATGATCAGGGACAGGGGCTGGGTGTTGTGCCTGGCCTCTCCCCACTCTTTTTTGAGTACCGCATCAAACCTGCGCCGATTGGCCACGCCGGTCAGGCTGTCGAGGTAGGAGAGTTCCTCCAGCTCCCTTTGCAGGCTCAGCAGTTTTTCTTCGGTTTGCTTGCGCTCGGTGATGTCGAACATGAAGCCTATCAGCGACTCCACTTGGCCCTGTGCATCCCGGACCACGTGCACAACATCGCGTATCCACACATACTCGCCGCTGGCCGTGAGTGCGCGGTAGTCAGCCTCGTGGTCCACACCGGCCTGCGATTGCGAGACGCAGAAATTGACCACACGCTCGCGGTCGTCCGGGTGCATACGCATGGCCCAATCATTCACCGTCAGCCAGCTGGACGGCGCCCAACCCAGCAGGGGCTCGATCTGCGGGCCTATGTAGCTGAAGGAAGCGGTCGCCCAGTCTATCTTCCAGGGGATGGCACGCGTGGATTCAAGCAGTGTGCGGTAGACCGCGCTGTCGGGTGCGTTGGGTTCGTTGGCTTGCATGGTGTTGGAATAGTTGTCGCGATGCAGGCTACTTCTGGTTCAACAGCTGCTGCAGCTCACCGCTGTTCAGCAACCGCTCCAGATCGTTGGCGCCACCGACCAAGCTGCCGCGCACAAACACCATGGGGAAGGTGCGCCAGCCGCTCCACAACTTCAAGGTATTGCGCGGACGCCAGTTGCTGAAGTAGTTGCCGTAGCCCAGGTAGTGGTAGGGAATGCCGGCCGCATCCAGCAGGCGGCGCGCCTTGCGCGGGAACGGATTCAGCCCCATGCCCACCACCACCAGCGGATGAGCGGCAATGGCGGCCTGGACTTCGGCCACTTGGGGCGACACTTTGGCCACTTCGGCGCGCACAGCAGGGTGGATATGGGCTTCGTCAAGAATCGGGCGGGGCATGGCGCTCCTCAAGGTTGTGGGTTCAAACAGGCCTGGATGGTAGCCTGCAGGTGCTGGCTGGCGCACGGCTTTACAGTGCTTGTTGCTATCAAAAGTGAAGCTGTTGACGCTCTTCCCGATTGTGCAAGAGGCCAATTTTGCCGGAAATACTTCTGCGCCCCAATGCCGATACCATCGACATCTCTTTTCCAGCCCGCAGCAAACCCTCGCTCGCCTACTTCATGCAAACAACTCCTCAGGCTCGGCGCAAGGCGCACGAAAACAAGATCTTTGTGCTGCTCATGGTGGTGGTGACACTGGCCTTTGGCTGGATTCTGCTACCCTTCGGCGGCGCGGTGTTCTGGGGCGTGGTGATGGCCATCCTGTTTGCGCCGCTGCACCGTTGGCTGCTGCGCAAGTTGAATGGCCGCGCCACGCTGGCGGCGCTTTGCACGCTGCTGATCATCCTGGTGATGGTGATTTTGCCCATGGGGCTGATTGGCGGCATGTTGGTGCGTGAGCTCACCGCCATTTTTGCCAAGCTGCAAAGCGGCAGCTTCAATCTGGGTGAACGCATACACCAGATCGAATCGAGCCTGCCCCAGTGGCTCACCGACGGCCTGGCCTATTTCGAGATCAGCGGCATCAAGGGCCTGGAAGAAAAGCTGGTGCAGCTGCTCACGCAGGGCGGCCAGATTGTGTTGAAGCAATCGCTCAGCGTCGGACAGAACACGTTTGAGTTTGCGGTGTCGTTCTGCATCATGTTGTACCTGCTGTATTTTCTGCTGCGCGATGGCGATGTCTTGATGCGCAATATGCGCGCCGTGGTGCCGCTGCAGGATCACACACGCCGTGCGTTGATGGGCAAGTTCATCACGGTGGTGCGCGCCACCGTCAAAGGCAATTTGCTGGTGGCGGCCGCGCAGGGCGCGCTGGGCGGCCTGGCGTTCTGGGGTCTGGGCATTCCATCGGCGGTGCTGTGGTCGGTGCTGATGGCGTTTCTCTCTCTGCTGCCGGCCGTGGGCGCGGGGCTGATCTGGGGGCCTGTGGCGATCTACTATCTGGCCACCGGTGATACCGTCAAGGCGGTGGCGTTGGCGGCCTATGGCGTATTGGTGATAGGCATGGTGGACAACGTGCTGCGCCCCGTGCTGGTGGGCAAAGACACCAAGCTGCCCGATTACATGGTGTTGTTGTCCACGCTGGGCGGCATGGCGATTTTCGGGCTGAATGGTTTTGTCATAGGACCGGTGATTGCGGCCTTGTTTCTGGCGGTTTGGGGCTTGTATGCGGCCTCGGTGAACGAGCCGCTGGAGGGTGTTGAGGCCGATGCCAGCCCGGTCGCTGCTACGCCGCTGCAGCCCCTGCAGCCCCTGCCTTCGCAGGCTGGCAACCAAGACAAGCCCCGCCACGACTGAGTGAAGCTGATGTCCACCTCCTCCCTCTCCGCGACCAGCCCTGCGGTTGGCAAGCCCTGGCGTGTGGCCGTGGCCGGCATGGTGGCGCTGGCCACCGCCATGGGCATAGGCCGCTTTGCCTTCACGCCGCTGCTGCCGATGATGCTGCACGACGGCGTAGTCGATCTCGCCACCGCCAGCTGGCTGGCCAGCGCCAATTACATAGGCTACCTGGTCGGTGCGCTGCTGTGTACCTTTCAGCCGTGGATCTGGGGGCGTTTGAAGGGTTTGCCGCCGGTGGTGCCGGCCATGATGGTGCGTGCAGGCCTGGTGGCCACCTGTGCCTTGACCCTGGGCATGGCCTGGCATTGGGCAGCGCTGTGGCCCTTGCTGCGTTTTGTCTCGGGCGTGGCCAGCGCCTTTGTGTTTGTCTATACCTCGGGCTGGTGCCTGGCCAGGCTGGCGCGTCTGGGGGTGCCCGAGATGGGCGGATTCATCTATGTTGGGCCAGGCGCGGGCATCACCCTCAGTGGTCTGTTGGCCAGTGCCATGGTGGCGCACGGCTGGGCGGCGTCCAGTGGCTGGCTGTTGTTCGCCGCGCTGGCCCTGGTGTTGACGGTGCTGGTGTGGCCGGTGTTCCAGCGGCCCGCCGCAGAGCACCTGACAGCGGCAGCACCGCTGGCGCCCAGCACCACCACCACTACCGCCGCCACGCCAACGCCGCTGGCCGCGCACGACAAGGGCCAGATGGCCAGCCTCACCGTGGCCTATGGCCTGGCCGGTTTTGGCTACATCATCACCGCCACCTTTTTGCCGGTGATTGCACGCGGCGTGTTGGGCAATTCGGTGTGGATCGATTTGTTCTGGCCCATTTTTGGCCTGGGTGTGATGTTGGGGGCGGTGCTTGCCACACGTGTGCCGCGTGACGCGGACATGCGCCTATGGCTGGCCTACTGCTACGGCATGCAAGGGCTGGGGGTGTTGGCCAGTGTGGTCTTGCCCAGCGCGTTCGGCTTTGCCTTGGGCAGCCTGTTCCTGGGCCTGCCGTTCACGGCCATCACTTTTTTTGCGATGCAGGAGGTGCGCCGCCTGCGTCCGCTGGCCGTGGCCAGCAGCATGGGCATGCTTACCGCGATGTACGGTTTGGGGCAGATTGTCGGACCGCCGCTGGTGGCCTTGGTGATCGCGCACAGCAGCAGCCAGGCCCTGGGTTTTACGCTGTCCCTGAGCCTGGCCGCCGGCACGCTGTTTGTCGGCGTAGCCCTGTACCTGTGGATGTTGCGGCGCTACCCCATGGCGCACACCGTCGCTCGCGCATAATTCGACGCCATGCAGTTTTTCCGTTCATCGTCCCTACTTGCCCGCTTGTTCTTGGCCTGGTTTGTGTTGACGCTGAGCGTGGCGAGCGCCTCGCCGCTGTTGCACCCCCAGGCCATGGAAATTGTGTGTTCGGCGGGCGGCGCGGTGAAGGTGGTCTTCACCAGTGACGATGGCTCGGCTGCCGAGCCTGGGCAACACACACTCGACTGCTCCTTGTGCCTGGCGGCCACGCTGCCGCTGCCACAAGCGCGCACCTCGGTGGCTCCGCCACATGCCCTGGCTTATGCCCTTCAGCCCATTGCGGCGGCACACATTGCCGCCCGTATTGGCGCTGCCTTGCCCGCACGCGGGCCCCCAGTTTCAGTCTGACTTCTTTTGTTGGTGTTCACCGCTGCTGAGGGCTTGCGTTTGCAAGACCTGCTCGGCAGTGCGTGCGCTTGTGTTTTGGCACGTTCAAAGATTTCATGATGTCTTCATCCACCCCCACTGTTTCTCTCCAGGCCGCCGCCGCGCCGGCCGCTGGCAACCTGTACCGTGCTGTCTGGCGCTGGCACTTTTATGCTGGCTTGCTGGTGCTGCCGTTCCTCATCTGGCTGGCCGTGACCGGCGGCCTGTATGTTTTCAAAGCCGAGATTGACGGCTACTTTCACCGCGATCTGAAGTTTGTCGCGGCGACCGATGGCGCCCCACGCGCCCATAGCGAACTGGTGGCCGCTGCGCTGGCCGCACACCCGGGCAGCCTGCGCAAATACCGCGCGGCGGCGGCGACCGACGACTCGGCCGAGATCAGCGTGCTCACCAGCCAAGGCGAGGCCTTGTCGGTGTTTGTCGACCCCTACCGCGCCCAGGTGCTGGGTGCCTTGGCCGACCGCAGCAGCGTCGCCTGGACGATTCGCAAGCTGCACAGCCTGAAGTACTTCGGTGCGCTGGCGCGTGGCGCCATAGAGATTGCGGCAGGTTGGGCCATCTTGTTGGTGCTGACCGGCATCTACCTGTGGTGGCCGCGTGGCAAGGGGCGCGGCGGCGTGCTGGTGGTGCGTGGCCAGCCGCGCCAGCGGCTGTTCTGGCGCGATCTGCATGCCGTCACCGGCATTTTTGTCGGGGCCGCCCTGGTGTTCCTGGCGCTCACCGGCATGCCGTGGTCGGTGGTATGGGGCGCCAAGGTGAATGAGTGGGCCAATGGCCACAATTTTGGTTACCCGGCGGGTGTGCGCGTGGCCGTGCCTATGTCGCAGCAGCGTCTGAACGATGTGGCGCCCACCAGCTGGTCCGTGGAGCAGGCGCGGCTGCCGGAGTCGGCGCATGCGGCACATGATGCGCATCAGGAGCACGCCGGGCATGATGAGCACAACGCTGCCGCTGCGGCACCGGTGGCCACTTCAGCGCAGGCCTTGAGCCTGGACCAGGCCATGGCCATCTTCAGCCGTCTGGGCATTGCGCCAGGCTTTAGCGTCAACCCACCCAAGGGGCCTGCTGGGGTCTACAGTGCTTCGGTCTACCCCAACGTCTTGGCCCAGCAACGTGTGATCCACCTGGACCAATACAGCGGCCAACCGCTGATCGACATGGCTTACGCCGACTACGGGCCATTCGGCCGCTGGCTGGAGTGGGGCATCAATGTACACATGGGCCAGGAGTTTGGTGTGCCCAACCAGGCCTTGCTGGTGCTGGTGTGTCTGGCGATTGTGCTGCTGTGTGTGAGTGCCGCCACCATGTGGTGGAAGCGGCGGCCTGCGGGTGGGCTGGGTGTGCCGCCCTTGCCCGCCGAGCGCCGGGTGCTGCGCGGCGTTGTCGCTTTGCTGGCGCTGGGTGGACTGTTGTTTCCCTTGGTCGGGGCATCACTGCTGGTGATGCTGGTGCTGGATCAATGGCTGAGCCGTGGCGCCTCAACTTTTCAGCCCATGCGCCGATAACCCAGACAAGCACGGTTGCCGTTGGTGAACGCCTAGAACAGGTGCGGGAATTTTCTCCCGTTCGCGGGGGCTTGGGCGCAAAATTGCAACCGCATAAGAATTCTCGGTGGCCCCAGGCCACCAGGGGGAGCAATGGTTGACAGTCGTGACACTGCATGTCGAGCGGCCGGCGGGGCCGAGGGCGTGTGAGCGCTATGGAAGAAGCCGCCGCACACCAGTCAGGGCAACTCAGCGAAGCCGCGCGGCTGGAGTTGCTCGCGCGTTACGCTATTTTGGGCACCCCTTCCGAGCCTGAGTTTGACCAGTTGGTGCAGCTCGCGGCGCGTATCTACGCCATGCCCATGGGCTTGCTCGGCATCTTCACCTCCAGCCGCCTGTGGCTGAAAGCGCACCAGGGCCCGTTGGGCACCGAAATTGCGCTGGACGAAAGTTTTGAGTCACGTGCCGGTTGGCCCAGCGAAGGCCTGCAAATAGCCGACGCCAGCACCGACCCGCGCTTCGCCGATCACCCTTGGGTCAGCGCGGAACCCGGCATCCGGGCCTATGTGTCAGTGCCCTTGGTCTGCGCCAACGGCTGGCTGCTGGGCAGCCTGGCGGTGGCCGATACGCTGCCGCACCAGCCCGAACCGGCCTTGCTGCGGGCCTTGCAGGCATTGGCCGTGCAAGCCGTGCGGGTGCTCGACCGCTCGCCCGAAGCGCGCGCGCCGGGCCAGGCCGGCGGCGCACCTGGCGCTGCACCGCGTCTGGTGGCGCCCATGCGCAGCCAGCGCTACGAGGCCTTGCGTGTGGCCAGCCAGCTGGCGCGTGTGGCCGGCTGGACCCTGGACGTGCGCCGCAACCGCCTGCGCTGGACCGAGAACACCGCCGATCTGTTCGCCCTGCCCTTGGGCTACGCCCCCACGCCGGACCAGGCGGTCGCCCTGTGCGCTGCAGAATGCCGCCCTGCGCTGCGGCAGGCCATGGCGGCCTGTGTGCGCGAAGGCAAGTCTTTTGATGTGGTGGTCTGGTTGGATGCCAGTGTTGGCTTGCGCCGCTGGATCCGTGTCCTGGGCAGCGCCGCGCCCGATGCCCAGGGTGTGGTGACGCGGGTGCGTGGCTCGGTGCAGGATGTGTCCGAGCAAATGCGCGCCGAGGAGGCGCTGCGCGCCAGCGAAGAACGCTTCAAGTACCTGGCCAAGGCGTCGGCAGATGCCGTCTGGGACTGGGACCTGCGTACCGACGTGACCACCTGGAGCGATGGCCTGTACACGTTGTTTGGTGTGCCGCCCGAAGAGTTTGTTGTAGGGGCGCCGGGCTGGGCCGCGCGTGTGCACCCCGAAGACCGCGCGCGTGTGGTGAAGAGCCTGAACGACGCGCTGGGCCCGCCGGCGGCGCGCAGCTGGAATGCCGAATACCGCTTTCGGCGTGGCGACGGCAGTTATGCCGAAGTCTCCGACCGTGGCCTGGTAATCCATGATGAAAGCGGCCGTGCGGCGCGCATGGTCGGCGGCCTGACCGACTTGCGCAGCATCCGCCTCGCCGCAGAAGAGGCGCGCCGGGATGATGAAGCCCGTGTCGGCATTGTGCGCATCCAGCAGGAGCTGGCTTCACTTGACCTGGGGCTGCAGGCGGTGCTCGACATCACCGCCGAGCGGGTGTGTGCATTGACATGCGCCACGGGTTGCCAGGTCGGCTTCATAGAGGGTGAGGACATGGTCTGCAGCGCCGTCGCCGGCGAAACCGCGACCGGTGTCGGAGCCCGCCTGCCACTCAAAGGCAGCCTGACCGGCGTGGCCTTGCAGCGCGGCGAAGTGATGCTGGCCAATGACGCGCCCAACGATCCCCGGGTGATACGTGACCTGTCCGATGCGATGCAACTCACCGCCATCATCGTGGCGCCGTTGAGCACCGAGGCCGGTCCCATAGGCGCGTTGAAGGTCATCTCGAATCGGCTGGGGGGGTTCAGTGCACGCGACGTGTTGAGCCTGCAGACACTGGCGCTGTCGCTGGGCTCGCTGATCCAGCGCCACCGCGTGGCCGAGACCTTGCGCCATTCTGAAGAGCATTACCGTGTGCTGTTTGGCGACAACCCGCAGCCGGTGTGGGTCTACGACTATGACACGCTGGCGATTCTGGCGGCGAATGCGGCCGCGATCCGTCTGTTTGGTTATTCCGAGGCCGAACTGCTGAAGATGACCCTGGCCGACCTGGTGCCCGACGAGGACCGGGAACAGTTTGCAGCGGTGATTGAAAGTGTGCGTGTGGGGCAACCGCTGACAGGCGTGCACAACCGCAACCGCACCAAGGACGGCAGATTGGTGCAGTTGTCGGTGGCCGGCCAGACCATCAGCCTGGACGGGCGCAAGGCGCGCATCGTGCAAGGTGTGGACATCACCGAACAACTGCGCACCGAACGCGAACTCACGCGTGTGAGCCGCGCCCAGGCCTTGTTGAGCGCGTGTAATGAAAGCCAGGTGCGTGCCACTTCCGAGGCGGTGCTGCTGGAAAACATCTGCCGCATCACGGTTGAAAAAGGCGGTTATGCCGCGGCCTGGGTCGGTTTTGCGCGCGACGACGTGGAGCGCACCGTCGAGGTGATGGCGCGCTGGGGCAAGCAGTCCGAAGTGCTGGACGAGGTGCGTGTGTCGTGGGACGAGGACAGCCCCTACGGCCAGGGCCCCAGCGGCCTGGCGATTCGCAGCGGGCAGTTGGCGATTGTCGAGGACATTGCCCAGAACGAAGGTTTCAAACCCTGGGCGATGTTGGCCAGAGAGCGCAATATCCGCGGCCAGATCAGCCTGCCGTTGCGCGAAAACGGGCACACCTTCGGCGTCTTGTTGCTGTATTCGGTGGAGGTGCTGACCATAGGCTCGGACGAAGTGCGGCTGCTGGAAGCGCTGGCCAACGACCTGGCCTTCGGCATCATGAGCCTGCGTGCGCGCGAGCAGCAGCAGCATCTGCAGGAAGCCCTGGTGAAGGTGGCGTTGGCCGTGTCGGATGGCGCGGGCACCAAGTTCTTTGACAACCTGGGCCTGCACATGGCGGATGCGCTGAACGCACAGGTCGGCGTGGTCGCGCAGTTGCATCCCCCTGACGAACCCACGGGTCTGCGCAGCCTGTCGCTGTACGTCAACGGCAGCCTGCTGCCCAACCGCGAGTTGCCGCTGAACGGCGCGCTGCTGCAACTGCTGTCGCAAACGCAGTTTGTTGTGGCCGACATGAGCCACCTGTCCAGCGCCCTGGTGGACCACATCGTGCCCTGGCGCGATTGGGTGCCTGGCGTGGACGTGCGTGGCTTTGCCGGTTTCCGCCTGGACAACCGCGAAGGCCAGGCTGTGGGCCTGATCTGTGTGTTGTTCGACGCTCCGTTGCAGCACCCCGACCTGGTGATGTACACGCTGCGCATTTTTGCGGCACGTGCCACCACCGAACTCGAGCGCCAGCAATATGAGACACGCCTGCTGGACCAGGCCTCGCTGCTCGACAAGGCGCAGGACGCCATCATCGTGCGCGACCTGCAGCACCGCATCGTTTATTGGAACCGCAGCGCGCAGCGTGTGTATGGCTGGTCGGCCGACGAAGTGATGGGCACCACGGTGACCCAGGCGGCCTACCGCGACCCGCGTGACTTTGACCGCGCCCACGCGCAGGTCATGGCCGATGGCGAGTGGACCGGCGAGCTGACCCAGCGCCGCAAGGACGGCCATGCCATCACCATAGAAGCGCATTGGACCCTGGTGCGCGACAGCCGTGGCAAACCGGTGTCGGTGCTGGCCATCAACACCGACATCAGCCAGCGCAAACGCGCCGAGCGCGAGATCCAGCAACTGGCCTTCTACGACCCGCTGACCCAGTTGCCCAACCGGCTGTTGCTGATGGACCGGCTGCAGCAGGCGCTGACCAGCACCGAGCGCAGCAAACGTGGCGGTGCCTTGTTGTTCATCGATCTGGACAACTTCAAGACACTAAACGACACCCTGGGCCATGACCAGGGCGACCTGCTGTTGCAACAGGTGGCACAGCGCCTGCGGGTGTGTGTGCGCCAGGCCGATTCCGTGGCGCGGTTGGGCGGCGATGAGTTTGTGGTGATGCTCGAAGACCTGGGCGGCAACATCCATGATGTGTCGCGCCAGGCGCGCCTGGTGGCCGACAAGGTGCTCGCGGCGCTGAATTCGCCCTACCAGCTTTCGCTGGGTGAATACCAAAGCTCGGCCAGCGTCGGCATTGCACCGTTCACCGAAGAACATGCGGGTGTGGGAGAGTTGCTGAAGCAGGCCGACATTGCCATGTACCAAAGCAAGTCCGCAGGGCGCAACACCGTGCGCTTTTTCGACCCGGCGCTGCAGGCCGCGGTGACCGGACGGGCCGCGCTTGAAGTGGACATGCGCAGCGCCTTGGCGCAGCACGAATTTTTCCTGCACTACCAGCCGCAGGTCGATGGTGATGGCCGTTTGACCGGGGTTGAGGCCTTGATCCGCTGGCAACACGCGCAACACGGCATGGTGTCGCCGGTGCGCTTCATCCCTGTGGCCGAAGAGACCGGCATCATTGTGCAGATCGGCCGGCGGGTGTTGCGCCTGGCGTGTGAACAACTCGCCGCCTGGGCCGCGCGGCCGGAGACCGAGCACCTGGTCATGTCCGTGAACGTCAGCTCGCGGCAGTTTCGCCACCCCGATTTTGTGACCCATGTGATGGCCGAGCTGCAGCGTTCGGGCGCGCGCCCGCGCCGGCTGAAGCTGGAGTTGACCGAGAGCCTGATGGTCGACGACATGGACCTGACCATCGACAAGATGACCGAGCTGCAACGCTTGGGCGTGGGCTTTGCGCTCGACGACTTTGGCACCGGTTATTCGTCGCTGGCCTACCTCAAGCGTTTGCCGCTGGACCAGCTGAAGATTGACCAGTCGTTTGTGCGTGACGTGTTGACCGACCCGAACGACGCGGTGATTGCACAAACCATCATAGGCCTGGGGCAAAACCTGGGCCTGGCCGTGATCGCCGAGGGTGTAGAGACCGAAGAGCAGCGGCAGTTCCTCGCGGAAAACGGTTGCCGGGCCTACCAGGGTTATCTGTTCAGCAAGCCGCTGCCGGCGGATGCGCTGGAAGCCTACATCCAGCAAAACCTGCCGCAAAGTGGTCTGATCACTTGATGTTGCTGCTGGAGCGCAACAAGGGTGCGGGCTGAGGGGGCAGCTGGCGGATGTCATCCGGCAGCGCCTGCTGCTGTGCACGTATGTAGTCGTAGCGGTCTAGCGACAAACTGCTGCTGGCGCTCTCGTCGGGCATGACCACAGGGCGCAGGAACACCAGCAAATTGGTCTTTTTGCGCGAGCGGCTGATGCTGCGGAACAGCGGACCGAGCAGCGGCACATCGGCCACGCCCGGCAGCTGCGCGGCATCGTCGGTGCTGCTGTCTTCGATCAAGCCGCCCAGCGCGATGATCTTGCCGTCGTTGACCATCACACTGGACTCGATAGAGCGCTTGTTGGTGGTCGGCCCGAGGGTGCTGCTGGTGGAGGCCACCGAAGACGACTCCTGGTAGATGCTCATGCGGATGTTGCCGCTTTGGCCAATCTGCGGCTTGATGCGCAGCGTGATGCCCACGTCTTTGCGTTCAATGGTCTGGAACGGGCTGGAACTGGTGGTGCTGGTGTACGAGCCGGTGACGAAGGGCAGGTTTTTGCCCACAACGATCTTGGCCTCTTCGTTGTCCAGCGTCACCACGTTGGCCGTGGACAGGATGTTTGTACCCGACATCGACTCCAGCGCCGCGGCCACGGTGCCCAGCGTCAGTGTGGTGCTGCTGCTGATGTCGAAGATCTTGGCCCACTGCAGGCCCAGGTCCACACTTTTGCTGGCGTCCACTTCCACCACCAGGGACTCGACAAACAACTGCGCGCGGCGCGAGTCGAGTTGCTCGATGATCTGCCGCATCTCGGTGAACCTGGGCTCGGCTGCAGTGATGATCAGCGCGTTGCTGCTGGGGTCGGCCTGGATGCCGCCGCCGGTGGACGGTGCGGCATTGGCCGCGACCGCCGTGCTCGCTGGTGCGGCTTCCTTGCTGTTATTGCTGCTGCTGGCCTCGCTGGAGGATGTGGACGTGGCGGTTTTGCCGGCCGCTGCACTGCTGGAGGCATCCGAGGGAAACGCGGCGCGCAGCACCTGTGCCAAGCGCATGGCGTCGGTGTTCTTCAGGTAGACCACCCGCACGTTGGCCTTGCCGCGCGCCTGGTCCAGCCTGGCGACCAGCGAACGTATGGCCGCCAACTGCGCCGGGTTGGGCGCGCGCACCAGCAGGCTGTTGCTCTGGGTGTCGGCCACGATGGTGGCGCCGGCGCTACTGCTCGCGGCTGGCGCTGCGCTGCCGCCTGTGGACGCGCTGGCGCCGCCGGCGCTTGCCGTAAGGCGTTGCACCGTCACAGCCAGGTCGGCCGCCGTCGTGTGTTGCAGCGGCATCACTTCCACATCGGTGGCGCTGGGGGTATCCAGCGCGGCGACGATGGTGCGCAGGCGCGCCAGGTTGCTGGCGTAGTCGGTGACCACCAGCGAGTTGTTGCCGGCATTGACGTTGATCACGTTGTTCGGGCTGATCAGCGGCCGTAGCACCGGCAGCAGGTTGCTGGCGTTCTCATGGCTCAGTTTGAAGATCTCGGTGACGATCTGGTCGCCGCGCACACTGCTGGTGTCCACCTGCACCGAGGCCGACTGCAGCTTGCCCTCGGCCTCGGGAACAATCTTGTACAGCCCGCCGCTCTCGACCAGGGTGTAGCCCTGCAGGCGCAGCGCGGCCAGGAATTGCGCCCACGCCTGCGCTGGCGGTACCGGCTGCTCGGTGTTCAGCGACAGCGTGCCTTTGACGCGCGGGTCGACCACGATGTTGCGTTCGGTGATCACGCTCAAGGTACGTGCCACGCCCTCGATGTCGGCGTTGCTGAAGTGCATGCTCACCGGCTCCGCTATCGGCTTTTTGGCGGCGTGGACTGGCTGTGACAGCACCAGGCTAGCCAGCAGCGGCAGGGCCCAGACAGGTGGAGCGCAGAGCAGAGAAAAGGGTAGAGAAAGGGGTAGAGAAAAGGGCTGAGAGGGCATGGCAGTCACGGTCAGCGGCGCATTCTGCGGGTGGCATGTGGCGCGCAGGTATCGCTGACGTAATGCTTGTGCATGTTTTCATGAAGATACGTGACGCGGTGGCTGCGTTGATGTTGTTTTGCTACTGTTTCAATAGCTTGTTACGCATATCAGATAGGCAATCAAGGGTTTTTTGGCTTGAGACCGTTTTAACCATTTGCCAGCAAGGGGCACCCGGTGTGGGCATTGCATTCGATGTAAATAAGATATATCGTAACTGTATCGATATATCTAAATAGAAAGCCCAAGCATGCGTGACGCACATCATTTCAAACACGGCCGCCCCCATGGCCGAGGCCCCGACGCCCACGGCCACGGCCGTGGTTTGGGGCTGGAACTGCCACTCGAGTCTGGCCGAGGCGGCCGTGGCGGCCGGGTCTTCGGCCACGGCGGCCTGCGCTTTGTGCTGCTGCAGCTGATTGCCGACAAACCCAGCCACGGTTACGAACTGATCAAGCAGATCGAAGACCGCATGTTGGGCCGCTACAGCCCCAGTCCCGGTGTGATCTACCCGGCCCTCACCTGGCTTGAAGACCTGGGCCACACTTCGGTGACGGCCGAAAGCGGTGGCCGCAAGCTCTACACCGTCACCGACGCTGGCCGCGAATACCTGCAAGCCAACCGCGAAGCCGCCGACGCCATGATGGCGCGTATGGGCGATGCGGGTCACAGCCTGGCGACGCGTCCGCCGCAAGTGGTGCGCGCTTTGGAAAACCTCAAATTGGCTGTGCGTATGCGCCTGTCGCGCGGCCAGCTGACCGAAGAACAGGCCAACGCCTTTGCTGCCGTGCTCGACACCGCAGCGCAAAACCTGGAACGCTTATGAACACACCTATGAACACCACTCTGAACCCTGCCCTGGCCGAACTTTCGGGCCGTACCGCGCAACGTGTGCGCCATGAACTGCGTCGGCGCAACGTCCACGTGGTGCGCAGCACCCGGCTGACCCCTGGCATGTTGCGCATCACCTTGGGCGGTGCCGAGCTGCAGGGCTTCTACAGCCCCGGTTTTGATGACCACGTGAAGCTGTTTTTCCCCGACCCGGCCACAGGTGAATTTCACCTCGCTGCAGCTGGCCCGGGCGCCGATGCCGCCCCGGATGCGCCACGCCCCATCATGCGCGACTACACCCCGCGCCACTTTGATGCCCAGGCGTTGACCCTGGACATAGACTTCGCGCTGCACGAAGCCGGCCCTGCCACGCAGTGGGCTTTGCAGGCCAAAGTGGGCGACCCGCTGGTGATCGGCGGCCCACGCGGCTCATTCCTCCTGCCCACCGATTTTGATTGGCACCTGTTGGTCGGAGACGACACTGCCTTGCCCGCCATCGCACGCCGCCTGGCTGAGTTGCCGGCCGGCAGCCGCGCCCTGGTGGTGGCCGAAGTGGATAACCTCGAATGTGTGCAAACCCTGCAAACTGCGGCGACGCTGCAGCTGCAATGGGTGTTTCGTGATGCCGGTGCGGCGGGCGATGCTGCTGGCTTGTTGTCTGCATTGCAAGCACTGGCGTGGCCTGCCGGGGATTTTCATGCCTGGGTGGCGTGTGAGACTGGTGTTGCCAAAGCCGTGCGCAGTTATTTGTTGGCCGAACGCGGTGCACAAGCCAAGTGGCTCAAGGCGGCGGGTTACTGGCGGCGTGGCAGCATCGCGGTGCACGAAAACATAGACAGCGAGTAGCCGCCGACGCCGGCTGGCGACAACTTGGGGACAGATTGGCAACGGGGCTGGGGTGAAGCGTTCTTGACGTGTGCGAAGAGGTTTGTAACCATTCGCTTCAATTACTTTACATGTCACTGGCCAAGCTGTTGTTGATGCACTCAAGATTTCAGAACTCCAGATTAGCCGTCGTGCCCGAAGCGGCGCTCCACTTCACCACCTGCCCCGCCATTCCATCTGGCCTGTGGCAAGCTGTTTGATGGCTGCGGGCGACCTCTGGCTGGCCGCCGGGCTGGAACCACTCGTCCAGGTGGCGGCCCAGAGTGTGGGCGCCGAAGCCGCGGCATTGCTGGGCTGCGAAAGCGGGGCCTTGCATGTGCTCAGCAGCCTGGGGGACAGCGATGGCACAGCGCTGCAATGGGCGCTGGACTGCGGCGCCGAGGTTCTGAGCAGCCGCCAGCCGGTGCAACGAGCGGCAGCTGCAGGGGCATGGGTTCTGGGTTTTCCGGTGACAGCCACGCCGGGCGGCGAAGTGTGGGGCGTGCTGGCATTGCGACTGGTCTCGTCCGAACGGCTGCAGGCGCCGGACGGCGCTGACAAAACACAAACCATTCAGCTGCTGGTGCAACACATGGGTGAGCGCCTGCAATGGCACCAACGCGAGCGCGAGGCGCGCCAGCAACTGGCCGCCGAGGTGGCGATGGACAGCCGCAGCCGCAGCAAGCTGCTGCAGATCCAACAGGAAATCGCCGAACTGCAGGGCGAGCTGGCGCAGGATTACGACACCCTGCTGGCGCGCATGACACAGCGGCTGCTAGACCTCACAGGTGCCGATGGCTGCGCCATTGATTTGGCGGATGGCGATGCACTGATCTGCAAGGCCGCGACCGGTGTCTGTGCCCACTTGGTGGGGCAGAGCATGCCCATGGGCATGGGCTTGGCGGGCATTGTGTTGCGTGAACAGGAACTGGTCTACACCCCGGATGTCTGGCATAGCCCGCTGTCGAATCCGCTGGCCGCGCGCCTGCTGCCGCAGGTGCGCGCGCTGATGCTGGCACCGCTGCGCAACGGCGCCAACGCTGTGGGGGTGGTGCGCCTGCATTCCCTGCGGGTGGCGGCGTTTGGCGAGCGTGAACGCAGCGCCCTGCTGGCCGTTGCAGAGACTCTGGGTGGCGCCATCCACCGTTACGGGCTGGCGCTGCAGGTCAAGGATTCGAGCCAGCAATACCGCATGTTGTTCGATCACAACCCGTGCCCCATGTGGGTGACGGCACGTGACACGCGCCGCTTTCTGGCCGTCAACCGCGCGGCCGTGCTGCACTATGGTTATGCCGAGGCAGAGTTTTTGAGCATGACGGTGCATCAGCTCTGGCCACAATCCGATGCCGAAGAGATGGAGCGGGCTTTGCTCGCCACGGCTTCAGCCGCGAAAGTGCTGGCGCTGCCCAGGCGGCATGTGAAAAAGGATGGCACGGTGATCGAGATCGAGGTGTCTTCCGACGCCATCGATTTTGCCGGCCAACCGGCGCGGCTTGTTCTGGTGCAAGACGTGACCCTGCGCCGCCGCGCGGAACGCGAGTTCACCCGGCTGAGCCGAGCGCACCGCCTGCGCAGTGCCTGCAACGAAGCGCTGATCCGCGCCACCAGTGAAGAAGCATTGCTGCAGGCGATTTGCCAAGTGGCGGTGGACATAGGCGGTTATCGCCGTGTGTGGGTGGGATATGCGCAGAAAGCCCTGCAGCTGCAGCCGCAGGACGCAGCCCAGTATTCGATCACGCGCGAGGCCGAGGCCGGCTACAACGCACCGTTTCTGGCCACGCTGCCGCTGAGCTGGCGCTCAGACGAGGACATCTCACTCAAGCCCGTCATGCGCACCGTGCGCGATGCCGAGGTGGTGATCGTCGAAGACCTGATGCTGGAACCCCTGTTCCAGTCGCGTCTGGCCGACCTCGCCGAGGCTGGCATTCGCGGCATGGCCAGCCTGCCGCTACGCAACGGCGATGACACTTTTGGCCTCTTGTGCCTGTATGCCAGTGAAGTGGTGCAGATGAGCCAGGACGAGATCCGGCTGCTGCAGCAACTGGCCGACGACCTGGCCTACGGCATCGCCCACCAGCGAGCGCAGCACAAGCAGCGTCGGGTACAGGCCGCCATGCTGAAGATGGCCGCCGGTGTTTCGGCGGCGATGGATACGGCTTTCTTTGAACAATTGGCGCGCAACATGACGGAAGCGCTGGGGGCGCAGGCCGGATTTGTCGCCCGTGTGGCACCGGCCCTGCCTGGCCGTAGCTGCCAAACGCAGAGCATCGCCGCCGTGGTGGCCGGTGTGGCTGTGCCCACGCTGGTCATTCCGGCCCAGGGCATGCCATGGGACGACTGTTTCGACCAGGACAGCAATCTGCATTGTGAGCAGGTGACGGCACGCTTCCCGGCCGTGGCCGCCATAGGCCTGGCCGATGTCCACACCTGTATTGCGCGCCCCCTGATGGGCGGCAATGGCGAGGTGCTGGGCTTGCTGGTGGCCTTGTTTCAAGAAGCCTTGCAAGACCGCGACTTTGTGCATTCCACGCTGCAGATCTTCGCCGCGCGCGCTTCTGCCGAGCTCGATAGGCAGGAGTCGGACGCACGCATCCAGCATCAGGCTTCGCTGCTCGACAAGGCGCAGGACGCCATCGTGGTGCGTGGGCTGGATGCGCGGGTGATGTTCTGGAACAAAAGCGCCGAGCGCATGTACGGCTGGAGCGCGCAGGAGATGATTGGCCGCTCGGTGCTCAGCCGTATCTACGCGACACCGCTGCAATACGACCAGGCGAATGAGGCGCTGCTGGCGCGTGGTGAATGGCACGGGGAGATGGAGCAGCTCTGCAAGGACGGCAGCACGCTGTGGGTGGAAGCCCGCTGGACGCTGGTGCGCGACGCCCAAGACCAGCCACACTCCATCCTGGCCATCAACACCGACATCAATCAACGCAAACTCGCCGAGCGCGAGATCGAGAAGCTGGCATTTTTTGATGCCCTGACCTCGCTGCCGAATCGCCAGTTGCTGATGGACCGGCTGCGCAAAGCACTCGCCGACTGTGGCCGCACCCGGCGTGGCGGGGCCTTGCTGTTCATAGACCTGGACAACTTCAAGACGCTGAACGACTCCCTGGGCCACGACAGCGGCGACCAGCTGCTGCGCGAGGTGGCGCAACGCCTGGCTGGCTGCGTGCGCGCGTCCGACACCGTGGCGCGTTTGGGCGGCGATGAATTTGTCGTGCTGCTCGAGCGCCTGGGCGTGGATGCACAAGAGGTCAGCCAGCAAACCAAGCTGCTGGCCGAAAAGATACTGAGCAGCCTGAGCCAGCCCTACCAACTGCATGGCAACGAACACATCAGCACCTGCAGCATAGGTGCGACACGTTTCAGTTCACCCGACGATGTGGTCGGCGACCTGTTGAAGCAGGCCGACATCGCCATGTACCAGGCCAAGGCCGCTGGCCGCAACACGCTGCGCTTTTTTGACCCCGGCCTGCAGGCGGCCGTGATGGCCCGTGCTTCACTGGAGAGTGAACTGCGCGCCGCGCTGGCGCAAGGCGACTTCCAGGCCTACTTTCAGCCGCAAGCCGGAGCCGGCGGGGTGTGTACGGGGGTTGAAGCCCTGGTGCGCTGGCGCCATGCGGTGCGTGGCATGGTCTCGCCCGCAGAGTTTGTGCCGGTGGCCGAAGAAACCGGTTTGATCCTGGAGCTGGGCCGCCAGGTGCTGGAGCAGGCCTGCCAACTGCTGGCGCGCTGGGCGACATCTGTGGATCTGGACGGCGCCGATCAACTCACGGTGGCGGTCAACGTCAGCTCGCGCCAGTTCAAACACCCGGAGTTTGTCGCGCAGGTGGTCGACACCTTGCGCGCCACCGGCGCCAACCCCGCGCGGCTGAAGCTGGAGCTGACCGAGTCCATGCTGGTGGAAGACGTGGAGATGGTGATCGCCAAGATGACCCAGCTCAAGACGCTGGGGGTACGCTTCTCGCTCGATGACTTTGGCACCGGCTACTCGTCTCTGGCCTACCTCAAGCGTTTGCCGCTGGACCAGTTGAAGATTGACCAATCGTTTGTGCGTGACGTGTTGACCGACCTCAACGACGAGGCGATTGTGCGCACCATCATCCGCCTGGGCCAGAGCATGAACCTGGCGGTCATCGCCGAAGGGGTGGAAACCGGCGAACAGTGCCATTTCCTCAACAGCCACGGCTGCCAGGCCTACCAGGGCTACTTCTTCAGCCGCCCCTTGCCAGTCGAGCAGTTACACACCTTCATGGCAACGGCGCGCTTGCCGGGTTCGCCAGCCAGTGTTGCCAGCCAGGCCGAAGAAGAGCCGCTGCAAGCCTTGTTGACCTTGATCTGAGGCCGCGTCAATCCCAGGCCGGTGCCAGGCCATCGGGGCTGACCAGGCGCTTGTGCTGCGCGCCGAGTGCCTGGATGCTGGCCATCTCGTCGGCGCTCAATTCAAAGTCAAACACCTGATAGTTGGACACGGCACGGGCCGGCTGCACGGTCTTGGTCAAGGCCAGCACATTCGGTTGCTGCACCAGCCAACGCAGCACCACCTGCACGGCGCTTTTGCCATGGCGTTGGCCAATGGCTTGCAGTAGCGGGTCGTGCACCACCGTGCCATCGGCCAGGCCGAAGTAAGAGGTCACGGTCATGCCCAATTGCCGGGCGGCGGCCAGCACCTTGTCCTGGTTCAGGTAGGGGTGGTATTCGACCTGGTTGGTCACCAGCGGCGCGGTGCTTATGCGTGCGGCTTCTTCCATCATCTGCGTGTTGAAGTTGCTCACACCAATGTGCTGCGCCAGGCCGGCCTGGTGCACGGCGTTCAGGCCTTCGAGGGTCTCAGTCAGCGGCACATTGGCATTGGGCCAATGCAGCAGCAACAAGTTCACGTGGTCGGTGCGCAGCTTGCGCAGGCTTTCGTGCACGGATGCGACCAACGCATCGGCACGGTAATGTTCCACCCAGACCTTGGTGGTCAGGAAGATGTGATTGCGCGGCACCTTGCTGCCCGCCATGGCCTCGCCCACTTCGGCTTCGTTGCCATAGATCTGTGCGGTGTCGATGTGGCGAAAACCGGCATTCAAGGCGTGCGGCAGGATCTGCAGCACTTCTGCGCCCGGGATGCGAAAGGTGCCGAAGCCTAACGAGGGGATGGTGGCCGGGCCGGTGCCCAGGGTTTTGCTTGTGGTCATGATGGGTTTCCTATGGAGTTCAAATTTCAGTGCGCGGCCACCGTGTGTTGGCTGCGTGGCATGGCGGGCAAGCGGCGGTCCAGCCAACCGCTGTAGGTGGTCAGGCCAAGCGCACCCAGCACCACCAGGGCGCCCATCCACGGCGTGTGTAGCAGGCCCAGGTGTTCGACGATCAGGCCACCGGCCCAGGCACCACCGGCAATGCCGAGGTTGAAGGCGGCGATGTTCAGGCCCGAGGCTACGTCTACCGCTTGTGGCGCCACACGTTCAGCTTGCTGCACCACATACACCTGCAGGCCGGGCACATTGCCAAAGGCCACAGCGCCCCAAAGCAACACGGTGGCCAAGGCCAGCCAGGAGTTGGCGGCGGTGAACGTCAGCACAAACAACACGGCAGCCAGGCCAAGGAAGATGATTTGCAGCGCACGGATGGCGCCGTGTTGGTCGGCCAGCTTGCCGCCCCAGATGTTGCCCACAGCCACCGACACGCCGTAGACCAGCAACACCAGGCCGACCGCGTTGGCGCTGAAGCCCGAGACCTGCTGCAAGATAGGCGCGAGGTAAGTGAAGGCTATGAACGAGCCACCGTAACCGAGTGCCGTGGTGGCATAAACCAGCAACAAACGCGGCTGGCCCAGCACCTTCACCTGCTGCAGCAACGAAGCCGGTGGCTGGTGCGCAATGTTCCTGGGCACAAACAACAGGCTGCCCACAAAGGCGATCAAGCCCAGGGCGGAAACGGCCAGGAAGGTCTGGTTCCAGCCAAAGTGCTGGCCTATGAAGGTGCCCAGCGGCACACCCGTGACCAGGGCCACGGTGAGGCCGGTGAACATGATGGCAATGGCGCTGGCGGCCTTTTCCTTGGGCACCAGGCTGGTGGCGATGGTGGTGCCAATCGAGAAAAACACACCGTGCGCCAGCCCGGTCAAGATGCGCGCCAGCACCAGCGTGGTGTAACCCGGTGCCTGCCAGGCCAGCAGGTTGCCGGCGGTGAACAACAGCATCAAACCCAGCAGCAGTTGTTTGCGCGGCACACGGCCGGTCAGGGCGGTGAGCACGGGCGCCCCAATGGCCACGCCCAAGGCGTAGAGGCTGACCAACAGGCCGGCCGATGGCAGGCTGACGTGTAAGTCTGCGGCGATGACGGGCAGCAGCCCAACGATGACGAACTCGGTCGTTCCTATGGCGTAGGCGCTGATGGTCAGCGCCAATAAAGCAAGAGGCATGAGATGGCTCCAGTGGAAAAGTGGAGCGAAGTGTGCGCGTAAGTCTTTTGCAGAAAAAGACGGTAATTGGCAAAATATCATTGATTAAAAATCAACAATAAAGAGACTGCTCTCATGAAAACCACGCTCGATGAACTGCTGGCACTCACCACCGTGGTAGACAGCGGCTCCATCACCGCCGCAGCCGAGCAACTCGGCCAGACCACCTCGGGTGTGAGCCGTGCACTCGGGCGCTTGGAAGAAAAGCTCGCCACCACCCTGCTGCAGCGCACCACGCGGCGCATCGAACTCACCGAAGAGGGCCAGGCCTTTCTGGCCCAAGCGCGCAAAATTCTGGCGGCGGTGGACGAGGCCGAGGAGCAGATGGCCGTGCGCCGCGAAAAGCCCGCCGGCCGCTTGCGGGTCAACGCCGCCACGCCCTATATGCTGCATGTGGTGGTGCCGCTGGTGGCCGACTTCCGCGCGCTATACCCGGCGATCACGCTGGAGCTCAACAGCAGCGACCAGATCATCGACCTGCTGGAGCACCGCACCGACATCGCTATCCGCATCGGCACACTGCAAGACTCCACGCTGCACGCGCGGCCCCTGGGCAGCAATCGGCTGCGTGTGCTGGCCAGTCCGGCCTACCTCAAGGCGCATGGCCGCCCCAAGGACGTGGCCGCGCTTGTAGGCCACAGCTTGTTGGGCTTTGCGCAACCCGCACACCTGAACCGCTGGCCTTTGCGCACAGCGGCGGGTGACGCGCTGGAGATCACGCCCGCCGTCATCGCTTCCAGCGGCGAAACCTTGCGCCAACTGGCCTTGGCGGGCGCCGGTGTGGTCTGCCTGGCCGACTTCATGACCCGCACTGACCGCGCGCGTGGCGACCTGGTGCAGCTGTTGCCACGCGACACCCAGGAGGTGCGCCAGCCGGTGCATGCCGTGTATTACCGCAACACCGCGCTTTCGGCACGGATTGCGTGTTTTCTGGACTTCATGGCCGCGCGCCTGGCGGCGCAGAGCGAATAGAGCCGGTCAGAGCGTGAGGGGCATCACCATCTCATGCCAGGCCATGCCGCCGTGTGCCGAATCGGAAGGCCGCACATAGCGATAGCCCATCTTCTGGTACAGCGCCACGTGCTGTGTGCGGCACATCAGGTGAATCGCCTCTTTGCTGCACTCGTGCATCTGCGCGACGAAATGCCGCATCAGCAGGCTTGACCAGCCCTGGCCCTGGTAGTCCGGGTGTACTACTACCGACATGATCACCACTTGCGGGCCGGCCGGGTTGTGGCCTATCAGTTCCTTGAAGGCCTCATCGGCCATCTGCACCTCGAACGTACAGCCCGAGTTGATGAAACCGGCGATCACACCCTGCACTTCCAGCACCAGAAAACCTTGGGGGTACTGGGCAATACGGGTGGCGATCTTCTCGCGTGTGGCGGCCTCGTCACCCTGGTACGACGTGGTTTCGATATGGAAGCAGCGGTCTACATCGGTCGGAGTGGCGTGGCGGAATATGTGTTCGGGTTTTGTCATGAGAGGGTGCAGTCTAGAGTGCCGCAAACAGGCCAAAGGCTTGCCGCGCCACCACCACGCCCAGCACCGCCATCATCAGCGCTACCGTCGCGTCTATCCAGCGCCAGGCACTCGGCCGGTTGAGCCAGGGGGCCAGCATTCGTGCGCCAAAGCCCAGCGCGGTGAACCACAGCAGGCTGGCGCAGGCCGCGCCGGCGACAAAAAACCAACGCGCCTGGCCCGGCTGGGCCGCACCCACCGAGCCCATGAGCATGAAGGTGTCGAGGTAGACGTGTGGATTGAGGAAGGTGAACGCGCTCAACTGCAGCATCACACCAGCCAGGGTGACGCTGCGCCCGGCGTTGCCCGCCACCTGCAGCGCGTGGTGTTGCAGTGCGCGGCGCATGGCCATGGCCGAGTAGGCGAACAGAAATACCGCGCCGCCCAGGGCCAGCCAGGCCGCGAGCGCCGGGCTGGCCGCCAGCACTTGCGACATGCCGGCCACACCGGCAAACACCAGCACGGCATCGGCCAGGGTACAGAAGGCCACTACGGGCAACACATGTTCGTTGCGCAGGCCCTGGCGCAGCACAAAGGTGTTTTGCGCGCCAATGGCGACGATCAGGCCGAAGCACAAGGCCAGGCCACGGGTGAAGGCAGAGAGATCGGCAGGTTGAAAAGTCAGCATGGCGCGCAGGATGCCAGCGCTCAGAGGTTTAGCCCAGTTAAACTTTCTATTGATAGTTAAGGAATACTAAATATGCTCGACTACGTTTCGCTCGAAGCCTTGTCCCAGGTGGTACGCCAGGGCAGCTTTGAGCGTGCGGCGCGGGCCTTGCACGTCACACCCTCGGCGGTGTCGCAGCGCATCAAGCTGCTGGAAGAACGCCTGGGCCTGGCGCTGGTGGTGCGCGGCACGCCCTGCAGCGCCACCGAGGCCGGCCATTGGCTGTGCCGCCACATGGAGCAAGTGGGTATGCTGGAGGCCGAGCTACAAGGCAACCTGCCCGCGCTGGCGGCACTGCGCAGCGCCGACCAACGTGTGACGCTGCGTGTGGCGGTCAACGCCGACAGCCTGGCCACGTGGTTCATCAGCGCTGCGGCCGCCTTCACGCAGGACGCGCCTGCGCTGCTCGACATCAGCGTGGACGACCAGGACCACACCGCCCAATGGCTGCGCGACGGCACGGTGCTGGCGGCGGTGACCAGCGATGTGTTGCCCATCCAGGGCAACCGCGCCGTGCCGTTGGGCCGCATGCGCTACGTGGCCGTGGCCAGCCCGGCCTATGTGGCGCGCCATTTTGCGCGCGGCATCAGCGCGGACAGCCTGGCGCTGGCGCCCTGCCTGGCCTTCAACCGCAAAGACCAACTGCAGGCGCAATGGGCCGAAAACGCCTGCGGCCAGCGCGTGGAAATGCCGCAGCACTGGCTGCCCTCGTCGCCCGGCTTTGTGAGTGCCAGCCTGGCGCACATGGGTTGGGGCATGTGCCCGGTGGACGACGTGCGCCAGCACCTGGACAGCGGCGCTTTGGTGCGCCTGCTGCCGCGCAGCGACTTGCTGGTGCCGCTGGCGTGGCAACACGCGCGGCTGAAGATCCCCATGCTCGACCGGCTGACCGATGCCGTGGTGGCCGCTGGGCGGCGCGTGTTGGAGGCTTAGGGCAACGCTGAACAAGTTCCTCGTGCGCCGCGTTCCCTCGTTTTGGGCGATCTGCTGCGTTGCAAATCCGCGCCATAGCTACGGCTATGGCTGTGGTTTGCGCCTTGCATCTCATCCCAAACCGAGGTTCGCGTCATCACGGGGACTTATTCAGCGTCGCCCTAGCCTTCGTTACTTGATGCGTGCCGCCACCAGGCCCAGCAAGGCCATCAAACCCGTCAGCGCCAAGATCACCCCGCCCGCCGTCCACTGCGCGGCGAATACGCCTATGGCCAAACCGGCGAGCGGCTGCGAGAGGTTGTTGAGCATCGCCATGACGCCCGTGGTCTTGCCGAAGTCGGCCAGAGGGATGAGTTTTTGCCGTGTGCTGCGCAGGTAGACGTTGAACATTTTGTCCAAGCCAATCACCAGCAGATAACCCAGCGCATAACCCCACACGCTGGCGCTGAGAGCCGTGAGCAAGCCACCCAGGACCATCAACACAAACGCCGCCAGCCCCATGCGCCGCACTGGCAGGCTGATGTGTGCAATGCCCAGCAAGATGACCACGGTGGTGATGGCCCCGGCCGTTTGCAACACGCCGTAGCGGGCGGCCGATTGGCCATGCTGGCCGGTAAAGAGCGCGGCCGACGAAGCCAGTGTGACGCCCACCACCAGGTTGATGCCCGCCGCCTCGATCACCAGCTTGCGCAGGCCCGGGGTGAGCACGATATGGCGCAGCCCGGCCAACATGGCGGCCCAGGCGGTGGTATGGCTGGCGCCGCGTGCGTGCAGCGGTACGAGGTTGCTGTGCTGCCACCACAGCAAGGCCAGGTCGCCCAGCAAAAAGATGCCTGCGGTGGCGGCCACTGCCGTGGGCCATTGCCACAGCGCCAAAAAGCCTGCGGCCAGCACCGGCCCGAGCACGGCGCCCACTTGGTCAGCGGTTTGTGAATACGCCAACACCTTCTCGAACCGGTGGCGTTGAAAAGCCTGCGGCAAAATCACCTCGCGCGCCATGGCGCCCTGGGTGGTCAATACACCGCAGATGGCCGACAAGGTTATCAACCAGGCCAGCCCGCCTATGCTGGCGCCACCGATAGCACCACCCACACACACCAGGGCGCGCCACAACTGGCTCCAGCGCATCAAGCGCACCGGCGAGATGCGGTCGCAGAGTGCGCCACAAATCGGAAACGACAGGAAGCGCGGAAACGCCTCCAACGCAAACGCCAGGCCCGACCAGGCCACATCGCTGGTGCTTTGAAACACCACCAGGGGCACCAGGAACAGCAACACCTGGTCGGCTATTTTGGAGAGGAACAGCGACGCCAGAAACGCAGTGAAGTTGCTGTGTGAAGAGGCGGCTTCGGCGGCGCCTGGTGATGCGGGCATGGTGGGCGACGGCGATGCAATCCAAGGGAACAGGCGCGCAGTGTGCGTGTTTTTGTCTGTGCCCGGGTTCCGAACCGGTTACGAACATGGGCCGTCTGGGCCACGCAATGAGGCTGGAGCTGAATAGGCCTTTAGCGCCCAGCCATCAAGTGCCAGCAGCTATACAAAAAATAGTCAGCTGTGCGCACCCAACACACGTATCTGATCCGCCATGGTGTGCGCTTCGGCCTGGTTGTGGGTCACCAGCACCGCAGTCTGGCCCGCGCGGTGCAGGATGTCGCGAACCTCGACCGACAAACGTTCGCGTGTGGCGCTGTCCAGGTTGGAGAACGGCTCGTCCAGCAGCAGCAGCGCGGGCGTAGGCGCCATCGCACGGGCCAGCGCCACACGTTGTTGCTGGCCGCCGGACAGCTCGTGTGGGTAACGTCGGCCCGCATCGGGCAGGCCCACCAGCGTCAGCATTTCGGCCACACGTGGGCTGATGTCGGCGGCAGCCCAGCGGCGTAACCCAAAGGCCACGTTCTGCGCGGCGGTAAGGTGCGGAAACAGCGCATATTCCTGGAACATCATGCCCACACGGCGCCGCTCGGGCGGCAGGTGTATCTGGGGTGAAGACAGCAGCACATCGCCCAGCCGTATGCTGCCTGCGCTGAGCGGCTCAAACCCGGCAATGGTGCGCAGCACGGTAGTTTTACCGCAGCCCGAGGGCCCGAGCAGACAGGCGATCTGCCCGGCTTCCACGGCCCACGAAAAGTCTTGTACCGCCACGTGTTGGCCGTGTGCACCTTGGTAGGTCACACGCAGGTTGTCTATGCTGAGGGCGGCGGTCATGACAGATTCTCTAACGGGTTGGCGGCTTCTGCGGTGGCGGAGCCGAGCTGTGTGCGTGCGAGCACCACCACGGGCAGCAGGCCCGCCAGCACAATCAACAACGCGGCGATGGCGCCCTCTTCATAGGTGCCGCGCGCGGCCTCGGCGTAAAGCCAGGTGGCCAGGGTGTCGAAGTTGGCGGGACGCAGCAGCAGTGTGGCGGGCAGCTCCTTCATGGTGTCGACAAACACCAGCAGCGCGCCCACGGTGATGGCTGGGCGCAGCAGCGGCAAGTGCACGCGGCGCAGCGTGCCGGTGGCGGTTTCGCCCAGCAGGCGCGCGGCTTGTTCCAGCGTCGCGGGAATACGTGCCAGGCCGGCTTCAATGCCGCCTATGGGCATGGCCAGGAAGCGGATCACGCAGGCGGCCGCGAGCACCGCGCCCAGGCCCATCAAGGGCAAGCCCGGCAGGCGCAGCAGATCGGCCAGTTGTGCATCCACAAACAGGGCCGGTGTGAGCAGACCAATGGCCAGCACGGTGCCAGGAATGGCATAGCCCAGAGACGCCGCCCGTGCCTGCCAATGGCTGGCGCTGGGGCGTGAGCCTATGCGCCGGCAAGCCCAGGCCACCACCAGCCCGCTGAGCACGGCGATGCAGGTCACGCCCAGCGCCAGGCCCAGGGTGTTGCCCAGGCTGGACCCCAAGCCGGCCGAGGGCCGGTAGCCTTGTAACAAACGCTTGACGGTCTCAGACACCAGATAAGCCGCTGGCGCGCCGAAGCCAATCACCACCGGTGCCGTGGCCGCCGCCGTGGCGGCCCAGCCCTTGGCACCCGAGAGCCGCTGGGGGATGATGGCGCGCATGCGTTGCACCGAACCAAACTGGCGGTGCCGTCGGCCATGGCGCTCCAGCGCGACCAGGGCCACCACAAACAGCATCATGGTGCAGGCGATCTGCGCCGCACCGGCCAGGTCGGAGCGTGTGATCCAGGTGGTGTAGATGGCCACGGTCAAGGTGTTGACGCCGAGGAATTCAGAGGCGCCAATGTCGTTCAGCGTCTCCAGCAAGGCCAGGCTCAGGCCCACCGCCAGGGCCGGCCGCGCCATCGGCAAGGCGACGCGACGAAACGCGCCCCAGCGGCCTTCGCCCAGGGTGCGTGCGGCTTCCAGCAGGTGTGCGGGCTGCGTGATGAACATGGCCCGCGCCGCCAGGTACACATAGGGGTAGAGCACAAAGCCGAGCACAAAGATGGCACCACCCATGGAGCGTAAATCGGGCAGGCGAAACTGGCGCGGCGAGTCAAAACCCAGCAGCCAGCGTATGGCCCCTTGCACGGGGCCAATCGGGTGCAGCAGATCGAGGTAGGCAAAGGCCACGATGTAGGTCGGCATGGCCAGCGGCAGCAACAACGCCCAGTGCAGCACGCTGCGCCCGGGGAAGCTGTAGGCCGTCACCAGCCAGGCACAACCAGTGCCTACCAGCAGCACCAGCACACCTACCCCGGCGAGCAGCAGGGCGGTGTTGAGCGCGGCCTGTGGCAACACGTGTTGCGCCAGATGCGCCCAGTGGGCGAAGTCGCCACCCAGCGCCATCCAGGCCAGCGATAGCACCGGCATCAATACCGCCAGCGCAATCAGCAGCGTGGCCAAACGCCAAATGCCGCCTACAGCATGCAGCCGTGGCGGCAATTTCAAACGCCCCAGCAGCGGGGCGGGCGGCACATTACTTGTCGAAGCCAACCTTGTCTATCAGCACACTGGCTTGTTTGCGGTGTTTGGCAATCTCGGTCAAGGGCAGCGGATCGACCTTCAGCTCACCAATGGTTTTGCCGATGATGGGGTCCAGGGCCACACCCTTGCGCACCGGGTATTCGTAGTTGGCGTCAGCGTACAAGGCCTGGGCCGATTCAGACACCAGGAACTCCAGCAGCTTGACGGCGTTGTCGCGGTTCGGTGCGTTCTTGGCCACCGATGCGCCGCTGATGTTGACGTGGGTGCCACCCGATTTGCCGTTGGCAAAGGTCGGGCGCACCACCTGGATGGCGTCGCCCCACTTGCGTGCGTCTGTGCCTTCCTTGGCCGACTTCATCTGGCCCACGTAATACGAGTTGGCCAGGCCCACATCACAGATGCCGCCCAGAATGTCGCGCGCCACATCGCGGTCGCCGCCGGTGGCTTTGCGTGCCAGGTTGGCCTTCACACCCTGCAGCCATTGCTCGGTCTTGGCCTCGCCGTCGTGCGCAATCATAGAAGCCACCAAGGCGGTGTTGTAGGGGTGCTGGCCGGCGCGGATGCAGACCTTGCCCTTCCACTTCGGGTCGGCCAGGTCTTCGTAGCGGAAGGCGCCGAGCTTCAGGTCTTTGTCGGCATACAACACACGGGCGCGCAGCGACAGGGCAAACCACTGGCCATCGGCGCCGCGCAGGTTGGCGGGGATGGCGCTGTTCAAGCCGGCGGACTTCACCGGCTGCGTCACGCCGCCCTCGACCAGGTCCATCAGGTTGCCAATGTCCACCGTCATCAACACGTCGGCGGGCGAACGCGCGCCTTCGGCCTTGACGCGTTCCAGCAGGCCGTCCTTGACAAACACCGTGTTCACCTTGGTGCCGGTGGTGGCGGTAAACGCCGTCAGCAGCGGCTGTACCAGACCGGCTTCACGCGTGGTGTAGAGCGTGACTTCCCCTTGGGCAAAGGCAGGCATGACGCTGGCCGCCATCAATGCGAAGGCGCCGGTGAAGTGCTTGACGGTAGGTTGGCCCATGGTTTCTCCCAGATGATTTCGATCTATAACGAAAAGCGCACACCGCGAGGTGTGCGCCACATGTTGAGAACGATTATCAACCGCGAGATTCGAAAAATGGCCGCAATCACCTACCTGTTACAGGGATGTGTGGCCTGTCTTGCGCCGCTGTTATGCGGCGCCGAGCCGCACTTCACGCTGCTGTTCGGCCGACGCCAGCAGCGCCAGGCAAACCTCCAACGTGGCGCGAGCCCACTGGCCGTTGTGCAGCGGGGTGGTGTTGTGCAACACCGCCGCAACCAGCTCATCCAGCACCTCGGCGCGCGGCACGCTGGGGGCGGGCAATGGATGGTGTTCTCGCAAGGCATTGCCGTAGACCCACAAGCCCTCGGGCAGGGGGCGGATGTCGCCACGTTCGCAGCTCACCACGATGGGGCCGAAGTGCTGGTGCGCGGCCGGCTGTGTGGCGCCCGGCATGCCCGCCGCGCCCTGCGCCTGGTAGGTCGGGCCGCCGTAGGTGGCCGCGGCTTTGGCGGCCGCCTCTTCCGCCGGCGACTGCACGGCCGCCAGGCGGCGCCGCGCCGCGCCATAGGCCGCGGCGTCTTTGACGGCGCCGAGTTCACCACGCCAGCCGCACCATTCGTCAGAATCAAAATGCCCGTAGCCGCTATAGGTCAGGCTGGCAAAGGCGCCGTTGTCAAACCATAACAGCGCCGAATAGGCCCCTTCGGTGTTGCGCTGCGGTTCCCAGTTGCCGGTGACCGCGCGCACGCTGGTGACGTTGCCGCCGACCAGCAGGCGCACCACGTCCACCTGGTGCGCGGCCTGGCTGAAGACCACCCCGCCACCGTCCTCGGTGCGCAGTTCTTCGGGCCTGCGCGGGCGGTACAGGAAGTCGGTGTAGTTGAGTGCGTGAACCATGCGCACGCGGCCCAGGCTGCCGCCCTGCACCAGTTCGCGTGTGCGCAGATACGGGGTGTCGAAGCTGTGGCAATGGCCGACGATCAGGTGCACGCCCGCATCGGCGCAACTTTTGATCATTGCGTTGCACTCGTCCAGGCTCAAGGCCATGGGCTTCTCCACCAGCACGTGTTTGCCATGGGCGGCGGCAATACCTGTGTGTTCGGCGTGGAACTGGTGCGGGCTGGCGATGTAGATGGCGTCTACCGTGGGCTCTGCGGCCAGGGCTGCGATGTTGTCAAACACCGGCGCGTTGAAGTCTTTGGCAAACTGCTGGCGCGCCTCCTGGCGTGGGTCGCAGGCCGCGACAAGCTGGATGCGGGTGTCAGCCACAAAGGTCGGCAGCATCAGGGTGAAGGCGCGCCCCAGGCCGGCAACGCCTAATCTGAGGGGGCGGGCGGGCAGGGTTTGAGGCATCACAGGTCCAACACCAGTTCGGCCGACTTGGCGCGCGACACACAGACCATGATGTGGCGGTCCATTTCTTCTGGCATCAACACCATGTCGCGGTGGTCGGCCTCACCTTCCAGCAAGCCGGTGCGGCAGGTGCCGCAGGTGCCGCTTTCGCAGGACGATGCGGTATTGCAGCCGTGCGCCCGCATGGCGCCCAGAATCGACATGCCCACGGGCACCTCAAAACTTTGGCCGCTGCGCGCCAGGCGCACTTGAAACGCTTTGTCGTCGGGCAGGGTTTTGCCGCCTTCGTCAAAGCTCTCGAAGTGGATGTTCTTGGGTGACCAGTGGCCGGTCATGTCGCGCACGGCTTCCATCAGTGGGCGCGGGCCGCAGCAATAGACGTGGGCGGTATTGGGCTTTTCCAACGCCGGCCACAGATCGAACTCCTGGTCGGGCTGGCCTTCACTGTGGTGGATCTTCACGTTCTTCTTCCACCCGGGCTGGCCCAGTTCGTCGAGGAAGGCGGTGGTGTTGGCAAAACGTGAGAGGTAGATCAGCTTCCAGGGGGCGGGCGCCAGATCGCCGAACGAGCGAATCATGGACAGCAGCGGCGTGATGCCAATGCCGCCCGCAATAAAAAGGTAGGCCTTGGCGTTGTCGACCAGGGGAAAGGCGTTGTCGGGCAGCGACGTGGGCAAGGTGTCGCCGACTTTCAGATCGTCATGCATGCTGGCCGAGCCGCCACGGCTCAGCTCTTCACGCTTGACGGTGATGACGTAGCGGTGGCGTTCTTCCGGGGCATTACAAAGCGAGTATTTGCGCAGCAGGCCGTTGGGCGTCTGGACCTTGATGTGGGCACCGGGGGTGAATTCTGGCAGCGCCGCGCCATCGGGCAGCATCAGTTCAAACGACCTAAGGCCCAGGGCCACATCGTAGGCGCGGTCCACCCGCAGCGGCATGGGGGTGTCGGCGTGGAGGTCGGCGCTGTTCTGGGATTGCATGGCAGTGGCGGCTTTCTATCAATCGGCTTTCAGGTCGGCGCGTTTGGCCGCGTCCTGCACACGCTTGGCCTCCGAGCGCAGTGCGGTCGCCAACTGCTCGGGTGAACCGCCTATGGGGTCCACGCCGGCGGTTTCCAGCTTCTGCACCACTTCTGGGTACTTCACGGCCTTGGCAAACTCGCTGCTGAGGCGCTGCACCACTGCAGGTGGTGTACCCACCTTGGCCAGCACGGCGACATTAAACGCAAAGTCAAAGCCCGGAATACGCTCGCCCAGCGTCGGCACATCGGGTGTCAGTGGCGAGCGTTTGGCCGAGTTAATGGCGAGCAACTTCACCTTGCCCGATTTCACAAAACCCATCAGCGACGGTGGCGAGGCAAATGCCATGTCGACCTGGCCTCCCACCAGTGCAGGAATGGAGTTGGCACTGCCTTTGAACGGCACATGGGTCACGTTGATGCCCAGGCCGTGGTTCATGGCCTCGGCCGTCAAATGGTGGATGCTGCCCAGTCCGGACGAACCGTAATTCATCTGCCCTGGTGCGGCTTTGGCTTGCGCGATCAACTCATCCAGTGTGTTGGCTTTGACGCTGGCATTCACCGCCAGGTACAAGGGCGCAACCCCTACAAGCGACACCGGCACGAAGTCTTTCTCGGGGTCGTAAGACATCTTCTTGACCACCAGCGGAGTGATGGCCAGCATCGGGCCGTCGGTCAGCATCAAGGTGTAGCCGTCCGCTGGAGACTGCGCCAACACACCGGCGGCCACGGCGCCGCTGCCGCCTGGCTTGTTCTCCACCACCACGGTCTGGCCCAGGCCTTCCTGCAAACGCTGCGAGACGATGCGCGCCACTGTGTCGGGCAGACCACCGGGCGAATAAGGCACAACCAGGCGCACCGGTTTCGATGGAAAGTCCTGGGCTTGGCTGGCCAGCGGAGCGGCCAGTGTGGCGCAGGCCAGGGCTGCGGCGCTGAGGGCTTGGGAAAGGCGTGAAGTGTTCATGTGTTTGTCTCCTGTTGTTATGTGGGGCGGGGAAGCTGAGGTCTAGATGCTGTAGCTCTCGTAGGTGGCCGGATGGAACAGCTCTTCCACCGCCACCAAACGTTCCGACAGTCCCTGTGCATGGTGGTGGCGCACAAAGGCTTCCAGCGTCTTGCGCGCAGGCGCCACGCCGTAGGACCAGTAGTCGTCGCCCATGCTTTCACGTGCCGCCTTGAGCTGTTCTTCGACAAACGGCAAGGTGACCTTGGTGGCGGAGGTGTCGCCCAGCAAGGCCAGTGCTGCGGCCTTGGATTGGCTGAAGGCTTTCACCACCGCGCCCGGCAGCCAGGGGTGTTGCTGGGCGAGCTCTTTGCGTATGCCCACCACGTGCATGATGGGGAAGATGCCGGTGCGCCGGTAGTAGTCCTTGGCGACGGCGGTGGGGTCGTCGAACAGCCAGCCGATGTTGGGGTTCTGCAGCGCCTTGCCACCCGGTGGGCGCGGGCCTATGAAGCCGTCGATCTCGCCGCGGTCCAGCAGCTCGGAGATGGTGCTGCCTTCGGGCGCGGCTTCCACGCGTACATCGGGCGGCAACTGCAGTTTGATCTTTTCCGGCCGGCCGGGTGTGTCTATGCCACCGCGCACCCAGGTGATGTCTTCGGGGCGCACACCAAAATCGTCTTGCAGGATGGAACGCGCCCAGACGTTGGCCGTGAGCTGGTATTCAGGCAGGCCGACACGGCGCCCTTTTAAATCTTCGGGCTTGTGTATGCGGTCCTTGCGCACGTAGATCGAGGTATGGCGGAACGCCCGCGACAAGAAGATAGGCACCGCGATGTAGGGGCAATCCCCTTTGGAATGTTTCACCAGGTAGCTGGAGAACGACAGCTCGGCAATGTCGAAATCCACACTGCGCATGGCGCGGAAGAACATCTCTTCCGGGTTCAGCAGCATGTAGACCGGGTCCACACCGTCGATCAACACACGGCCATCGAACAGCGCACGTGTTCGGTCGTAGTCGCCCATGGCGACGGAGAGTTGCAGTTTGGCCATGTTCAAGCTTTCACGGAGTAAGAGGGTTCCATTTCGGGGTGTGGGCCGTCGTTGGCCCAGATGTATTTGACGTCGTGCGCGCGCCAGTCGGTGGTCTTGGGCACGATGGCCTGGAACGCACAGACGCTGGCGGGAATCGCCAGGTCACCGGTGCCGATGGCGGGCTCGCCGCGTTGAAACGCCTGCACCGCCTCTAGCATTTGTTTGCGGAATTCGACGATGGCCAGGTCGCTGGCACCCAGCCGATCGTGGCTGCGGTCGGCAATCGGCCCCATGGTCAGCCACATAGCCACATCCTGGTTGGGGAAGCCGGTGATGCCGGTGAAGTTGCCGGCCTTCATGGCCTGGCGGTCCTGCCAGAAACGGTTTTCCTGGGTGCGCAGCGGACGGTAGTGCTGGTCCAGGTCTATGCCCACCGTTTGGCGCAAGAATTTGCGCCAGGTTTCGGTCTCCGGCGTCTGCGCCGGATGGCCCCAGGCCATGAAATAAAACACCGTAGAGGTGTCGTCCATAGGCACATTGATGTTGGCGACGTTGTAGAGGTTGTTCGGTGGAATCAGCGCCGTGGCCGGTGCCACGAACACGGTGGAGCGCACGTAATCGTTGGTCGCCGCGTTGCTGATCGGGCGGCGCAGCGCGGCGTAGCGAAAGCCGTAGCCCGTGCGCTGCACCTGCATGCGCGGCGCCTTGTCGGTGCTGGGGCGCAGCCAAGTGTTTTCGGTGGCTTTGGCGCCATCGACACGCGCTGGCACCATGTCGGACGAATGCAGGCTGGAGCTGTGCGCCGAGTCAATCGCGCCTTCCAGGATCTGCGCCCAGTTGCAGGGCAGCAGCACCTTGGCGATGCTCACGCGTGTATCGGCGGTGGGCGCCCAGGCTGGCGGCTGGAATGCGGGCACGCTGTCGGCCGGGCCCATGTAGGCCCAGACCATGCCGCCCCACTCCTGCGTGGGGTAGGCCTTGTGTTTCACCTTCTCGGCCATGCCGCTGGCCGCGGGCTCGGACACCATTTCCAGCACATTGCCTTCCACGTCCATCTTCCAGCCGTGGTACAGGCAGCGTAGGCCACCTTCTTCGTTGCGGCCATAAACCAGCGAGGCGCCACGGTGCGGACAGTGTTCGTCCATCACGCCGACGCGGCCGTCGCTGTCGCGGAACACCACCAGGTCTTCGCCAAAGGCGCGTGCTTTCACGGGGTCGCCATCCGGCTCGCTCACCTCCTCCAGCAAACAGATCGGTGTCCAGTGGCGGCGCATCAACTGGCCCATGGGGGCATCACCCTCCACGCGGCACATCAAATCGTTTTCTTCTTTGGTCATCATGGAAAGGTTCCTACACAAAAGAGGGCGCTGCGGCAGTGACCGCACGGGCGCGTGAATGAAAAACCAGTGGCTTGGCGTTCCAGGCCTGCTTGCAGATCCAGCTGGCCAGCGCCGAGTCGAGGTGCTGCACGTGGGGTGGAAACCAGGCTGCAAGTTCTGCGGCAAAACGGCGTGCAGGTTGGATCTCGCCACCGTTGAGTCGCTGGCGCACGCCCAGCGCCGAGCGCAGCACGGCAGCGTGTTCGTCCATATGGCATTGCTGGGCCGGAAAGTTCAGGCGGCGCATCCAGGCGTCTTCCTCCGCGAAGTGCGCGCTGGCGTGGCTGATGAGTTCGTCCAGGCAAACAGCCAGGCTGTCGTCGGGCGCGGCCAGCAAGGCCGCCAGCAATTGGGCGAAGGCCTGGTGCTCTTCGTCCAATTGCGCGTGGCCGACGAGCCATGTGTCGCGCCAATCAAAAACGCGCGTGTCGCTTGAATTCATCATGAGGCCGGTCCGGTGGGGGGCGGCTGCGCCGCCGGCGAATGGCTTGCGCCATTTCTCTTAATTTGCTTAGATGACTAAGATTTTAAGTGCCGCAGTGCCAGATACACAACCACCGGAATTAAGTGTTTTCCCTGAAGCCTGCGACCAACAAAAAAGCCTGCATTCACCGGGTTCGGCGCCTGCGAAGGCGGAACCCGGTGAATGCAGGCTGGCTGCGTCTGGCCGTGTGTGGTGGGTGTTGGTCGGGCAGCGCTGTGTTTTGACGTGGTTTCTGGGCGTCGCCGTCAATAACGGATCTGCATCAGCCATTCGGCCACCAGGGCCGGGCGCTCGCTGCCCGCGACACGCGCCTCCACCTTCCAGCAGCAACGCGCCTCGTGTTCACCAACACGCTCGACCTTGAGCAGTTGAAACCCTGCGGACAACAAAGAGCCCTGGGGTACGGCTGCGGTGAAGCGGACCTTGTTGAAGCCATAGTTCAACAGCATCTTGGCGTTGGGATAGTCGAAACAATCAAAGTGCCAACTGGTCAACATGGACAAGGCCAGAAAGCCGTGCGCAATCGTTGTCTTGAACGGCCCCTGCTGCGCTGCACGCACGGGGTCGGTGTGGATCCACTGGCGGTCATTGGTGAGGCCGCCAAATGCGTCAATCATGGGCTGGTCTATCAGCGTGGGCGCGCTCTGGCGCGGTGCCTGCCCCAAGAAGGCTTCCAGCGCAGGCAGCGAATCGAATGGGTGTTTGGTCGGTTGTGTGCTCATAGACGCTCGAAGATTGCGGCAATGCCCTGGCCGCCGCCAATACACATGGTGACCAAGGCATAACGCCCGGCCACGCGCTGCAGCTCATGCAAGGCCTTTACCGTAATGATGGCGCCGGTAGCGCCCACGGGGTGGCCCAGCGCAATGCCCGAGCCGTTGGGGTTGACCTTGGCGGGGTCGAGCCCCAACTCCTTGGCCACCGCACAGGCTTGGGCGGCAAAGGCCTCGTTGGACTCGATGACGTCCAGATCGGCTACCGTCAAGTTGGCTTTCTTCAAGGCCGCGAGTGTCGCGGGTACCGGGCCTATGCCCATGTAGCGCGGGTCCACACCCGCGTGGGCATAACTCACCAGCCTGGCCATGGGTTTGAGCCCGCGTGACGCGGCCAGGCCGCGTTCCATCAGCAGCAGCGCGGCTGCGCCGTCGTTGATGCCAGAGGCGTTGCCCGCGGTCACGCTGCCGTTTTCCTTGGCGAACACCGGCTTGAGCTTGCCAAGGTCGGCTGCGCTCACATTGGGGCGGAAATGTTCATCGGTGTCAAAGACTTCTTCCTTTTTGCCACGGCGCACGGTGATGGGAACAATCTGCTCGACAAAGCGCCGCTCGGCGACCGCCGCCGCCGCCCGGCGGTGGCTCGCTAGCGCCAGCGCATCCTGTTCCTGCCGCGTGATGGCCCATTTGGTGGCAACGTTTTCGGCCGTGATGCCCATGTGGATGTGATGGAACGGGTCGTGCAGCGCCGCCGTGAGCATGTCGGTCATCTCGGTGTTGCCCATGCGTGCGCCAAAACGCATGGCCTGGCTCAGGTAGGGTGCACGCGACATGCTCTCGGCCCCGCCGGCCAGCACGCTCCCGCAGTCACCGAGCTGTATGAGTTGTGCCGCAGAGACCACGGCCTGCAAGCCCGAGCCACACAGCCGGTTGACGTTGAACGCGGGGGTGTGCTCATGGCAGCCACCTTCCAGTGCGGCCACGCGCGAGAGATACAGATCGCGTGGCTCGGTCTGGATCACCTGCCCGAAACAAACGTGGTCGACCACATCGCCTGTGACTTCAGCCTTGGCCAGGGCGGCGCGCACAACGTTTGCCGCCAGGGTGGTGGGCGGCACATCTTTCAGGCTGCCGCCAAAACTCCCGATGGCGGTGCGTACCGCCGACAGGACTACAACTTCTTTTGGGTTCATGGTGGGTTCAGCCTGTCAGGCGTTTTCTGCCTGCTGGGCCGGCTGCAGCGCCGCCTTGTGTACACGGGCCTTGGCAATTTCGTGGCGCAGTTGGTCGAAACCTGTGGCGGGCACTTGCTCCTCGTGGCGGTCAGAGACTTCTGCGAGCCGTGTGATCAACTGGCTGGCCTGAGACTCGGAGCGCGGCAGGAAGATGCCCTTGGTCATGGTGATGTTGGCCTGCTCAAAACCACCGGCGCCGGCCAGCAAGATACTGCGTGTGGGCGCGTCTTCGGTGACCAGCGCCACCAGCGCGGGGCTCACCGATTCGGGCGCGAGCAATGCCAATTCCTCGGCGGCCAGCAAGGTCTCGGTCATGGCGGTGGCGGCGGTGGGCGCCAGGCAGTTGACGCGAATATTGTTGCGTTCTCCCTCCAGCGCCAGGGTTTGCATCAAACCGACCAAGGCCATCTTGGCGGCGCCGTAGTTGGCCTGGCCAAAGTTGCCGTACAAGCCCGAGGACGAAGACGTCATCACGATGCGGCCGTAGTTCTGGGCACGCATCAGGTTCCAGACCGCCTTGGCGCAATGCACGGCGCCCATGAGGTGGACTTCCATCACCAGACGAAAATCATCCAATTCCATCTTGGCAAAACTCTTGTCGCGCAAGATGCCCGCGTTATTGACCAAGATGTCCACGCGACCCCACTTGGCCACAGCTTGCTGCACCATGGCTTCGACTTGTTGTGGACTGGTCACATCCGCATCGTTGGCAAAGGCTTCACCGCCCAGGGCCTGGATGTCCTGCACCACGGCTTGCGCCGAAGAGCCCGGCTGGCAAGCGCCAATGTCGTTCACCACCACGCGTGCGCCGTGGCGCGCCAGCTCAAGCGCATGGGAGCGGCCCAAGCCTCGGCCAGCGCCGGTGATGATGGCTACACGATCCTGCAGAAGTTGCGACATGTTTTCTCTCTTTTCTTTCACGATTAAGTTGTCTATCAAAGCGCGGCCGTAGGCTGCGCGGCCAACGTGGCGGTGCGTATCACGCCGGCAGCGCGTAGCGCGGCGATGGTGTCATCGGAAACACCGTCTTGTTTCAACACCGCTTCGGTGCTCTGGCCCAGCGTTTCGGCGCCCAGGGTGGTGGCTTCGCCGTCATCGGCAAAGGCGAAGCCTATGCCGCATGTGCGCACGCTATGGCTGGCTTGCTGAAAGCGGAAATCGGGCAATTCCACGCAGCCGGTTGCGTCGGCTTCGCGCAGAAATTCGCCCAGCCTGCGTACACGTGCCGCAGGCACACCAGCGGCGCTGAGTTGTTCTTCGAGTTCAAATGCGTTGTGGCTTTCAAAAGCCGATCGCAGCAAGGCCGTCACATAAGGCGTGTCTTTAGGCACCACAAAACCGTTGGGGGCGTTAAACGCGTCGAGGTCCAGGGCGCGTGGGTCGTTGCACAGTTCTTCAATGCCCAATACCTTAGTGAGTTTGCGAAACTGCGCCGGGGTGTTGGCCGCGACGGCCAGCCAACCCTCTGCGCAGGCATAGGTGTCGGCCGCGGGGCTGCCGGTGTAGCCACGGTTGCCGGTGCGCGGGGCTTCCACACCATCGGTCAGGAAGGCGCTGGTATTCGGGTACATCAACATCAGCGAGGCCTGCACCATGGATGAATCGATGTATTGGCCCACGCCTTCGCGCGAGCGGCGGTGCAGCGACGAGACGATGGAAAGCGATGCCAGCATGCCCACCGCCACATCGATCACCGGAAAGCCGACCTTCAGCGGCGGAGCGTCCTGCCCTTCGCCCGACATCATCATCATGCCGGTCAGCGCCTGCACCACGTGGTCGTAAGCGCCGCGATGCGACCAGTCGCCCTGCTGGCCAAAACCGGAAATCGAGCAATACACGATGTCCGGCTTCACGGCCTTGATGGACTCAAAGTCCAGGCCGTATTTGGCGACCACCCCAGGGCGAAAGTTTTCGATGAAAACGTCTGCCGAAGCGGCGAGTGAACGCACCAAGGCAGCACCCTCGGGCGTTCGAATGTCCAGCGCCACGGAATGTTTGCCCGCATTGCAGGCGACAAACCCGGTGGGGGTGTCGCTGCCTGGTGTGGCCTTCATCGAGCGCATGACCTCGCCTGCCAGCGGGGGTTCGATCTTGATGACTTCGGCCCCCAACTGGGCCAGATAAAAAGAGGCCAGCGGACCGGCGATGACGTGCGACAAATCAAGCACGCGCACGCCGCTAAGTGGTTTAGACATAAGACGCTTTCTCTTTATCTCACGAACTGGCGGTGACACCGGTGAGCTTGATGATCTCGGTCCACTTGCGGTTTTCAGCCTGCACAAACGCCGCATCGGCCTTGGGGCTGTCGCTGTGGATCACGCTGTTGCCGGTCAACTCGAATGCCGTTTTGACAGCCGGGTCGCCCAGCGCCTGTATGGTGGAGCTGTAGAGTTTGGCAATCACCTCGGCCGGTGTCTTGAGCGGCACCCAAAGGCCGAACCAGAACTCCTGCACCGTCAATTCGCTGCGCATCACGTCGCGCAGCGGCGGCACGTTCGGCAGCTCCTTTAATGGGGCGGCACTGGTCACGGCCAGCGCGCGCAGCTTGCCGCCCTTGACCTGCGGTATCGCCGTGCCGGCAATGGTGAACGCGAAATCGGTGTCGCCACGCAGCAGCGACAGCGGAATCTCCACCGAACCTTTGAGCGGCACGTGCACGGCATTGCCGTTGACCAGCGACATCAGCGTGGCGCCCCCCAGGTGGGCGGCGGAGCCTATGCCGCCCGAGCCGTAGTTCAATTTCCCCGGCTTGGCCTTGACCGCAGCGACCAGTTCTTCCACCGAGCGGTAAGGCGAATTCGCGGCCACCACCAACACGCTGGGTGAGGTGCCTATCGTCGTCACGGGGATGAACTCGGTGGTCGGGTCGAACTTCAGGCTGGGCTGCAGAATTTTCTGGATCAGATGCGAGTTCGAGCCCACCAGCACGGTGTAGCCGTCTGGCTGCGCCTGCGCCGCGTATTGGGCGGCAAGCACACCACCGGCGCCGACCTTGTTCTCTATCACGGTGGCTTGGCCCAATGCCTCGCCAAGCTTGGGGCCGAATTGCCGCACCATCACATCCGGCCCACCGCCTGCGGCGTACGGCACGATGATGCGCACCGGCCGGCTCGGATAAGCCTCGGCAGCGTGTGCCGCGGTGGCCGATAAAAATGCGCCAGAGAAAGCGCTTGAGGCTGCGCTCAAGCAGAAAGTGCGACGGTCCATGGTTGTCTCCTTGTGGGTTTGGGCCAAGCATAGGATTGCTGGGGAATAATAAAAAGTGATATCTTTTTATATGTTGAAAGCTTTTCGTTAAGCCTCGTGCCATACCAGACCGTGACTCGCCATGCCTTTATCCACTGACGCGGAACACCTGATCTCCCGGCTGCGCTTTCGGCATCTGCGCCTGCTGACCGAGTTGCAGCGTGGTGGCAGCCTGCGTGCGGCCGCCGAGGCACTGAATCTGACGCAGCCTGCGCTCAGCAAGGCGCTGGTCGAAATCGAGACCGCCTTTGGTTTTGCACTGTTTGTGCGTACACCGCGTGGCCTCAAACCCACGGACCAGGGCGCAGTGGCGATTCGCGGCGCCGCGCTGTTGCTTAAAGAGTTGACCCATGTGCAACGCGAAGCCACAGCGGGCGACCGCTTTGCCGCCAGCTTGAGGATAGGCGCGCCACCCTTCGTGGCGCAAGGCTACCTGCCCGAGGTGCTGAAGAAACTGGTACAGCGCAACCCGCCGGTGCGTGTGCACTTGCTGGAGGAACGTGTGCCGGTGCTGATGCAGGCCTTGATGAAGGGCGAGGTCGACGCGCTGCTCACCACCTATCCGGCGCAACTGCCCGAGCCCGGTGCAGTCGCCCTGCACTATGAGAAATTATTCGAGGTGCAGTTCAGCATCATCGCCCCGAAAAAACATCGCCTGGTGCGGGCGCGCAGCGTGAGCTGGCAGGACCTGTCTGCCGAACCCTGGGTCTTGCCGGCGCAAGGCGCCATGGCGCGGCGCGTGGTGGAAGACTGCTTCATCCGTGCCGGTGTGATGCCGCCCATGCCCATCATCGAATCTGCCAGCCCGGTGACCAACGTGGAGCTGGTCGCGGCCGGTGTGGGCCTGGGCATTGCACCCGATGTGACCTTGATCGCCCATGCGAAAAACCTGAACCTGGTGGACCAGCTGAGGGTGGGGCCTGCTGTGCCGTCCGGCCCGGTGGCGTTGATCCACCGCGCCGGTGTGAGCAGCCCGCGGGTAGACCTGTTCAGGCAGGTGCTGGGATTGGCTGCATACATCTGAACTGCCATCCTCTTGCCAATCGCGCTCCTATAATCGCGCCCGGCATGCCGAGCCACTTCAAGTGCGCGGCCTGCCACGGTTGCCAGGTGCCTTGCATGTTCTTCTGGAACATGCGGGGTTAAACGGGAAGCAGGTGCGCCACGTCGTTGAAGACATGGCAATTCCTGCGCTGCCCCCGCAACGGTCAGCGGATAAGGAAACCCCAAGTCGATGCCAACGGCATCCACAGCCACTGCGCTTCAAGCGTGGGAAGGCGGGTGTTTCTGGTCTTTGGTGCACACCATGGGTGTAGCACCCAAAGATGCTCCGCGAGCCCGGATACCGGCCTGCGCCACCGCCTTCGGACGTTGCGGGAGTGCGTCGGTCCGGGCCGGCCGCTGCTTTTGCTGCGGCCTGCTTCGACGTGTGCCTTCAGCGTGCTTTTTGATGTCTCGATTGTTCCGCGGGGTCGCGGAACATGCTGGAGCCGCGCATGCGCAAACCATTTCCCTTTTATGTCTCTACCAGGGCCGTTGCCCTCGCCTGTCTGTCGCTCGCCGCTGGCGACGGCATTGCCCAAACTTCGGATGGCCTCAAAGAGGTTTTTGTCACCGCCACCGCGCGGCCTGAAGAGCGCAGCCGTATTGCCGCCACCACCCAGGTGATAGACCGCGCGGCCATAGAGCGCTCAAGCGCGCAGTCGGTGACCGATCTGCTGGCCGAGAACGCCATAGGCTTCTTCAGCGAATGGACGGCGGCCCAGACCTCGATCAACATCCGTGGTGCCACCAGCGACGGCCAGGGCCGCGATTTCAAGAGCCAGGTGCTGGTGCTGGTGAATGGCCGGCGTGCCGGCACCGCCAACATCTCCAAGCTGAGCACGGCCGAGGTCGAACGGATTGAAATTGTGCGTGGCCCGGCCTCGGTGATCTACGGCAGCCAGAACATGGGCGGCGTGATCAACATCATCATGAAAAAAGGCTCGGATGCGCCGCCGAACCAGGTCAGCGTGACCGGCGGCTCCTGGGAGCTGGCCACCCTCAGTGCACAAACCTCGGGCACCGCAGACAAACTGGATTGGTACCTGGGCCTCTCGGGTGGCCAGCGTGGCGATTACGACTCCGGCAAGGGCGGCAGCAGCATGCTCAACACCGGCTGGGAGCGGCGTGCGCTCAGCGGTGCGCTTGGTTTGGAGATCAATGCGCTGAACCGCGTAGACCTGCAACTGCGCACAGACGGCATCTACAACGCCGGTTTCCGTGGCTCGGGCGCCAACACCATCAGCCAGGACGACCGCAGCAACGCCTCGTTCGACGCCACCTACGAAGGCCGCAGTTCTGACGAACGCATCAGTTGGATGGCGCAGGCTTATGCGGCGCAAGACGAAGACGAATTTAAATGGGCCTCACCGGTGATCCGCAGCGGCACCGCCGCCGTGCCCGGTACGCGCAGCGACTACAACCTGCGCAAGCTCGACATCGCGGGCACACGCCTGCAGCCGCGCTTCAAGCTGGGCGCGGGCAATGACCTGCTGCTGGGCTACGACTATGAGCACAGCAGGTTGCGCTCGGACCGTGTGCGTGTGGCCATGCCCGGCGGGCCTGGTGGCCAGGTGGCACCCTATGACAACAACCAGACCGAGCAGGTCAACGCGCTGTATTTTGAAGACGCGCAGAAACTCTTCAACGACCGCGTGACGCTGCGCGGCGGCGCACGCCGCACCTGGGGTAGCACCGACTTCGACCTCACGCCCAACCTGGCGCTGCAGCGCGGCGGCAGCCAGTCGTACGAAGTGACCACCTGGTCTACCGGGGCCGTCTGGCGCGCACAAGAGACGCTGAACCTGCGCACCGGCATTTCCACCGGTTTTCGCGCGCCCACCGCCAGCGAGCTGGGCGCCGATTTCACCGCCGTGGGTGGTGGTCGAACTTTTGGCAACCCCAACCTCAAGCCCGAGAGCAACCGCCAGATCGAGGTCGGTGGCACCTGGCAAGCACCAGCCGGGCAGATCGACATGGCGCTGTTCCAGAACACCATCGCCAACCGCATCATCACGGTGTCGCGTGGCGCCAGCACCAACACCTCGGACTACGCCAACAACACGGCCGATATCCTGGTGCAAGGGCTGGAGCTCAGCGCCGATGCCGATCTCGCCAAGCTGCTGAATTTCGACAAGACGCCACACCGGCTGAAGCTGTTCGCCAACGGCTACTACAACTTCAAGATGCAGGACAAGGGTGCCACCACCTTGGCCACCGACTTTGTGCAACGCATGTACAAATACGAGGCGTCGTTTGGCATGCGTTATGCGCGTGGCTCGGGTGCACAGCCCGACGACTGGAGCCTGCAGATAGGCGCATTGCTGCGCGGCCCGATGTGGTACGACACCGAAGAAGCGCTGCTGATCCCACAGGGCGAAGCCAACAGCAGCTTTATCCACCGCAAGGGCGCGTTCACCACCTGGAATCTGCGTGGCGACTACCGTGTCAACAAGTCGGTCAAGCTGTTCGCACGGGTCGACAACCTGTTTGACATCAACCGCAGCCCGATCTTTATTGCGCTGGATCAGAGGCCGTGTATCGCCGACCCACGCTTCCAGAACGGCGGCTGTGGCACCTCGATGCCGGGCCGGGCGTTGCAGGTCGGCATGCTGGTGAACTTCTGATGCTGCGCAGGGCGCGCCCTCTGCGCAGGCTTGTGAGGGTGCTGGCGCTGGGCGCGCTGGTCTGGGCCCATGCGCTGTATGCCGCGCCCATCGAGGTGCGCGATGCCTTGGGCCGCAACGTGGTGCTGCCGGCCGCGCCGCAGCGGCTGGTGACGATCTTTGCGTCCAACACCGAGTTGGTGGCCTCGCTTGGCCTGGCGGAGCGCATTGTGGGCATTGAGGACTTCACGCGTTTTCCGCCCGAAGTGCTGTCGCGGCCCAAGGTGGGCGGGCGCCTGGGCTTCTCGGTGGATGCGGTGGTGGCGCAGCGCCCCGACCTGGTCATCGTCACACCCGCGCGGCAAGCGGCGCACCAACTGGTGGCGCCTATGGAGCGTATCGGTGTGCCGGTGCTGGTGCTGCTGAGCCGCAGCGTGGGCGAGGTGCTGGACAACATCCGCCTGGTGGCGCGCGCCACGGGGGTGGCGGAACGCGGCGACACGCTGGCCGCATCGCTGCAACGGCGGCTGGATGCCGTGGCGCAGCATGTGGCCGGCCGCGCCGCGCCGCGCCTTGTGATGGTCACAGGCCGTGTGGGCAACGGCATGTTGCTGGTGGCGCGCGACGACAGCTACACCGGCGAGGCCTTGCTCAAGGCCGGTGGCCGGTTTGCCTTGGCCGGCCGAGGTGCCGTGCCCCAGGTGTCGCCCGAGGCGGTGCTGGCTTCCGACCCCGACGTGCTGCTGTTCGCCGGAACGCGTGTCGCTCTTGAGGAACTGATCCGTCAGCCCGGCTGGCGCGACATGCGTGCGGTGCGTGCGGGCCGGGCCATCACGGTCTCTCGCAGCGAATTCTTGATTCCCGGCCCACGCACCATCGATGGCATCGAAGCGTTGGCGCACATTCTTCATCCGCAATGACTACAAGTGCCTGCAACTCTTTTTCTGGCCAGCCATGGCGGCCATGGCTGATCGCGTTTGCGGTGCTGGTCTGCGCCTTGGTGCTGGCGGCTTGCGCCGGCCATCAATGGGCGTCACCGGTCGACATCTACCGGGCGCTTTTGGGCGACGACAGCCTGCGCAGCCGCTTGCTGCTGCAATGGCGCCTGCCACGTGTGGCCGCGGCGGCGCTGGTGGGGGCCTTGCTGGGGCTTTCGGGGGCGGTGTTCCAGGGCGTGTTTCGCAATCCACTGGCCGAGCCGTATCTGCTGGGTGCTTCGGGCGGCGCGGCATTGGGGGCCACGGTGGCGCTGCTGGTGCCGCTGGGTGTGCCACAAGTGTGGCTGTTGCCGGTGCTGGCTTTTGGTGGCGCCTGGGGCTCAACCATGTTGGTGCTGGCCGTGTCGCGCGTGGCTGCTGCCTTTGATGCCGCAGGCATGCTGCTCGCGGGTGTGGCGATTGCCGCCATGCTGGGGGCGCTGCGCTCGTTTTTGATGCTGGCGCTGTCCGACGAAACCGTGAGCCTGCAGGTGGTGATGAGCTGGGTGCTGGGGGGCATTCAAACACCGGCCTGGCCGGGCCTGGGTTTGCTGGCCCTGCTGTGTGTGGCCAGCCTGCTGGCCACAGCCGCGATCGCGCGTGGCCTGGACCTGCTGGGGCTTGGCAGCGCTGCAGCGCAAGGTTTTGGGCTGGACGTGGCGCGCTTCACGCCATGGGCGGTGGTGGTGGGCTCCCTGGTGGTGGCGGCTGCCGTGGCCTATGGTGGTCTGGTGGCCTTTGTGGGCTTGGCGGCGCCGCATATTGCACGCTGGATGGTCGGGCCGCTGCACAGAGTGTTGCTGCCCGCCTCGGCGCTCACCGGCGCCATTGTGGTCACGCTGGCCGACGCCATCGCCCGTGCTGCTTTGCCGCCGGCAGAAATTCCTCTGGGGCTGGTGACGGCCGTGGCTGGGGGGCCCTTCTTCATTCTGTTGCTGGCACGGAGGCTGCGCGCATGAGTGCATCACCCTGGCGCTTGGAAGCGCGTGGTCTGGGCCTGGTCCGCAGAACGTGGACTGTGCTTTCAGAGGTGTCGCTGGCATTGCCCGCGCGTGGTTCGGTGGCCGTCATCGGGCCCAACGGGGCCGGCAAATCCAGCTTGCTCTCGCTGCTGGCCGGGCTGCTGCCGGCCCACAGCGGGCAGGTGCTGCTGGATGGCCGAGACATCGCGCGCGTGCCGGTGGCAGAGCGGGCGCACAGCATAGGCTTCATGCCGCAGCACTTTGAACCACATTGGGATTTGACCCTGACCGAGCTGCTTGGCATGCGGCTCACGGGGTCGCGAACAAGCACCGCTGAGCAGGTCATGGAACGCGAGGGGCTGGCCGAGTTCCGGCACCGGCGCTGGTCCACCATGTCGGGCGGCGAGCAGGCGCGCGCACTGCTGGCGACGGTGCTGGCCCCAGACCCGCCGGTGTTGCTGGCCGATGAGCCCGGCGCCAACCTGGACGTGCGGCACCGGCTGGCGCTGGTGGAAACGTTGGCCCGGCGTGGGCGTACACAACTGGTGGTGGTGGCCATGCACGATCTGGATCTGGCGTTTCGCCACTTCGAGCGTGTGGTGGTGGTGGGCCGGGGCGGCATCGTGGCCGATGGCGGGGCCGAGTTGGTCCATGAGCCTTTGCTTGATCACATCTTCGGGGTGGCGTTCGAGCGCATCGCGGCTTCACCCGGTGTGTTGCTGCGCGCCAATCTGCACGTGTTATCTGGTGAGCAGGGAGCCGCTTGATGCGCATAGACTTGGCGGGCTGGACACGTGACGCGACACAAGGCGACCCGCGCACTTTTTTCTCGATGTTTGAAGCTGCTGACCGCTGGGGTTTTGATGGTGTGTGGTTCAGCGAATTCCGCTTGTCGGCCGCCAATTGGCCCTACCCGTCGCCACTGCTGCTGGCGGCCGCGCTGTTGGCCAGGACCGAGCGGCTGCGTATTGGCACAGCGGTGCTGGTGCTGCCGCTGCACCAACCGCTGTTGCTGGCCGAGGAACTGGCCCAGCTGGCCTTTCAAAGTGGTGGGCGTCTGGATGTGGGGCTGGGCCGCGGCACCGAGGCGGCCACGCTGCAAGCGTTGCAGATAGACCCCAGCGAAACACGTGAGCGGTTCGAGCGGGCCTGTGAACATCTGCTGAGCGTGCCGCATCCACCGCTTTATATTGCGGGTTCCACGCCCGAGAGCATTGGTTTTGCGGTGAAGCAAAACCTGCCGTTGCTGCTGAGCCTGGAGCCGCCCGAAGAACGCCAGCTCAGCCAGCTGGACGCCTTGGCCGGCAACGCCGCAGCGGGCTTGCGTGCACGTTCCTCGCTTGCGCGTTACGTTTGTATTGGCGCTTGCGCCGAGGCTGTTGCGGCCCAGCTGGACGCGTTATGGCCGCGGCTTTATGAGCGCAGACTGTTTTTCGCCGCAAAACGCGGCGTGCCTGCCAGCGAGGTTGCGCCTATCGACGTGGCGCGCACGCTGCGTGAGCAATTTATCTATGGTGACCCGGCGGCCTGCCACGCGCAAATTGCGGCGCTGCGCGAGCGCACGGGTATCGCTAGCCTGCGTTGTGTATTTAATGCCAATGGCCTGCTGGGCAACGATGCGGCGCTGGCCAGCATGCAGCTTTTTGCTCGGGAGGTGCTTCCGGCCTTGAAGGGCCCACCTTAGCGCTTGCTGCCGCACGCAGCGTTTACGGCTGCGGCCGCAGATGCGGCAAGAAATCGATGCCCGTACGTTCAACCAGCTCGCGGTAGCTGATGGGGCGGCCAGCCTTTTCCCCTTCCTGGTTGGCTTGCCAATGGGCCCATGCGCGATGGCTTGTGGCGTCGTAGACCAGCTTGTACAAGTGGCTGGGCACGGCCACGCCATTGGGCCCGATGCGCGGGCTGGTCCGGCTGAAGACCGGCCCGGTGATGACATAAACATCACCCTGGGCGCGCAGGATGTAGCGCCGCGTGTCCTGCTCAATCTTGGCCCAGGCACCGCTGTTGTGGTTCGCATTCTGCGGAACCATATTGGCCAGCGAGAAGCTTTGTGCCATGGCCGTTGGTGAGGGCATGTCGCCAGCGGGCGCCATGTGGCCGCGGGAGTAGCCTGAACGCCGGTAGTCCTCTAGCTCGGCCCGCTCACTTCGGGGCAAGCGGGCGTCCGCAAAAAACGTGTCCGAGCGCTTGCCACCATTGGCCTGCAGGCTTTGCCGGCTGAGGCGTTGCGCCACAAAGAGGGGGGTGCGTGTGTTGCCGTTGTGCAGCACCGCAAAAGCTTCGTAGCACAGCTCGCGTTGCTGGGCTTGACGCTGCACAACGGGTGGACGGCCCTCGGCAAAGAATTGAGGGCATTGCGCAAAACTGGAGGCATAGGCCGACGTCTCAACGCGGGGGCCCCTGTGGTCGAATGCGTGGGCAGCCGAAAGGCTAAAAACAAGGCTGGCGACGAGGGCGGCGCCTGACCGTGCCGCCGCTCTGAAGAGGGAAGAATGCATAGTCCATAAGCATACTTACCAAAAGTGCGATTCCGGCGATTCCGGCGCTATGTCCACACAACGCGTGCGTTTCACACCCAGGGTGTTCCTCCGGGACGGTGCTTGGTGCAACGCCCGCCGTGGCCTGTGTCAGCCCGGCCGAAGCGCCGTTCCGGGCCGTCAGCTTGAAGACATTCGGGCGGGCGATACTGGTTGGTGTTGTTACATTTGGATCTTTGAGAAAGCTGGACGATGGACGCGCAACCGAGCACTTTGATGGTCAACCATTTGTTGCTGGGCCTGGCTCGGCAGTCCATGGCCGCAGGTGAATTGCACAAGGGTTTTGAGCTGGGCCATGCCGTTCTGACCCGCAGCTTCAAGGAACACAACCACCCTCTGAGTGCGGAATCGATGTTGCTGCTGGCCCGCGGCCAGGTCATGGACTTCGAACTGCAGCGCGGTTTTCATTTCAGTGCATTGGCCGCGCAGTTGTTCAGTGCGCAGGGTAATCCGGTCGGGCTTGTGGAGGCGCTTTCGGTCGTGAACTACACCGCCAGCTCCCTGGGGCTGCCTGATGCCCGCCAGGGACGCGAAGACCTGTTGGCCCTGCTGGAAGATGGGGCCGCAGGCCATGCGGTTCATGCGCTGGGGCTGAACTACCTGGGTGTGTCCGCATTCTGGGAAAACGACTTTCAAGCATCGGCGCATGCGCTGGAAAGCGCGGTGATGCTGTCGCAGGTCAGCCATGGTGGCCCGGCCATGCTGCAACCCTTGGTGAACGCGAGCTTCTTGGAGGTTTTGAGTTTGTCTAAGCTCGTGCGCCAGCACCAGGATTGGGGAGACGGGGCCAAGCTCGTGAAACTGGTCGCCGCAGCCCAAACCGCCTCAAACCAATGGTATTCGCAGTTGCCAGAGCGACGCACGGCGCTGATTGGGACGGTGCTTTTGCTGTTTGTCAGTTGTATCGCGGCGATACGGGATGGCAAGCTGGTTGATGCCTGTAGACACCATCAGGCCTGCCTGGAAATCGTCAACCAACTGCCTCGTCATTGCTGGCTGCGTGCCATCACCTGGTGGGCCCGTGCCGAACTGGCCGCGAGCCATGACGATTGCCGGCAAGCTGTGGTTGCCGCAGGCGCCATGAGAATTGCGGCCCGGGTGGGGCAGCATCAGCGGCTGGAAGTTGTTGCCGGCGAAATGGAGCTGCACTACCGAACATCGAGTCGGCTCAGGGGGGCTGGCGAGGTTCTTTGAACAGTGTTGTTGTAAACCGCTGCCTCGAACCAGCTAGGCGAAACAGGCATCGTGGAAACGGCTACCTCCGATTCGACCAGGCTTCTACATTCGGCCAAAACCAGATTTTTATTGGCGAGCTCTGAATTCGTACCTCTCTAAGCTGAAACGGTCGAGAAAACCATGCACACCGGGCTGCCGCAGCCAACGGATTTCTGTGGTGGATGCAACGTCCCTGTCGTCGCATCGACGGCGAAGCTGACGATGCTGTCACTGTCTTCGTTCAACACATACATAAACGCACCATCAGGCGCTAGCGCAAAGAAGCGAGGCGTTTGACCGTTAGAAGAAATGGCTTCAACAAAGCTAAGCCTTCCCGTTTCCACGTCAATGCGAAACACCGCAATGCTGTCGAGGCCACGGTTGGAGGCGTACAAGGTACGTCCATCGTGTGAAATGGCAATCTCTGATGCTCGGCTGTTGCCGACATAGGTGTCTGGCAAAGAGGACAGGACCTGCAATGCTTGCAGTGTGCCGGTCGTGTCATCAAATCGGCAAGCCAAGACGGAGGAGTCCAGTTCGTTGATGACATAGGCAAATGGTGCCGTGGGATGGAATGCCACATGGCGTGGGCCTGCGCCTTCCCGGCACACCATCCATGGGCTTTCCGCAGGCGTGAGTTGCCCATCTGCAAACCGAAAAACGAACACCCGGTCCAAACCTTTGTCGGGCACCACCACAAAGCGCCCGCTTGGGTCAAAGGGATTGAAGTGAGGTTTGGCGTGTGGTTGTTCTTTGCGGTGTGGGCCCGGCGCACCGGGCAAAGACACACGCTGCCGAACAGTCCCTAAGCGGCCGTCGTTGTGTACGGGCAGCACAACCAAGCTGCCACCTTTGTCACCCAGATGGTCGGAGACGACAAGAAACCTCTCCGTCGGGTCCAACACAAGGTGTACGGGATTGAGCCCGCCACAGACCTGCCGCTGCATGAACTGCAATGTGCCATCATGCGGAGACACGGCAAAAACACTGACCTCATGGCCGTCGCCGTGCACGCTGTAAAGCCGACGGCCCGATGTGTTCAGGCACAAGTACGATGGGTTGACCAGGTCCTGCACAAGCTGGACCAGGGCCAGGCCGCCGTCGTGGGCATTGACTCGAAAGACGCTGATGCCTTCCCCACGTGCATTACGTTCGCGCGTGGTGCGCGAGCCGACGTAGGCATACACGACGGAGGGCTGGGCTGCGGGCGCGCTGCTCATGCCTGTGCGGGCGCCACCGACGCGCCTTGAATGCCATGGCGCACCAAAGCGTCTGCAATAAATCCGCTGGCCTTCATGTCTTCCACATACTGCCGCAGTACTGCGGCGGCGGCTTCACCGCGACCCTTGGGTAGCCCCATGGCCTGCTGAATGACCATGAAGCGGCCTGGCAGCAAGCGCAAGCCGGGCACACGCTGCGCATCCGCTTCGAGCTGCTGCTTCACACCGGCGGCGACCTCGGCGCCTTGCTCGATAAAGGTATCGACCACGGTGGGTGAAGTCGGTGAACGCAGAATCTCGGCGCGCTTCAGTTCACGTGTGAGATACAGGTCATAGGCACTGCCTTTGCCAACCACGACCCTATGCCCGTCCCGGTCGACTTCGGTGTTGTCCTTCAGCGGCGAGCCGTCTTTGACCAGATAGGCCCCTTCTATCAGGACATAGGGAGCCGTGAAGGTTATGCCTGCGCCGCGCACAGGGTCGACCGCAAAGAAGCCAAAGTCGGCCTGTTCCGCCGTCACCGCTTCAACCGATTTGCCAGCGGCATCGAACACCACCAACTCCACCTCCAGCCCCAGCAAACGCGCAAAGCCGTGCGCCAAATCAATCGATACCCCAAACGCTTTGCCGTCCTTGCCCAGGTTGGCCAGGAGGGGGTTGCCGACGTTGATGGCCGCGCGCAGTTTGCCGGTGGGCGCAAGAGTGTGCAGGAGTTCGGGTGTCACAGACATGGTGTTGGTTTGCCGATGAGGCACTAAGTTGGTGGTGGGTTAGGGGGAGACGTGTTCGACCCCGGCTGCAAGATGTCGCTGATGCGGCCCAGGTTGCGCAACGTGCTGCCCAAATGCTCACGCATGGCGGCAGACGCTTCTTCGTTGCGCTCTTGCTCCAGCAGTTGCAACACCGCCAGGTGCTGCTGGCAGTGCTCGACGTAGCGCGTGCGGTCGCGCATGGAACGGTAGGACAGCAAGCGGCGCACGCGGTTGACGCGCCGAATGGTGTCGATGAAAAACGCATTGCCCGAGGCCTCCACCAGGGACTCGTGGAACAACACACCACGGTCATGTAATTCGTCTGCGGTGGCGGTTTCAATACCGCCGTGCAGCAGATGCATCTCGGCGGCGCGGCAACGCGCAAGCACCTGTTTGTCGAGCCGGTAGCCAGGCTCCAGCAATGCGGCTGGCTCGAGTGCCAGACGCAAGCGATAAGACTTCAGCAGACTGTCGGGCGTCGTCAACATGGACGAGAACTCCCAGCCATAACCGGGCTTGCGCTCGGCCCAGCCTTCTTGCGCAATACGCGTGAGCACCGCCGTGAGTTGTGCCGGCGTGAGCTGGTAGCGGGTCTTCAGCGAGGCTTCGGAGAAGGTGTCGGGCAAACGCCCCTGCAGCCGGTCTTCGGCAATCTTGAAATAAGCCGTGCTGGTGACATCGGCCTCGCTGACGCCAACTTCCTGCAAAAGCTCGGGTGGCAATTGGGCCGTAGCCTTGGCCAGGAAGTAACCCCGGTTGCGCTCGCGCAGCACAACCCCTTTGTCCTCCAGCAACTGCAGCGCCTCGTTCACCGGCGAGCGCGATACGCGCAAGCGGTCGGCCAAGGCCTGCGCGCGCAAATGGGTACCGACGGGCCAATCCTCGTTTTGAATCAACGCAACGATTTGGGCAGATATAGGGGCAGGAGCTTTCATGGGAGAGATTGTCCCATCCAGCAAACCCGCGCCACGCATCTGCACTTCCATCTTGGTCTCGAATCTCGGTCTGGCTCGTAACGCTCAGGATGCTTGCAACTGGCGACCAACCGCATGTTCTGCGATGGTCTGGCCCAGAATCAGCGGGATGACGCCACCGCTGCGCAACAGCGCGACTTCCAACTGTGTTTCCACCGCCGCCGTGGCTTGAAACACGTCCACGGCGCCATTGGCACGCAACACCTGCACGCTGATGGCACAGCGGGGAGAAAGTGCATCTGCCGGGGCAAACACCTCGATGCGGTCGCCGGGCTGCAATTGCAAGCTTTGCGGTCCCACACCTGCCGGGAAGCGCAGCGGCAGAATGCCCATGCCTATGAGGTTGGAGCGGTGGATGCGCTCGAAGCTCATGGCCAATACCGCGCGAATGCCCAAGAGCCGTTGCCCCTTGGCCGCCCAGTCGCGTGACGAGCCGGTGCCGTAGCGCTCTCCCGCCACCATCACCACCGACTGACCCGCATCGCGGTAACGCTGCGCCACGTCCCAAATCGCTTGCACTTCGCCGCTGGGCACATGCAGTGTGTGGGCCACCGGCACACCAGGGGCCAACAGGTTCTTCAGCGTCTTGTTGTGGAAGGCCGCGCGCATCATCACTTCCCAGTTGCCACGGCGTGAGGCGAACACGTTGAGGTCGTTGCGGTCATCGCCGCGTGCGACCAGGAAGTCGGCTACCAGGCTATCCGGTGGAATGGCGCTCGCTGGAGAAATATGGTCGGTGGTGATGTCGTCACCAACAATGAGCAGCGGATAGGCGGCGTAGTGCCCCAATTGGCTGCCCTCGTCGACGGCGGCAAACGGCGGGCGCCGCAGCGCTGTCGACTTGGGGTCCCAGGGGAACAATGCGGTGTCCGGTGCCTTGAGGGCAAACCACAAGGGGTTTTGGCTGGCGACAGCAAAGTCCTTTTGGTAGTCTGCCGGGTCGGCACTCAACGCCAGATGCAGGGCAATCTCCTCTCGGGTGGGCCACAAATCCTGGAGGAAAACACGGCGCCCCTCTGCCGTGGTTTGGACCGGCTCTTCACGCAGATTGCGCGCGGCGTCGCCCGCCAAACCAAAGGCAATGACCAATGGCGGCGACATGATGAAGCTCAGTTCAATGTCTGGGTGTACCCGCCCCGGAAAATTGCGGTTGCCGGACAGGATGGCCACAGCCTTGGTTTCACCGGCTTCTTGTGCCGCTTTGACCGGTGCGGTCAACGGGCCGGAGTTACCAATGCAGGTGGTGCAGCCGTAACCCACGATGCCGAAGCCCACGGCTTCCAGGTCGTCGAGCAAGCCCGCACGCGCCAGGTAGCTGGCTGCGGCGGGCGAACCAGGCCCCAAGGAGGTCTTGACCCAATGCGGCACCTTCAAACCCAAGGCTCGCGCCTTGCGCGCCACCAGGCCAGCCGCAATCAACAATGCCGGGTCACTGGTGTTGGTGCAGCTGGTGATGGCCGCAATCGCCACGGCGTGCTTGGGCAATGGCCCGTGCGCCTTGGCGATGAAGTTCACTTCCGCCAGGGCCTTGGCACTGTCGCCGTAGTCCATCAAATCCTGTGGCCGACGCGGCCCGGCAATGTGCATGCCGATGCTGCTCAGGTCGATGTCGATGACACGTGTGTAGCGTGGGTTGGCTTCGGGGTCGAACCAGAAACCGGTACGCCGACAGTAAGTCTCGACAAAGGCAATGTGCGCCTCGCTACGGCCCGTGCCGCGCAGGTAGGCCAGGGTGTGATGGTCCACCGGGAAATAACCCGTGGTGGCACCGTATTCGGGCGCCATGTTGCTGACCACCGAGCGCTCACCGGCGGTTAATGTAGACACGCCGGGCCCAAAGTATTCAACAAACTCACCCGACACCCCAATCGCGCGCAAACGTTGGGTGGCGGTCAGGGCCAGGTCCGTGGCCAACACACCCGGCTGCAACGCGCCTGTGAGCCGCACACCGATGACATCCGGCACGCGCAGCATGGTCGGCATGCCGAACATCACGGTCTGCGCTTCCAGCCCGCCCACGCCCCAACCCAAGACGCCAATGCCGTTCACCATGGGTGTGTGGCTGTCCGTGCCAATCATTTGGTCGGGCACGGCCCAGGTGACACCATCGCGTTGCTCGGTGGTCACCACGGTCGCCAGTTGCTCCAAATTGATGGTGTGCATGATGCCGGTGCCTGGCGGGTGTACCCGCACACGGGCTAGCGACTTCGAGGCCCAGCGCAGAAAGCGGTAACGCTCGGCGTTGCGCCGAATCTCGATTTGCAGGTTGGCCGTTGACGCATCTTTTTGCGCGAACGCTTCCACCGCCAAGGAGTGGTCAACCGACACATCAACCGGCAGCCCGGGGTTCAACACCATAGGGTCGACGCCCGCTTCGGACAGTGCATCTCGCATGGCTGCGATATCGACTAGTGCGGGGGTGCTGGTGGTGTCGTGCATCAATACCCGACCCGGCTGAAATGCAATCTCCGCCTCGCTGGTGCCGGTGTCTAGCCATGCAAACAGCGCGTCAACGGCCGCCTGGCGTTCTGCACCCTGGGTGTTGCGCAACACGTTCTCCAGCAGGTGGCGCAGCACCACGGGCAATTCTTGCAGCCTAGCGCTGAACAGTGCGGGCAAGTCTGAGTAGCGAAATTCTTGTCCCGCCAGGCGGAACGCACTGGTTGGATAGGCATTGGTGTTTTCCATAGGTCGTATTTTGCATATTGAATTCATAAAATGCAATCTAGCGCAAACCCTGAGCTAATTCAGGGAGGCTTTTCGGCCGCTACTTTTGGAGACTTCATGACCACCTTTCGCAAAACGCTGTTGCTTTCGGCAGCCTTCCTGGCGTTCCCAGCCCTTGCCCAGGACTACCCATCCAAGACGATTACGGTGGTGGTGCCCTTCACCGCTGGCGGCGGTGTGGACGCCATTGCCCGCCTGCTGGCCGACAAGCTGCGCGTCTCTTTGGGGCAGTCGGTGGTCATCGACAACAAACCCGGTGCCAGCGGTATGTTGGGCGCCAACGCGGTGGCCAAAGCCAAGGGCGACGGCTACACACTGCTTCTTGGCAGTGCGGGTGAAACAGCCATCAATCCGTTGGTCTACAAGGGCCGGATGCAATACGCGCCCGAGAAAGACCTGGCGCCGATCACGCTGGTGACACGGGTACCCAACGTGCTGGTGACCTCGCCCAACCTGCCCGCGAAGAACATAGAAGAACTGGTGGCCTACGCCAAGAAGAATCCCGGCAAGCTGAGTTATGCCACCAGCGGCGTGGGCAACCCACAGCACTTGAATGGCGAACTGCTGCAGTCGCTGGCCGGCATCAAGATGAACCACGTGCCGTACAAGGGCTCGTCAGGACAGTTGGTCGACGTGGCTTCCGGCAACGTCGACATCACCTTTGTGAGCATGGCTGGCGCTGCGCCGTTCATCAAAGGCAACCGGGTCAAGGTGCTGGGCGTGACGTCCGCCAAACGCGCGAGCTTTGCGCCCGACGTACCGGCGATTGCCGAGTACGCGCCGGTGGCTTCTTACAGCCTGGAAAACTGGTTCGGTCTGTTTGCCCCCGCCTCTACGCCGCCTGCGGTGCAAGCCAAGCTGAACGCGGCTGTCACCGAAGCGCTGCGCGACCCCGAACTCGTCAAGCGTCTGGAAGACCAGGGCGGCGAGCCTGCGCCCATGACGCAGAAGCAGTTCAAGGACTTCATCGCGGTCGAGACCGCCAAGTATTCAAAGATTGTGGAGTCGGCACACATCGTCGCCGAGTAAGCACCAACCAAGCGTGTTTTGGAAGCCGCTCGTCAGAGGCGGCAAGGCCTTCTTTTGCCTCATTTTTATTCACCGAGGAGACAACATGTTCAAACAAGCTTTTAATCGTGCAGCCCCTGCCCTGGCAATGGCAGCCATCACCGCGACAGTGAGCGTCGGAACCTCTGCACAGGAGGCCGTTGCCAGCTTCCCGAGCAAGACCGTGACCATCATTGTTCCGTTTGCGGCCGGTGGCAACACCGACGTCAAGACACGTTTGGTGGCCAAGCAGTTGGGCGACATCCTGAAGCAGCCTGTCATTGTTGACAACCGACCCGGTGCCTCGGGCAACATAGGCATCGAATTGCTGACCCGCGCCGCGCCCGACGGCTACACCATCGCCATGGGCAGCTTCGGCCCGTTGGCCGTGAACCCCTGGATTTACCCCAAGGTGAACTTCGACCCTAAGACCTTGGTACCCATCATCTTGCTGGAGAAGAGCCCCCTGGTGCTCTCGGTACCGGCCGACAAACCCTTTAAAACGATTGCCGATGTGGTGGCGGCCGCGAAAGCCAAACCCGGCTCATTAAACATTGCCAACGCCGGCCCCGGCGGCGCGCACCATCTTTCGGCCGAGCTCTTTGAAAGTGCGGCTGGCATCGACATGGTGGGTGTTCCGTTCAAAGGCGGTGGCCCGGCCGCCACGGCTTTGTTGGCAGGCCAGGTCGACATGATGTTTGAGCAGACCGGAGCTGCGTTGCCGTCCATTCAGGCCGGGAAGATTCGGCCGATTGCGGTGACGTCAGCGAAACGCTTGTCGTCCATGCCGGATGTGCCAACCTTCACCGAGGCTGGCTATCCACAAGTCACTGTCTCCAATTGGATGGGCTATGTCGCGCCGAAGGGCACACCGCCAGCAATTGTGGCGAAGCTACAGGCAGCCTTCGCCAAGGCCATGGAGCACCCTGAAGTGAAAGACCGCATCCTGAGTCAGAGCAATGAGTTCGGCGGTGGCAGCAGCCAGGACTTCGCCACCTTCATCGACAACGAAAGCCTGAAGTGGTCCAGGTTGGTGAAGGACCGTGGCATCAAGATTGAGTGATGCGGTTGGGCCCCGGGTGAGAAACCGCTTTGTAGAGGGGAAAGGCAGCTTGAGGCCCAACTGCGACACTCACGCTTGCCTACAGCGGCTGTCCGGAGCTAGCGACAGCAGGGCAACCGTCTTAGTTGAGCGGCTCAATATTGAGGGGGAAAACTTCGCTGTTCAGCAGGTCAAGAATCGCGACATGGTCAAAGTCTGTTTTGTATATCGCCTGCCGGGTTATCTCAGGGATGTAGGCAGATTCGGAGCCTGAGTCCCCTGAGAGCACAAAAAGCAAAGACTGCCGCTTTGCTCGCAGCTTGTAGGCTTGAAGTCTTTTTTTTTCTTTGCGCCAAGCCGCTGTCTTACGTCGCTCGGCGACAGAGGGCCCACACTCCAACCTTCCTGCGAATACCAGCTTGTTCCCTGCAACTGGGGTAAATAGTGCACGTATAGTCGACGTACACATGCTCGCAATAGGGGCGGTTGAACTTCGATTTCTGCTTTCCACTTAATTCCCGAGGGGTGACGTGCAATTTCCGTCGAAACAGCCGTAGCCAGCATAGAGGCCAACTCCCTTCGCGCACTCGTAGGGCCAATGAAATGTTCCCTACGAAACTCGACTGCGATGCTGTAGCCAAGGCCACAGCTACAAAGGTTTCTAGCGAGGGCGCAAACTTTCCCTCTCACATCTTCTTGCGCTCTTTCTGCCTCATCGACCATTTCAGTTATTTCTACACCGTAGGACCACTCACTGCTTGTCACCACGATATCGGGATTTTCACCTTCCCCATCCTGTTCGAGACCCGCAGGGAAAAGGTCGGGCCGTAAGCCACGAGCAATTTCAAGGAACGCCACTTCTTTCATCTTCCGGTCGCTTGAGTTCACTGGCTCTCCATTCTGGTTCATGAAGTGGTGGCGAGTCCCGCAATCTGGCCCATCCTCACGGAGGCAGCTTTTGGCCGACTGCGGAAGTTTCGCCCATCCTCGAAGTACGGTTTCGCTTCTGCCTATCCAACGCAAAAGAGCCATAAGTTTCTCAACTTATGGCTCTCAAATTCTCAGCTTATGCGTCTAGCTACAAACAAATGTAGGGAGACCCATAATCTGAGAATCCCCGTCTTTTGAAATCAAACACTTAGACGCATTTGGGAAGCAAAAGTGAGAAAGTCTAGCAGCATAAGCTGAGAAATCTCACCCTGCCACTGCGGAGGTGACCCGCACCTATGGACGTCGGGAGCGAGGTTCTCCCATCACTCGTAACGGGGGATGTGACGCATACCTAGGCGGTATGCTTTTCCGAACTGGCGGTCTTTAGACTATATGCCTGGAGTCTGGGGAGGGCAAGGGCCTCCATCAATGCCTTCAACGAGCCAGCCCATTCCAGCCGCTCCTGTTCAAGTCGCACACGGCCACCCCAGGTGCCCGCGCGTAGGTGCTCATAAAGTGATTTTTCCTCTGGAGTCAACCCGTCGAAGGCCATGTTGGCACACAACGCCGATTCCTGGACCCAAAGCGGTCGATGTGCCAGAAGCGTCGCCTCATCCATCAGAATGGACCGAATCTGGGGAACCGCCTTGCGGGCGCGGTCCAAAATTGCAAAACCATGGGAGTCAATGTCTCCCCAATACACAACGTCAGCCTCCTGCAACCAGGGAAGTGCACCTAGTGCACTCACCGCATTTCCGAGCTTCATGACGAGCACAGTGTTTGCAACATCGGGAAGCGCCAGCCCTGTTTCGAGGTTCTCGACAATCACGACTGACGCAGGCGAAATCGGCAATCTACCTAGCTCGTCTACCGGTGCTTCAATATCACCCAAGCCCCCAACAATGCTGCGCAGCGTAGGACAGAGCAATCGAATGCGAACTCGATGAGCCGGCTTTTTGAGACCAACCAACGCATGGAGGTCGCCGCCATCATCCCCAGTGCCGCTTATCGCGCGAAGAAGACCAGCGACCAAGCCTGTACGCTTCTCCAACCACTTTGTATCCAGCCCCTCTACCGGGAGTTGCCGTAGATACAGTCCTGACGCCGGATTTGCGGTCAACCATGCAATCAGGGTCTGCAAGCGTTCAAAGTCCTCGGCAGAATAGTCCGCGAGCACATCGAACCGAGAAGCCAAGGCATTGCCCTTTGTCAGCACAGGCCATCGGCTCAACATCCGTTGATATCGCTCGCTGGCAATCTCCCATCGCCTGGACTGACCAACCGCAGCCGCCACGACAGCAGCGCTTTCAAAGCTCAGCCGACTGGGTAGGCGGTGCTTTCCGAACCTTGCAAACTGCCGTTCTTCGAACAGAACTTCTCCTGGTCCAGTCCGTGACTGCCAAGCGGCCGCCCATGCCCTGACTGCGGAAGCATCCTCCGCGATATCCTTATCGGTTGGAACTCCCAGCGTCACAACCAGTGGCCAAGTTCCGTCCCCAGCCAACCAGTTCTGATGCTGGTTGTTAAAGCGGCGAACCAAAAAATCGCGCGCGGCCTCAGGAGACAGTAGTTTCTTCGACATTGCGCAGGTCCTGGGTCAGTTTCAGTCGATGAGACTCACTGTCGTATTCGATGGGGATGACCGCCGACTTCTTGCGGTCCTTGATGTGCACAAAGCATGCGCCGCCAATGAATGGCTCAAGTGTCATCACGGACTTCAGCGGTGTGGCCACAATCATCTGAAATCCGAAGGTTTTGAAGATGTTCATGGCCATGGCCGTGAACTCCGCATCGGCCTTGTCGAAGGCCTCATCCAGCACAACGGTCGAGTAGCTGGGAAGTGCCCTGTCCTGCCCGCCAAGCTGGTATCGAAGCGCTGCCGCCAAACAGGTTGCGGCGAGTTTCTGGCGCTGTCCACCCGACTTCCCTGCGCCACTGCGGTAGACCTCGACCTCCAGGTCGTCCTCGTCCAGTTCGCGAGCAACGAACTCGACGTGTTGCCGCACGTCGAGCACAAGATTTCGCCAGTTCTTGTCGACGGTTTCCTGGCTCGCGAGACGTTTTACGAGGTCAGCCAACGCTTTGAAGCGCTTCTCTGCCAAGTCGCGGTCGTTTGAGAACGAGTGGCTGAGTGAATCCTTGAGGCTCGCACGGAACAAGCGCACATCCTCGATGGCCTTGTCGGTCGTGTCGATGACGAGGTGCGTCCCCGGATTGAACGGCGCCGTTCGCAGACTTTCATTGACGAGCTCCATGCGAGACCGAATGGCTGAGCGCTCCTCGTCCAGCTTCGTGGCGAGCAACGTAAGATTCTGGTCGCTCTGCTCCCGTAGAAGGCTGAAGAACCGGTCCTCGAACGCGGGCAGGTTGTCGTCCTCCAGCCGCTTGAGCTTTGCCATATAGTCGTCGGCACTTTCGAGCGTCGCATCAAGGCCGCCAGCAACGGCAGCCCACTCCCGGTTGAAATTTGCAAAACGCTGAACGATGGAATTGCGAAGGTCCGACATCCGACTTTCCAGTGTCCGCAATTCCGAGTTCAGGCCGCGCTCAACCAAGTTGGTGACATGGTCGAGGCTCTCCAGGGTGACTTCTTTCCCCGTGGTCTTGTACCGGACTGCAATTTGCTCGGCGAAGGCCGGCGGACGTTCAGAAGTCGGCCACAGCTTTGCTAATTCGTCCAGCTTCCCTCTGAAACGATTGATATCAGCAGAAATAGACTTCCCGTTGCCGTCCTCAGCGCTCTTCTTATCAGCAGCTTTGGAATATGCATCTTCTTGCTTTCCAATGCGGTCGTTCAACGCTGCAAGGTCTGGACGAGCTTCACGCTCAGCCCTCAAGCGGATGGTCAGGTCGTTGATGTGCGTCAACAGAGACCCGACGTCTACATCGTTCCAAGTCAGATTCGACAGATTTTGACAGTGCAGTATCTGTTCCTGTTGGGCATCTTCCTCTTTCCCAATCTTGCGAACGGTCTCTTCGAGTTCACTGATACGGCCACCGATTTCCATGGCCTGCTGTTTGAAAATTACCAACTTTTCCTTGTTGTCGAAGCCCAAGACCCACTGATTGCGGTCGTTGACCGAGTGGCGGTCATTCTTCTCATGCCGCATGGTGCTGTGCTTGACCTGTCCCTCGCGGGTGACTGCGCGCGAAGCATTGCGGAACGCCTGCAGTGTGTCGGCGCACTCGAAGTCGAAGGAATGCTTGAGCTCCTCCCGGACCCAGTCCCCGAAACTACCCGATGCCATGTTGAGCTTGCGCACCAAGGAGTGGGGGCCTGGTGTGCGCCCCGAGGTCTGGGGAATGGTTCGGAAGTACACCAGCCGCTCGCCGATGTTGCGTTCATTCAGGTAGGTCGATACCGCAGGGTAGTGCTTCTCGTCCACAAGGATGGAACGAGCGAAGCCACCCAGGACACGTTCGATGGCCCCGCGCCACTCCGTCTCTTCGGCTCGGACCTCGACCAATTCGCCGACAAACGGCAGCTTCTCTTCGGGAATCGAGAGGTCCAAAGCCATGCGTTCCCGCAAGTCGACCAACCTTGCTGGCAAGTTTGATTTCTGGCGCTCAAGCGCCTTGACCTCTGCGACGACCTTCAGGAAACTCTCATTTGCCCGACGCAGCTCATCCTTGACACCGTCCTTCCGTTCTTCGACCTCGTTCTTCAAGTCGCGGGCATTCAAAACCCGTTGCTTGGCAGCTTCGACACGCTGGACAAACCACACCACTGAATCAGGAACGGCCCATCCCATGGCTTTGCATGCTGCTGCCGCCAGGTCGCGCTTGCCGATGCGGATTGGCTTTTCGGTTTCGGCGGCCTTGATGTCACCTTCAAGCCGAGCAAGAACATCGGCTCCCATGTTGAGTCTCTGCCGTTGAAGGTCCGTCAGCTTCTGGAACTCGTTCTCCACAATGGACGCGAGACGCAAGGTCTCCTGTCTTGAGCCCTCCCTGTCGACTTCGAGTTCGGCAATACGCTCGTCGAGAAGAAGCTTGCGCCGGTGTTCTCGATATTGGTCAATGGCGGTCTGTATGGCCCGCAGGCCATTGCTCTCAAGTTTTACCCGGTCAAGCTCCCCGTATTCTTCGCGCGCCGGCACCAGCGTCTTAATTTGTTTACGAGCTGCGACGACTTCTTGGTGCGCCTCATTGAGCTCCCCGAATTCATTGACCAGGCTGGTGGCGATGCCGAAGGTTTCGGGCTCGTCCAACATGAAGTCCCGCAAGAACACGTTGAGGTCGCCCAGGTTCTTGGCGGACTGCGTCTTGTGCAACAAGCGCAATGCGCGCTCGTTCTCGATTCCCAGCAGTCGGCGGAAGCGTTCTTGGTAAGCGCTGAACTCCGTATGCACCTTGGCATCAGGCAAGTCGTGTTTGAAACGGCGCGCATCGAATTCGTTCTTCGCGAAGAACTCCAGCTCCTGAACATCAAACTCCCGTTCAAGCGTCAGGTACACCCGCTTGGCATCACCAGACGCGGTCGAGTTCCCCTTCACCCACAGCACTTGTGCAAGCACCACGACACGCCCTAGTTCATCACGGTAAGTCTCCGCGATGGCAGACCACGTCGTCCCGCTACGCAAGTACTGCGACACATAATCGCCGGCCTCGCCAGTCTGCTGCGCCCACGCCCCACGGAGGTAGGTCATGACGCTGCGGTCCCGACCATTGCGCTCGGCCTCGCGTGCCGCAACGTTGAAATCCACCCACTTCGGAGGCGTCAGAAGTGCAGCATGTGCATCCAGGACAGTGGACTTGCCAGAACCCGAAGGGCCGACGAAGAGGTAGCCCTCTTTTGGGATGGGGAAATCGAAGACGTTTGAGAACGTCCCCCAATTGAATGTCTGAATTCGCGTGAGGCGAAACTGGTCACTGCTACCCCCCAGCAGTTCGGCTTGAGCAAACGGGTTCATTGAGCATCCTCCTCATCTTGCACCGTCTGGACGTTGTCTTCGCCACCAGATGCCCCAGTGGTACCCGCTTCTCGACGGGAGGTAACCAACGTGGCATACGTCCGCGTGAGTTCCTGAATTTCCTCCGCGGAGAACAGGAGCTTGAGTGTTGGCGAGACCTCGTAGCGTTCCCCCGACCCGCGAATGGACTGCAACAAGCTCAACGTCTTCGCCTTGTCGACGGCATTGATGACCTGCCGACCGAACTTGGCGTGGTCGGGGTTATTCTCTTTTTCGAACACCGCCAGATGTTCTTGCATGTCTTCGAGCGAGACGACCGCCCGCTCTCCCTGCGCATCGGCCTGGGTCAGCCGCTGCCGCAGGAAAAGCAGTAGTGCCGTTTCCAGGAATGTAAGTGAAGCTTTACGTAGCAAGATGGGAACATCCAGCTCTTCAGAAACGACTTGCCTTGTGAAAGCGACCTTCTGCTCGTGGTCGATGACGACTTCAAGAAAAAAGTCATGCAACCGCGAACGGATGGCTGCCTCATCGCGCAACAGTACCGGCCACAGCTTCGATTGACGCCGGGCATCCACGGAGGGCCCCAGAAGAAGTTGAACCAGGACCCGTCGGGTGTCGATGGGCAACGTCCCCGTATCCCCTAGGAAGGTGGCAGCTTCGGCAACGGGGGAGTCCTCCCCTGCGTCGTCTACAGGAGACTCATCCATCATGTCAGTCAACGAGTTCAAGATAACGCTCCCTCATGAAATAGATGGTGGGAACCTTGGCGCGGCGCTGCACCTCGTCGTTCCCTGCCCAGACCACTAGCTCTGTCCCGTCGGTCACTTCCCCATGCTTGGAACCCAAGGCGACATAGCCGACAACACTTCCCAGACCCTGCTCCGCGGGGTACTCCGCAAGCACCTGCGCGATGGAAACCTGAGACTGACGGTCCAAGATAGCCCGTACGTGGGCCTTGAGCGTTCGAAAGTCGATTTCCGATTGTCGAACCAGCTCGCTCACCGTTTCGAGGTCCAATTCAGACGGCTCCGCCGCCTGCATCGAGGAGTCGGTCACTCGCTCAGCCGGGTCATACATCGCCCACTGCGACACGGACCGTATTCGGCTGCTGGACTGCATGAGCTCGAAGCCCACCTGCTCGTTTGGTCGCACCTCGTCTTTGGCGCTCAGCGCAGCCTGTGTCGCCGCTTTGAGAAGGCCATGTAGTCGTCGGTGCTCGAGGAATTCCCGGCTCTGGACAAAGCTTTTGAGGCTACGCGCGAAATGCTGCAGTACATCGTGCACCCCTCGTCCCTCGTTCAACAAGCCCCCCGTCAGCCCCAACAAGAACTTGCGCTCCTGCGATTCCAACTGTCGTGCGAAGGGGCGGCCTGTCACCTCATCCAACGACTCGCGCAGCGTCGCGGCCTGTTCGCTATCGGTCAGCAACCGCCAGAACGCATGAAAGGTTCGACCTGCATCGCTTTCACCAATGAGGTCAACTCCTGCAAAAAGCTGCTCCAACACATCGCCGCGGCTCCCTTCGTTCTCCATCAAACTCTGACGAAGACCTCGGTTCAACCTCTCGAATTCATCACGAACGCTTCGAAAGTCGGCTGCAAGTTCTTGCGCCAGGGCGATGACTTCGCGCGCCCGCTCTACCGCCCGGTCTGGGGCAAGCGCTTTGACCCCACCGCGTTCGACTTCCGCAATCGCCCGGTCAATGCGGTCTCGCTCGGCGCGCAAAGCCGCCAATCGCGATTGCGGATTGGTGTCGGTTTCCTCCGCCAGACGTGACAACTGGTGAATCACAACGGAGAGCCGGCTCTCGGTCGCCGTGCTACGCGGCTTCAAGAGTCCTGTCACAAAGCGCAGAGCGGTTAGTGCGTCCACCGACAGCTCGTACTCCTCCTCAGACGCCCCCGCAGGAAATCGACGAGTCAACCATCCCTGGCTGAGCCACTCTGCAACATAGGCCTGCGGTGTTTGCGGAAGCTCTTCCCCAACAGCCCGTAGCGCCTCGATATCGCGGGTCAATCGTTCGTGGAGCACTGAACTTGGAAGCGTTTGTTCGGACTCCACAAACAAGGACTGCAGCAAGGCGATTACAACAGGCCCCTTGTTGGCTGCCAGCAAACGCCAAAGGGGCTGCTCACGAAGATTGCGGAGGGCGGCCGCACCACGAAGTGCTTTCATGCCATTTCCCCGACAACGTCAAACCTGCTGACTTCTCCCACAGAGACCTCCAAGGTTGTTGACCAACGTCGTTAGCATACATCTATTTATTATTCGCGTCTATTTATTATTCTCATCTAGTTTTTGTACTCGTGAGACAATCGCGGAATGAAACAGCCAGACGCCAAGCCATCAGTTAAAGCGGAACAAGCCCCTGGTCGCTCCTCTGGACGGTGGAGCCAAGACCGCCGTTTGGAGTTCATAGATTTCCGCCTGCGCTGGGACGGTCGACTTAACCGCAGTGACCTCATGGAGTTTTTCGGGATATCCGTACCTCAAGCTTCGCTGGACATCGCCAAGTACACCAGCCTGGCACCAGGCAACCTCGTGTATGACCGCAGTTCTCGGGTCTACACCGCTCCTCCTGAATTCCAGCCACTCTATCCCTCGAGTGATGCGGGTCGATTCCTGAACGAGCTACTGGAAAACAGTGCAGGACTGCAGGCCGAAGAAAGCAGCTTTCTGGCCTGGGCCCCCCCGGTGGCAACGCTACCAACACCCAGTCGGAATTTTCGGACTGATGTTCTACTCGCACTTTTGCGCGCCATCAGGGAAGGGACTGCTATACGCGTGCAATATCAGTCCATGACACGTCCGCAGCCCACATTGCGCGCAATTACGCCTCATGCCCTGGCCCATGACGGGTTCCGCTGGCACGCTCGTGCTTTCTGTCATACCCGCAAGGAGTTTCGCGACTTCGTCATCGCGCGCATGTTGGAGGTCAGCGGGACAGGGCCTGGCCTAGCCGACCCGGCGGAAGACGCCGAATGGCACACCATTGTTCCGTTGGTATTGGTTCCTCACCCCAGACTGTCCGAATCCCACAAGCGCGCGATTGAGCTCGACTTCGGCATGGAAAATGGCCAAGTGGAGTTTCATTGCCGGCAAGCATTTCTCTTCTACGCGCTACGCCACCTTCGCCTTGAACTGGCCGAATCCTCCAAGCCCGAGGCGCAACAAATTGCACTCAGGAACCGTGCGGAAGTCGAGGCCTTGATGCCGGGATTCGTGCCGAGCACATAGTTACGTCCGAGCTTCTACTGCTTCCAGAAACCATAGTTCCATGAGCAGGCGCGTTCGATAGTTTGTGTAAACGGTGCGGGCTCCCCATCACTGGAATATCTTGCCGCGGAGGTTATCGGGAACAACTGCGGTTTCACAGCGGTAGCGGGTCGTTGTCTCCAGTGTGTTCAGCTGCGCGGCTATCCGTTCGCAGGTCTCTCCTGCGTCAAATGTCTTGACCTCCAGGTAAGTTGGGATGGAGCCAGTTGTGGATACGGCCAAAAGCACAAACAGGAGTGTCGCGGTCATCGCTCTATGCCCCCGCGTCAATTTTGAGATTTGCGGTTCATCTGGCCAATGAAGACGATGGCCGGCACGAGCAAGATGAGGAGACCTACCTTTAAGAGGGTCTTCGCGAAGCCCAGCCAAACAATGTAGGTCCCCAGCTTCACCAAGGCCACCGCCCAACCTGCGAATGTCAGTGTGAGCCAAAACATAGGTGCTTCTCCCAAAAGTTGAATGAGGGAGGAGTATTCGACCCACGGACGACAGGTGGTGTCGCATGTACTTTGTTGCTCACATCGAGTGAGGTCGGTCTTTGCGCAGGCCGAGAACGCCTACTCCAATGACCTCTCTCGCGGACTGAATCCGCGCCGTTTTTTCAGGGCAGCGCCGACGGGCGACTCTGCGGAAATTAGCTGGTGGTAACGGGAAGCACTGCGCGAACCCCAACACGAGCCAGTACCCAGATGAGCCCAAGGAACGCGATAGGGAACAAGACCGTCTGTGCGACAAAATAGCCAATCAACTTGACGATGGCGTTGGACCAGCCCGTTGCTGACTTGAGAATGTCTTCGTATTGAGATTTAGGGTCTGAGAATTTGCTTGCCCATTCCTTGAGGCGGGCCAACGAACTCATCGCGCGGTCGGCGAGGGGCTCCTTCAACACGCTCTCTGTCGACGGTGTTTGAAGAGTACTGAGCTCCTGATGGAGCTCGTCGGCCATGAACCAACGGTAGAGTGCTTCGTTCCCGATGGCGGAAACGGGGACGGCGAAACGAATCACCAGTAGAACCACCACCAGGGGTTGCAACCAACGCGAGGCAGAGTTTGCATCTCGCCAACGTGCAAGGACCATTCCGACCACAGCGACGGTCACCAGCGTGGACACGACCCAATGTGTGCCAATCTTGAGCAGCAACAGTTGAACGCCAAACGAGACGCTGGCGAACAGCATGACTTCGGCGAACTGGTCGAGAAGGTGGTCTAAGGGCTGCAGAATCTGGCCTGGCGCAAGCGCCACGCCGACCACGCCCACAGCCGAAACCTCCACCTGCGTGTGTTGGGCAACCGATACGACTGCACCGAGCGCACGGGCCGCTGCGAAGACTGTCAGCGCACGCTGCAAGCCGCCTTCCACTTCTGTCCGTGCCCGGTCTGTGACGGGAGTGAACCAACTGGCCGCTAGGACGATGACGGCCAAGAAAATGAGGACTGCTCTGCGCAGGTTTTGTGGAAGTGGCATGTCCGTGGTCTCAGTCTTTTGAAATGGAGAGGTAATCACGCAGGGTCTGTTCAAGCTCGTCTTGAAGGCCCGGAGGGCTGACAATCTGGATGTTCGGAATCCAATATCGAACGATGGGCATGACCTGGTTGGGGTGACCGACTCTGGCCTCCAGGAGGATGCTGCCATCCGGGAACTCGCGGGTAATGTGCTGGTTGGCGACCAGGGTTCGGCGTTTGAAATAGCCTGCGACCGACGGGTTGATTTTGAGCACCACATCGATGGGGTTCGCGCTCAGCCAGATGCCATCCTCCTGGGCGAGTCGAGCATCCACCGATGCGTCTGGAATGAAGGTGGTGGCACCTACTGTGATGCGCTCCAACTTGGTGAAGGAAAAGGTCTTGAGCTTCTCGTGGTGCTTGGCCGCCAGGTACCACACACCTTTGTTGTTGACGAGTTTGTAGGGTTCCACCACATAGGGCTTCAATCCAGCTTCCACGGGGTATTCGAAGGACACCTCAAGGTGGTCGGCGATGGCTTTCTCGACCGTCTTAAAGTCCTGTTCCTTGCCGCGCAAGTCCTCGTAATGATGGCCTTTGACCATCAGGCTATCGTGGACGCGGTTGTGGAAGATGTCGCGCAGAAACTCTTCGGAGAGTCCAGGAAACAAGCCCTTGACACCGGCCAGTGCCGCGAAGTGATGCACGTCCTTGAGCGTGAGTTTTCCAAGGAACGACGGATGCAGTCGGAACTTGCCTTCGCTCTGTTCGAGTGGCAAATACAGGAAGCGCTCGTGGAGGTCTCGCTGAATGGTGCGCAAGCTGACGTTGAATTCAAGCGCCAGCGCTTTAGGTTCTAACGCCTCCCCCTGATTCAGCTTACTGAGGATGGCCACCAGCCGGTGCACCAAGGTATCGTGATTCGCAGATGGCATGTTTGATGGTGGTGCTACGCGCGAACGCGGCATGAAATGGGTCGTGAGCACAAGGCGTCGCGACCATCGACCAATCGAATCAGGGAACCCTAGACCGAGGGCTGGTCTTTGGAGGCGGCCGGCTCTTCTGGCTTGTTCCAGCCCAAGGTCTTCTTTGCAGAACCCGCGAGATTGGTGGCGGCTCGCCCCGTCTTCTCATAGGCGACCCGGAGCGCATCGGATGCGGAGTTAGCCGCCGATTTCAACGCAACAGTGGTGCTCTCAACAGCCGCAGTCGCCGCGCTGCCTGCGACCTGGCGGAGGTCGTTCGCTTTGCCGGAGGCTTCGACCATCAGATTTCCCACTTTGCCAGCGGCTTCGTTCAGCGCCTTGGTGACGGCGTCGGCGTAGTCCATTACCTGCTTCTTGAACTCGCTCGCGGTTTGAGAACTAACCAGCTCTTTGGTTTGCGTAATCAGAAAATCGATAACGGATTTGATGAGCTGTGCGCCCAGCTCTAACCCACGGGTCACGCTGTCCACGATAGCATTCTGCTGGGCAGGCTCCAGTGCACGCCAACCGTAGTAGATGGCGCCCACTGCCGCACACGTCATCGCAATTGGATTGGACATCGTGGTGGCCGACACTAAGGTGCCAACTGCCGAGAGAGTGTTGCCGAGCAGATGCTGGCCGACTGCGATGACGATGACCGAGCTGAGATAGCCCAAACCAAACCCGAACTTCGCGCCCTCCAGGATGGCCCCTGTTTGAGAAGCCGTCTGGTTCTTCGAGTTCTTTAGCTGGTCGATATGACCATCCACAAAGGTGTTGATGGAGCCGGTCATGCCGTAAAGGCTGTAGATAGCTTTGGTCATACTGGGCAGTGCGGCTCCGGCGGCCAATCCTGCTGCACCTTTCGCGAGTCCTAGCATCATCTCTTTTCCTTACTTTTTTGATTCTTCGTGACGGTAAAGCTAACGTGAGTCGACTGTTGGGAGCCCTGGTAGGAGGTCCACGGAGGGACGGTACTAAAGGGCCTTCGGAAATGTAAGCCATTTGTTTCATTCGCCGTGGCCTTAGGGGACGGCAAAGGAGAAGGGGTAAGAACAGACCCAGGCGGGACCAGCACGTGCACGTTGATTTGGTGAGGGCACTCAAGCTTCTTCGATTTGGTTTTTTCCACGATAAAGGCGTAGACAAGCCCCATGCACATGACCACAGCCGCCGTCGTTAGGGCTGCCAAAAACTGCGCCCAGAGAGAACCTCCCCATCTATATGAAAGGGTTTCAGTGAGTAGGATGCACGCGCTCATGAGCAGCCAGCCAAACATTTCGGTCCCTTTCCGGAAGTGCGTTATGCCTTGCATTCTGGTCAAGGGATGCGACAGGTGGTGTCGCTGCTCCGGTACCAACCCTAGCCGACCTGGCGAAAGACTCGGAATGGAACACAATCGTCCCGTTGGTTTTGGTTCCTCATCCCAGACTGTCCGAATCCCACAAGCGTGCGATTGAGCTCGACTTCGGCATGGAAGATGGACAGGTGGCCGGCCAGCTCGTCCATCATCAACTCAAACTAGCGTGGCTCCAACATGTAGAAGGTGACTTGGTTACGGCGCATCACCGCGACCGGACGGTAACGCGCAGCTCTGAGAACGGAAGCCGGGGCTTGCCGGACCTCGGCCAAACTCGCGGTCACGTTAGTGAGAGGGTCCGCCATGAGTGCCCTTTCTATCCAGTATCCCCTTGACGGTGTCGAGGTGCGCGGACGTCAGTCCACGGTTCACTTCGCAAAAGACCACGTGCCTTTTTAACCTGGGTGATTTCAGCAGTCCTGTCCCGCTTATGGTGTCATCGAGAATCACAAATCGTTCCCCTGTCGAATATGCCGAGAGCCATCGTTCGATGGCCGTTGCGCGCGTTTCCCGTGCGTTCTGCGTGACCTCCCACTGTGGATGAAATCCTTGCGCCACGAAACCCAGACCCGTCTTGTGCAGCAACGTGGTCATGCCTGCCTTTTCCAGGAATCGCAACCATGACGTGGTGATGATGTACTGGGGGGCATGGGCAGTGTTGATTTGCCGCAGCAGGTCCGCGCACGATGGGGCAAACAGTCGTTCATACAGGTCCGGCGGCGGGTCGGGCGCCACGACGTCGTAGCCACCGTACGGCGCATTCAGGCATAGCACATCATCGAAGTCCAAGAAGACCAGTTTGCGAGGTGTGGGGGCGAGTGCAGTATCCATACGGCTAGTGGCTCACCAAATCGAGTTGCTCATATCGTTCAAGGGTTTTGCGGCACTACGTACATATCTGCCTAATTTGAAGCACTAAGTACGTGCAGGAAAACGGGATGTGACGGCAGGGGAACAGCGGCCCGCGCACAAAATGCGTTTTTGCCCAAAACCACTCGCGAAATCCCTCGCAAGGCTGATTTCATTGAAGCCAAGCAGGGTTGTCCGCAACCCCCCATCCAATCTTGCTCAGCGGGGGGAGTAATGCGCTAAGCCGTTGATGGCTGCTGTGACCACCAGCTCTCGCCAGCGACCAGGCTCCCACTCAAGTTTTAGCGCAACAGAAAGGCGTTTGAGCACCCACGTAATCTCGTCGTCTGTGTACCCCCATCCTTCGGACGCAATCTTCAAGCCGGTGCGGTCCAGTAGGAACTGTGTTGACCATGTGGGGTTCTCCCGAAGCTTGTTTTCGCAGTAGCTTGTCATCCCGCGCGTGAGGCTGCAGCAGTCAATGTATCGGCTTTGTAGTTCTTCCTCCGTTAGCCCGACAACAAATTTTCCCTGCTGGGTTTCTCGGGCGACGTATTTCGGCACTGCCCCCGGAACAACCCCTTCGTGCCCACCACGTGGAAAGTCGTCTGGAATGGTGTCAGCCATAACACGTCCTTAGAAATGGAAATCAGCTTACTGCGTTAGATGTTTTGCATCATGTCGAGTCCAGTATCCCGAGCAGTATTGTCAGACCCTCAATTTCCTCACCTCTGGCGGAATATTTCTGCGGCGCGCCACGGATGACTGTCACCTGTTGACAGCAATCGTGGCAATCACGCTGCCGGTACAAACAGGTCATGTCCGGCTTTCGCGCCAATCACTGCGAGTCGCCCCAAGTCGGCGATACGAATCAACGCACCGCGCAAAGCACCGTCAGGTAGTCGCTTCGCGCCCAAGAGCTCGACACTGAACAACGCGAGCGACAAAGTGGATGACTTTTTGTCCATGGCGCGAGCCAGGTCTGCCAGTGGGATGTAGTTCTGACGGAACGCCAGCAACTGGTGCGGTAAGACCACACGGCAGGGTTGACCACGCAGTTGAATCGACTCGCAGGCGAGCAGGCCCTCGTCCATCCAATGTGAAATGGACTCCCATTTCCAACCGGTTGCCTTGGATAGTTGCTGAATCGACATGCCTGACTCGAGTAAAGGGGTCCCGAAATACTGCGATACATCTGACATGAAGAAAGACATGTCACCCAGTGTTCGAGCCCGTGTGACCGCGGTCACTTCACCGCACGCGATGGCTTGCATCAACGATGCAATGGCACTCTTGTCACCCAGACGCCGGCTTGTAAATTCAGACCACGTGAGTGTGGTCCCCTCTTTTGCCGCAGCGGGAGTCGCCGATTGACCCACACGTTCATGCAAATCCAGCAAAGATTGCTGCTCCACTGGACCACCTTTCATCAGGTCTTCGCGCCAGCGAATATCTGAGCAAATCACCCCGGCCGCTTTCATTCTCTCGAGTACAGCAGGCGTGATACCCGCCAGCTCGCAGGCCTTGCTGTCAGAAATCCATTGGGCGCGGTGTTGCTGGATGCGTTTGACTTCGTCGCACGACACTTCGTAGACCTGACCACGGGTTCCCATACGCCGAACGCGATGTGCGCATTCGCCGAGATGTATCGCGTCATGAAGCCGGGACACGCTGATGCCAATGGCCTTGGCGGCGTCCGATGCCCGCACATGCCGGGTGGCATCTTCGGCCATGGCTTTGGCGGAGTCCAGCCCCAGCACGCATTCGGATTTTTCGGCGGCAACGTCGATGATGACTTGAAGAAATGGTTCGAGCGATGTCCCTTGGCAAGCCTTGCGTAGGCTGATGTACCAATCACCCAACTGCGTGTTCAGCGTGCGGGCCTCTTTGTTTCCGGCCGCGAGCCGTTGTTCGACATGCTCGCGCAACCCCCGGGGCCAGTCGCTCAGCAAGGCTTCCAGGGGCGCGAGAAACACGATGGCTTCGTCGACCGATTTGGGGTGAGAAGCGCCACGTGGCAATGCGGGCTTTGCCGGGTCGCCGCGCAGGCACAACGTTCGGACGACCTTCGTCAGTACATGGGTGTCAACTTCATCAAACACCGGCTTCAGGTTACTAGACGACCTCCCCCGACCTCCAAGCAGCGTAGATAACCATAGCTGTGCATGCGTTGCTGACGTCTGAGGAAGGTTTCGTAAGTCATGGCCGCACGCGCATAGCCCAATATAGAGCCGTGCCGGTGTGAGCTTTTGCTCGCATGCATTGCATCTGTCGACCAATCGGATGCGGTGGGTCGGGCACGCAGTGACATAAGCGTGTTCCCAATGGTGCCGCAAGTAAGGCGACTCCGCTAAACAAGCTGGGCACACAGCATCGGATTGGGCTCGATGAAGTCGCCCCCAGCTGCGGCAAAGTTCGTCTTGCTTGCAGGCTGATTCTGTCCACCCAGAATTCAAGCCGAGATTCCGAGCGACGTCGTCTGTGCGTGTGAGCAAGGCCCGGCGACTGGGCTCGACGCCCGCTGTTGCGGCCAAGTTGCGCCATCCAAAAAGCGCGTTGTCCGCCGCCAGCCGGCGGTAGTAGCCCAACCCCGATTCTTCGGGGTGTGGTGCATGCGTGATGATGAGACCCATTATTTCCCTCCCGACTTCTTGCGCATGGGGACCTGCGTTGAGTTCGTGGTCAGGACGTGGACGTAAGCCTGTTTCAGAGCTGCCGCGGGCACGTCCATGTCTTCGGCAGCAGAATCTTGGAATGCTAAAAGGTGGGGTGAGCCTGCATGGCTGACTTCTTCGAGCACCATCTGGCAGTCGGTATAGGTGACAGCACGCGGCGCATCCCTGGTCACTCGCCTCGCAAGCTCACGCATGAAATCCGAGAGCACGCCAATAAGTCCGCCGGTCAGCAAGTAGGTCTGCTGAGTCAACACGCGCGGTGGCACGGAAATGGGGTAGCCGGCGGCTGAGAACATGCGCGCGTAACTCGTGACGCATGCGATGTAGGCCTTCATTTGCTCGGCGTCGCAGGCGTCGTAGGGTAAGAATTCTCGCTTTGGACGAGAGCGGCGTCTCAATTGCTCGTTCGAGGAAAACAACCGTTCCAATCGCGGAATACCACACATCATCAAGGCGACCCTGGCGCGGTCAAGCAAAGACTTGAGCCAGTCGCTGGCGGCGCGCGGCGGAACGCGCGAGCCTTCGTCGACCAGATGAGAGATTTCATCAAAAATCACCATCCGCGTGCCCGCCAGCTTCAGCTGCTCCAGCATCATCGTGAGCAACGCTCGACCTGTCTGCGAGCCAGGCACCGTCAGACCGAGGGACTCCAGGACGCAGGCCGGAAGTTGTTTCTCTGTTGCCAACGACGGGACCCTGACAATCAGGACGGGGGCTTGTAAACGTCCGTTGACACGGGTCATCGGATAGGCACGCGCGAGTGTCGCAATCAAAGACGACTTGCCGACCCCACTCGGGCCAGGCACGCGGGTGACCTTCGGCTCACAACCAGCGAGAGCATCCTCGACGTATTGTTGAAGTGCCTGGGCGTGTTTCATGAACATCGGGTGAGGCAGTTCGCAGCTTTCGATGTCACGCCACAAGTTTGGGATTGGTTGGATAGGGGTCATAGCAGTTTTTCTCCCGTGGCTCGGTTGACGATGGTCATTTGTGGCGCGTCGTCGTAGACGACCGCCGGTTGAAGTTCTTGGGTGGCTGGGGACGGAAGGCTCGTGGGAGTCGGTCCAAGCGGTGCTTCAGTCGACAGCGGTCGTGCAAAGGTTCGCGACACCGCTGCGTGGTCCTTGGCGCGGCGCACCGTCGCCTGGTCCTCTTCCCGCTTTCCACGCGATTTGGCTTTTTGCTTCGGTTTGCGGGACTTGGCGGTCACGGCTTCGTCCAGGTCGTCCGTAAATCTTGTCATTTCGGCAGGCTGTTCCCAATCCTTCAGGCCTGCGTCGAATCGGGCTTTGGCCTCAGTAAAAGTCCATGCCGGCGAGTCGGCTCGGACGTGCTCGTGGGTCAGCGTGACCAGTGGCAAGTCATCAGACTCATACACGTAGACTTGACGGAAATCGTCGGGGTTGTAGACCACATGCAATTGCGCGTGGTCACCGTACTTGCTTAGCAGGTAGGAGATGGCGTCTCCTTTGTAACGAAAGCCATGCTCCACCGTGATGCCGGTTTTGGCGCTTAGCTTGCAGGGCTTGTGCTCGAAAAGCGTAGCCATCCACTCTCGGCGGGCTGGTGGCAAGGTGATGGGGTGCCCCATCTCCTCGGTCAAATGCTGCAAGCGTTCCAGTGGCGTTTTGCCTTTGACGGTGTCGACCAATAGCTCGTCCCAGCGCAAACGCGCCAGCGGCGTGTTGGCCCAGGTCTCATAGAGCCAGCGGACAATCCACTTTTCCAGCACGTCGATGTGCATCAGTTCGTCGCCCAGAGCCTCTGGGTCTCGCTGTCCGTCTTTGCCGTCAACCCGCGTACAGCCGGGCAGACGCTGTAAGGCGTCCTTGAGTGACTTGTTGAGTCGCTCGATGAAAGGCTTTCCCTGCGCTTCTTTGGCCTTGCAATGTTTGACGTCCATGCCCAATGCTTCCAAGCGCACGATGCGTCCGCCTTTGGTCTCGGGGCCGTTGTCAAAGATGACTTGCCATGGGGTGCCATAAATGTTCATTGCGTGGGCTATGCCGAGCGCCTTGAATCGGGCTTCCTTGGCCGGTGTCAAATACATTTCCAGACACTGCAGCGAATCCATTTCGCGTGGTGTCCCAAGGACCAGGCGCCACCCGACCGGATAGCCGGTGCACACATCAATGGCTAACACCACATAGACAGAGCGCGCAATGCCATGCGGCGTGCGCACTACGAAAGGCAGATGCAGCGCGTCCTGCTCGATGCGTGAAAACGGGAGTGCGGCTCGGATGCGCTTTTTGGCAAACGACTTGCCCGCGACGCGGTTGAGTGGGTCCATCCGGTCGTACTCTGCGTCGACCGTCAGGTGTTGAATCACGCTGACGACAAATTTGCGGCTGATGTTGTGGTGCGCCTCGTGCAGGCCGCGGCGGCGCGCTTCTCGATTGACGTATGCAGTCAGGTCCGTGGCCGTCCATTTCGACTCTGTGACCAGGTACTCGTCCTTGATGACGCCTTGGATGAATTCCACCAGTGTGTTCGGGTACCGTGGCGTGCTATTACCTTTGTTTTTGTCGCCCTTGAGAATTGGTAGTCCAAGTTGCTGTTTCTCGCGCGCTCGATACAGTGTGGCGCGGGATGGAAATGGGATGGCCCCGTGGTCGTCAGTCGGCTCTTTGTCGTACTCGTCTCGGGCCCTTGTCGCGGCGGCGTCAAACGATACGTCCAGCTGCGCTTGTATGGCAGCGATACGGCGTAGTGCATCGTGCAACAGTCGAGTTCGGGCGTGCAGTGCCCGGTCGTCGTATTGGGCTGAGACGCCCACGCGGGGCATGCCTTTTCGATGCAGAACCAGACTGCCGTCTGAAATCCCGGCTCGAATACGAGCGTCATCGACGTACCGGGCTTCGCGTTTGCCAGCGTCGAAAACGTGGATGGTGCCCGCGCGAACGCGGCCATCCAGCACTTCCCAGTAACTCTCGGGTTGGCTCGGTCGCGCTAACCTGTCGCCGGTGCGCAGGTCCGTCATCATGGCCGAGGCTCCTCAAGGTAGCGCTCATCAGAGATGAGTCGTTCTATCAAGCAGAGATGCTGGAGGTCACCGTAAGCGGCCGATAGTTCCAGGTTGGCGCAGATGGGCTGTTGGACCAGGTCCGCTTGCAGTACACCGGTGACCAGCAACGGGGGAATCAGCCCCGCAGGAATGTGGAGGTCGGTGCAGAGGTCGCGCTGTAGTACCGTGCCCGATGCGCAATAGTGTTCGACCCTTTGGATGAGGTCCGGGCTCAATACGGCCTGGGTGCGGCTGAGCGCGGGCTTGAGGAGCTGGGCGTTGACCAGAACGGGATGACGTTCATCTGTAGGCACCACGACTGCAAATAGGGGGTAGCAGTACGCGTCCATGATGTGCTTGGCACGTTCGACTTTGGCCCAGTACGCCGCATCGCCCTCGTATCGCTCGAGTTTGATTTCGTAGGCGCACTGCAGACCATCGGCTTGGACTGTGGCGAAATCCGGGGTGTACTCTGCGTCGCCCTTGCGCTCGCCACGCGTTTTTCGCGCCTCGGCGACTTCTTCGCGAGTGAATAGCAATCGCTGACCGACCAAGTCGACGGTAAATGGCTGTGGCGTGAAGCTTTGTACACGCGGGTCGATGCTGAGGATGTGCGCTACTAAGCGTTCCGCATCGGAGTCGACAGTGATGTGGCCGCCGGCTTTGGTCGCATAGGTGCCGATTCGGGCTTTGCCATAAGTGCGGGCCGTGTGCCGGATACCCGATTCGGACGCGTTACGGCGGCTGCGAACGCCGTAGGTTGGGGGCGTTCTCATCGCGCATCTCCTGACATCAGCGTAAGTAGCTGGCTATCGACATGGGGGGCTGAGTTATTTTTTTGCAAGCTGTCCTCATAAAAGTTGCGTTCTGAGGACGTGTAGCGCTTACCTTTGGCAATCAGCCGTATAAGCCCGAAAGGAGCGATATAAGCCTGTTGTCTAGTTGGAGTGCGCGAATGAATCCGGGGGGCTGTTGGGGGGCGGCGCCTGCCCCGCAGACTCGAGGGCAATGGTTGTGTGACGGGGCGAGCCGCCTCGCAGAGGTGTTGATTGCGGCGGAGACGCTGTCGTGCGATGGCCGCTATGAATACCGCGCGGCCATGTTTGACATCATTTAAAGCAGAGAGTCGCTGGCGCAGATAAACCGCAAGGCTGACTGCATGGTCAACGGCAAGTGGTTCCGTTCGACCTCTTTGCGCAATCGTCGGTGAGCTAAAAGGGCAGCGACGGTATCGCTCGAGTAAAAACCTACACGCGCATCGGCGCTGAACCGTGCCGCGCCGCGGATTCGTGCCAAACCAGAGCTGTTTCATCGCCTGCCCCTATTCGTACCTTCTCAAAAAAGGCGGGGTAGGCCCTGGCGGAGTGACCGCAGGCTAGTACTGACGTATCAAATAACGAACAAAAGTCGATGTTGCATCGACCCGAGTAGCCACCCTAGGCATTAACAGGTAATTTGTCAAATGGGTTGTTTGAGCAACAATTAAAAATCTTGTCAGAGTATTTTTGATTGCGCTCGTTATTTAGATTTCGACTTCCAAGATACTTGAATTGATAGATTTCTCAATTTATGCTTCTCAGTCCAGGTATCTTCGAGTAATGACTTTGGGGAAATTATAAATATTCAGTAAATAAATGAACTAAGCAAAATTTAAGTGCTCGTTGGAATTCTCGGTGACCCTTGTGTTGTATACATTGCCTTAGTGACCTGAAAATGTGAGATTGGTTCAAGAAAACGCTAAAAACCCAATCTAATATCGCCGGAGCTGGCTCAGGAAAAACGAACCGTCATCTATAAAACGATGATTGTTGGTAGTGACTCTTAAGATGTCCAATCGTCGTCTGAGTGAGCAATTCACTGGTATCGAAAAAATGAAAAATAGAACTAACCAGATGGCCGTGAATGCCGTGCCCTTTTCTGCAAAAGATGCTCTTGGTAGATACCTGCCATTGATGCACGAACTTGCGACACGGATTGACCTTGTCGCACAAGCTTGCAATGGCAATCTTGGTCTTCCTCTCCCATTCGCGCGGGAGTATGTATATCTTCAGTTTCGCCAAGTTTGTGAATTGATTGCGTTGGGCAGTCTTCAACTGCATGGCGATTTACCACAGTTTCAAACCCAAGCCGCCCTCAGAGAGTGGAATGCAGAGAAAATAATGAGGCTGCTAGAACGGCATCATCCCCACTGCTTTCCTCAGAGTGCCGAGAGAATAAAGACGTCTAACGGATGGGCCATCAACGCGAACTCGATAGAGAATGCGTTGACATTTTCCGAGTTCAAGAAACTATATGCAGAATGCGGGGAAGCTCTTCACCGTGGAACGATTAGGTCAATTCAGTCATCGAAGCAGTTGACGCAAACTGACTATCAAGGACTCATCACTTGGCAAAGCAAAATTGTCGCTCTAATGAATGAGCATCTTGTCGGGCGGGCGAGTGAGATAGGCTTCTATCTAGTTTCACTCCGAACGGACTCAGGGTTCCCCGAGGCCAGCATCTTTACCAAGGATGGGGACGCCAAAATGAACGTAGAAATTGTCAGAATGGAAATCCAGGGCACTGACTATGAAAACCATATGTTGGTCGGGAACATGAAGCTCGCCACTACAAAATGACAGAAATCTCGTCGTGCCTGACGGTCGATGCGACCTTACGTTGAACGGCGAAAGCGCGTCATCAGTCAATTCGCCAAGATTTAGGTTTTTTCGGCATTGACGATTTCTAGTCTTGTGGTCGCAGATGCGGCAAGAATTCGATGACGGTGCGCTCCACAAACTCACAGTAACTGATGGGGCGGCCAGCCGTTTCCTCTTTCTGGTTGGCTTGCCAATGGGCCCATCCACTAAATGAAGCGGCCTCGATTTTAGGAAAATAGGCCATAACTGCCTTTCGCGCGGCTGGCTCGGTATAAGCTGTGTTTCCGAATTCCTCATTCAGAATGACATGGCCGGAATCTACTCAGTTAATACCTCCGCACGTTTATTCGAAAAGCTGGCGCGTAGCCTTGACGGCTTTTGTGCCAAACCGTCAGAGGACGGGATATTTGATGTCATCTTTCCGCTGTACCACTTAAGGGAATGGATTTGCCCTGACGGGTATGAGTCATACAAGGGCAAGCCAGAGGCAGACCTCTCTGAGGAAGAGAAGCTACACGCCGGGCTGCATGAAATGCCTGAGTACAGGATTGTTCGTGAGCTCTGTAATAGCGCGAAGCACTACACATCTGACAGCCTGACTGCGCGGACTAACATTCTCCAGGGGTTTAGGGCGGGATTTGGAAGGGCCGGTGATTCGCTAGGCGTGACTCACTTCCTTGTCGATGGAAGAGAAATTCGAGATATCTTTTTCCCGGTCTACAAGGTTTACCACGCCTACTTCGATGGCCGCAAAGCTTCCGAAAGTCGAAGTACTCAACCGTCCATCGACACTTGATTTAGACGCCGCCGCAGCTTCCGGTTTTATGGTGCTTTGCGGCGAGCCTTAGAAAATTCATGTCGAGTGGTAGCCTTTTCCCCCAGAACGCCGACTGTTCCCTCAAAATCCATGTGACATAAGGGAGTTCCACGCCAATGGATTATTTGGACCGCAAGGATATTGACTTAGCCCCGCAGCAGCCAGTCGCTGAAGAGCCCAGCACTTGGGCTTCAGACATGCTCCAGTCAAGCGCTTCAGGGCTGCTCATCGAAGTCGAATCCGACCCTACCCTGGGGTATGCCTCCATCCAAAACGCCGTTCCGGTCATCAGGTCCCTTCGCTTGACCAATCAGGGGAGCGAGGCCATCGAGAACGTCGAAGTCCTAATCAATTGCAATCCGCGCTTTGCGGAGGGAACCAAACTACGTTTTGACCGGCTAAATCCAACCGAGACACGACTGCTATCTCCCGTGGACCTGCGGCCAGACCACGCCTACTTATCGGACCTGCAAGAGACGGTGCGAGCGAGTATTTCCGTTTCAGCGGTGTCAGGGTCTTCTGAGCTTTCGCACGTGTCTCAGCCAATCGAGGTCTTGGCTTACGACCAATGGGCCGGCACCCGCGCCCTGCCTGAGCTCTTGGCGGCCTTTTGCATGCCGAACAACCCCGCCGTCGATATTCTGGTCGGCAAGGCATCCAAGCTGCTGCGGTCAAGCCATAGCGAGCTCTCCATGAGCGGCTACCAGTCCAAAAGTCGAGACGTGGTCTGGAAGCAGATATCCGCCATCTACAGTACCGTGGCGGCCGAAGGCCTGCAATACGCTGAGCCACCCGCCTCGTTCGGTGCGGATGGACAGAAGATACGCACACCTGACCGAATTCTGGAAAGTCGGGTTGCCACTTGCCTCGATTTGGCAATGCTTTTTGCCTCTTGCTTCGAGCAAGCGGGCCTGCGCCCGGCCATCCTTATCAAGGACGGCCATGCCTGGGTCGGTGTCTGGTTGCATGCTGTTTGTTTCCCCGACCCACTATCGGACGACGTGCAGGCCGTTCGCAAGCGCGTAGACAGCGGCGAGTTCCTGGTTTTCGAAACCACAGGTGTCGCTCAGCACCACAGCCATCGACCCTCTCTACGTATTGCGATGGAGCAGGGGCAAGCCCACCTGCTGGAGGACGACACTTTCCGCTACGCGGTCGATATCCGACGTGCGCGCGAAGTACAAATTAAGCCGCTTCCCTCGCGCAACACGGGGATAAAGCGTGCTGAGGCGGAACATGAGGAAGAACAAGCTGAAGCCATCGAGATAACGCCGGACTTACCCCCACTTGATGCCAGTACGCTTATCCCGCTTGACCTGTCAAACGATGACACCCCCGAAGGCCGGCTCGCGAAGTGGAAGTCCAAGCTTCTGGACCTCACCCTTCGGAACAAGTTGCTCAACTTCAAGCCTACCAAGGCCACTTTGCAATTCGTGGCACCAAGTTTGGCGCAGTTGGAAGACGCTCTTTCGGAAGGAAGAGAGTTTCGAATCCGGCCACTCCCCAATTTGATGGACGGTAGTGACCCTCGCATGGCCCAGGTGCACTCCAATCGTGCTGGCCGTAGTCCGATTGACGACATGGCCACTGACGCCCTGGGGAATCGAGAGCTTCTGGCACGTGTGTCGCCAGAGGCTTTGGATGGTCACCTTTTGGCTATCAACGCGGCAGCGCGCATGGGTCTGGAGGAGGGTGGTGCCAATACCTTGTATTTGGCAATCGGGTTGCTGAGATGGACCGAGGCGGAGAAGGCAGAGGCCGCTCATCTAGCCCCACTCCTGCTGATTCCTGTCACTTTGCAGCGCCAATCGGTCCGCGCAGGCTTCAGGCTCGCGCGCCATGACGACGAAGCCATCATCAATCCCACGTTGTTGCAGTTGCTCAAGAACAATTTCGAGCTGCGAATTCCGGGCCTTGACACTCTTCCTGTGGACGAGAAGGGCGTTGACGTCGCCAAGGTGCTTCAGGCGTTCCGTCTTGCCGTGGCGGAGATTCCGAAGTGGGAGGTTTTGGAGCAAGCCCATCTAGGCATCTTCTCCTTCACCAAGTATCTAATGTGGAAGGACCTGCAAGACCGAACCGAGCAATTGAAGACCAACCGTGTCGTCAAGCATTTGATTGAAAACGCAGGCCAGGCCTTCGCGAATGAGAAGGTCGAAGGCGAGTTCGAACGCATGGACCAGACGCATCGTCCCCAGGACATTCTGGCGCCGCTGCTCTCTGACTCCTCTCAGTTGAAAGCCATCTGCGCTATCGACGCTGGTAGAGACCTTGTTCTTGAAGGGCCGCCAGGCACCGGCAAGAGCCAGACCATCACCAACCTTATTGCTCACTGCCTTGGGAAGGGTAAGACGGTACTCTTTGTGTCGGAAAAAATGGCCGCGCTGTCCGTTGTACACCGACGTCTGAACGACATTGGTTTGGGCCCTTTCTGCTTGGAGCTGCACTCTTCCAAGTCCAAAAAAACCGAGGTGCTCCAGCAACTGGGCACATCTCTGGACGTCGGCGGTCAGCGCACCGCCGACGATTGGGGGCGCGAAGCCGAGCGGTTGGCTCAACTGCGTCAAGAGTTGAATGGCTTGGTCGACTCACTGCACCGCGAGTATCCCAACGGGTTAACTGTTTTCGAAGCCACGGGGACCTGCATCGGTCACATCGGCGCCCCCGCTGCAGTCATGCCGTGGACCGACGCACTGGCGCATTCGCGGGAGGATTTGGACAAGCTCAGAGAGACGGCGCGACGCATTGAAGCCCTTGCAGGCGCCCTGACCTCCTTGGATGCTCATCCTCTGACGTTGGTTGGCAAAACCGACTGGACACCGACCTGGGCTGACGAGTTGATGGATGCCTGCCAGTCTGTGGACGCTGCCGCGACAACATTGCGAGAAAAAGCATCCACGGTCGGCAAATTGATTGAGCGTCCCGGCAATGGCCTCTGCATTGATGCCTATACAAGTCTGGACGTCCTCGCAGACATTCTGCTCGCCGCGCCGAAGGTCCCTGCGGGCCTAGCGCAGCAGGCTCACGACCCGACGGCACGCAGCCGGGTTCAAAGCCTTGCCAAACATGGACTGGCGCGCGCTAGTCACTGGGACCGCGTCGGCTCAGGATGGACGCCTCAACTCGCGAAATTGGATGGAGCGGCCTTGCTGAGGGAATGGTCGCGCGCCACAGCCGCTTGGTGGCCTAAATCGGCTTTGGCCATGCGCTCAGTGACGTCCAATTTGCAAAACTACCGCGTAGACGGCAAACGACCCTCGCCTGAGCAGGTCAAAACTGCATTGAGCGCATTGGTCGACGTCAACGAGGAAGATGTTGTTCTGAAATCCATGCAAGCCGACGCAGAAGTCTTGCTTGGGGACGCGTACGCTGGATTGGAAACAGAGTGGGTCGCCATCGGTGACCATGAGGCCTGGGCCAAGCGCTTCGCAGACGCGGTCGTTCGGCTGGCGGGTGACCCGCAACAAGCGATAACCTTGCGACAAACGCTCCAGCCGCTCGTGGCTGAGAATCGCGCCTTGCTGTCTCCGGGGGGGACGGCAGGCCGAGCCCTCTTGGAATACCGTGACGCCTGGCGGTTGTTCCGGCAAAAGCTTGAGGCGTTGGTCACACTGGCGAAGGCGAACGAGCCACTCCAAGGCGCCGACAATGCTGACGGTGCCCTGGAACGTATCCAAAGCATCGTCGAGGGTTGGAAGTCCTCAAAACGTTATCTGCAGCCCTGGTGCTTATGGCGCGGAGCACGCGATTCGGCGATTGCTCACGGGCTGCAAGGCTTGATTGCAAACCTCGAAGAGGGGGCCATTCCTCTTAGTGATGTTGCCAACCACTTCGAGTTTAGCTACCAAAGCTGGTGGCTCAAACGGACCATGGGCGACGACCCCATCCTGCGGTCGTTTTCCAGTGCAGTGCATGAGCAGAAAATCCGCGAGTTCCGGCAGGCCGACAGTAAGTTCCAGAAGCTGACAGAAAAATACATCGCGGCCATGCTTTCCGGGCGTATTCCTGCGCCCTCAGGTGCGGTGGTCGGTGCCGAGAGCGAGTTGGGACGACTGCGGCGAGAACTCCAGAAGCAGCGAGGGCATATCCCCGTTCGCCAGCTTGTTCGCACACTCCCAACGCTTTTACCAAAGCTGAAGCCCTGTCTCCTGATGTCGCCGCTGTCGGTTTCACAATACCTCGACGCCGGGTATTCGCAGTTCGACCTCGTGGTCTTTGACGAAGCGTCACAAATCTCGGTGTGGGATGCCGTAGGCGTCATCGCCCGTGGAAAGCAGTTGGCCGTGGTTGGTGACCCGAAACAGCTCCCACCGACGAATTTCTTCAACAAATCCACAGACCCTGACGAAGCCTCCACTGGCGAGGAACAGGTCGAGGACCTGGAAAGCATTCTTGACGAGTGCCTTGGCGCAGGCATGAACCGACTGAGCCTGCAATGGCACTACCGTAGCCGACACGAGAGCCTCATCACGTTTAGCAACGTCACCTATTACGACTCGGAGTTGGTGACATTCCCTTCCCCGGTCACAGACGATATTGCAGTCCGCTTCGAGAGAGTTCACGGCGTGTACGACCGCGGTGCGACCAGAACGAACCGTGCCGAAGCAGAGGCCATCGTGGCGGGTATTGAAGAACATTACCTGAACCCGCGGAAAACCCACCTGACGTTGGGTGTGGTGACCTTCAACCAGACGCAGCAAGTTCTCATCGAGACGTTGCTTGAGGAACGTCGGCGCACAAATACGGCGCTCGACCGAGCCATCGCAGGGCGAGCAAATGAGGCGTTGTTCATCAAGAATCTGGAGAACGTTCAAGGGGACGAGCGTGACGTCATCTTTTTCTCCATTACCTACGGCCCCGATTCCAGCGGAAAAATCACCATGAACTTTGGCCCCCTAAATGGTGAGGGGGGCCATCGTCGGCTGAATGTGGCCATCTCCCGAGCCCGGGAGGCTGTTGTCATCTACAGCACATTGCTGCCGGAACAAATTGACTTGGCTCGCGTTCGGGCGGCCGGCGTTCGTGACTTAAAACACTACCTTGAGTTCGCCATCCGAGGGGCACGTGCACTCGCAGCCCAGAGCACAGTAACGGGGCTTGACCCGGACAGTCCATTCGAAACGGCAGTCATCAAGTTGCTCCGTAACGCAGGTTGGGTTGTGCACCCCCAGGTTGGGTGCTCAGGCTATCGTATTGACTTGGCTGTCGTAGACCCACGTGCACCAGGGCGCTATCTGGTCGGAATAGAGTGTGATGGACGCGCGTACCACTCCGGTGCAACGGCGCGCGACCGTGACCGCCTTCGACAACACGTACTCGAGAGTTTGGGTTGGCGGATACACCGAATTTGGTCGACCGACTGGTGGCTCGACCCAGAGCGAGAGCTCCATAAAGTCACACAGATATTGCAGTCCTTGTTGGAGGCTTCGGAAGAGGAGCGGGACGAACCATTGGCAGCCGCCGACCAGGAGTCGCCTGTGGACGAAAAGGCTACCCCAATAGACTTCCATGAGCCGCCAATGACCGAAGCGCCGATTGCAGCGGCTGCCACTGTCGAATTGTTCTCGCCCCCTGTGTATGCCCAAGCGAGCATTTCCGCCGGGGACCCAATCAAGTTTTACGAGCACTCTGCGTCAGCAGAATTGGCCCATCACTTGCAACTTATTGTGGACACTGAAGGCCCTATCGCAGAAGCCTTACTGTTCAAAAAGGTCGCTCGTGCTTGGGGATTGGAGCGCACTGGCTCAAGAATCACAGAACGCCTGAAACGACTTATCTCTGGCTCGCTGGTTCGCACGACAGAAGACGGGACGGTTTTTTATTGGCCGGCAGGCTCTGAACCTGATGCTTGGTCGATTTTCCGGATAGCGGGAAGCACTGATGAGTCCCGTCGCCACGTAAACGACATTTGCCTCCAAGAAATTGGGGCGCTAGTCAAACACGTCCTCCAACAGGCAGGCGGCTCGCCGCGACAGGATGTGGCGCGTTCAGTTTGCCGCTTGGTCGGTATGACACGAACTACTGCTGACGCAGAAGCGCGGGTTGGCCTAGCTGTAGATGCCTTAGTTGAAGCCGAAGCTGTACTGGAATCCGACCAGGCAATACGTATTCCACAGTGAAAGCGATGTGAGCGTAATGAACGGCTTCGTGTTCCTTGTTTTCGAATTGCGTTTGCACTTATATGCTCCGGTGTAAAGCAACATGGAGGAGTCCGGATGTCTTTGGTCAAGGAGATTGCGGAGTGGGCCGACGCGCAATACGGGTGGATGTCACACGCTGTTCGACTTATCGTGGAGAAGGGGACGCTCTCGGAAGCCGACCACCTTGAGATTGCTGAGCTAATGAAGGTTTACGCCGGCTTGGGCGGCGAACTCGAAAAGCGACCAATCCGAATAAAGCTAGACGACCTGCCCGTAGCCGCGGCTCCCGGGGTGAATGTGAGTTTGACTGGCTTGCGTCAGCCGCGCAACATTAACGCCATCGGGTTTGATGACGGCATCACCTTTGCGTCTGAAGGCCTGACGGTGGTTTACGGGTACAACGGGTCCGGCAAGTCTGGGTATGCGCGAGCGCTTAAGAAGGCCTGCCGTGCCAGATACACCGAATCTATCCTGCCGAATGTGTTTAAGGAGGCGCAGGCAACTGGGCCGGTTGAAGCGACCTTTGAATGGCTGTCATCCGGAAAACCTGGGAACCAAAAGTGGGTCGATGGCTCCGCGTCACCGGCTGACCTCTCGCGGGTCGCAATTTTCGACGCTCACTGCGCTCGAGTCTTTGTGGACGAGCAAGCAGACGTTTCCTTTGTGCCCTACGGCATGGACATCCTTCGTGAACTCTCACACTGCATGGAGTGGGCTCAGCGTCATCTTGAGAAGGAGCGTCAAAGTCATGCGTTCGACCGTTCATTGCTCGGGCCTTTCGTTGGCAGCAACACAGATGTTGGTCGCTTCGTTACATCCATCTCTTCCCGCACTGACCCGAAGACGGTCGACGCACTTGCCTCTTTGACAGTGGAGGAACAGCAAGAGATTCAAGACCTAGTCAAGCTACTAGCCGATGGCGACAGGCAAAAGACTGTGCAGGAACTTCGTAGACTGGCTCAGCGCTGCAGGGGCTTGGAGCAGGAGCTTGAAAAGTTGACTGAGCCGCTTCAGGATGACCGAGTGACGGACCTACAACGGCTGTTCGACGAGCTCAAAGGGTTGGCCAAAGCCGTGGAAATGGCCTCCGCGGCCATGAAGGACGGAGCGCTGCCAGGTACAGGAACTGAACCCTGGGTCATCCTTATGCGCAGTGCTGTGGAATTTGCATCCCAAGCCTATCCGCAGTCGGAGTTTCCGGGCCCTCACGACGCAAATTGTGTCTTGTGCCAACAGCCGCTCGGCGGCCCCGCTCGCGAGCGCTTAAACCGATTCTGGGAGTTCTTGCAATCGGATGCTCAGCGTCGTCTCGACGGGGCGAGGCTTGCCTACAAGGAGCTCTATTCGCCAATGAAAAAAGCGCCGGTCGACGCGTTCCCCACTGACCCTACTATCCTCGACGAAATCAAGGAGCGCTCGGAGCCCTTAAATGCGGGAATTGCTGAGCGAGTTGCGACCTTGAAGGCGCGGCACGCAGGGTTGCTCCAAATCGCCGTAACCCAAGTTCTCCCAGAGTTCGAGCCACTTCAGAAGGGCCCCGAAGAATCTTTGAGAGCTTTCATCAATGGACTGCTGGAGCAGGCCGCCAAGATTGAGGCTGGGCTCACACCTGAGGTGCGCCAAGCGAAGCAAAAGCGACTGGCAGAGCTTCAGGACCGCACCAAGCTTGCCGACCATAGAGACGTCGTTCTGGCATGCATCAAGGCTGCTCAGGTGGACGCCTTGTATGTGGACGCGCTCAAATGCTGTCGCACCAACGCGCTGACCCAGAAAAGCGGGGAACTCTACCAAAAAGCAATTACGAAGGAGCTTCAAGAAGCGCTTTCTCGGGAGCTGAAGGCCTTGAATGTCGTCGGCATTGATGTTTCCCTTGACCTGACCGGTCAGAAGGGCGCGCGTCGCCAGCAATTGAAGCTTGCAGGTGCGCTCTTAGGACCCAAAGTGAAGCTTTCTGGTGTCCTAAGTGAAGGCGAGCAACGGGCTATCGCAATCGCATCCTTCTTGGCTGAAGTAAGTCTTGAGCCCGCCAAGTCTGGCATCGTTTTCGATGACCCCGTGAACTCTCTTGACCAAATGCGACGAGAGCGCATTGCCAAGCGGTTGGCCGAAGAGGCCAAACACCGTCAGGTCATCGTCTTTACCCACGACTTGGCATTTGCTTGGGAGCTGAAGGAAAGCGCAAAGGCTTCCGGGCATTCGGCGACCATGCGGCACGTCTTTTCAGCCGGAAAAAGTAAAGGCCACTGCAAGGAAGAGCTTCCTTTCGAGGGGCAAAACGTGAGGAAGCGGGTGAATCTTTTGAAGGAGCTCCACGGCAAAGCCAAAGCCGCTATCGAGGAAGCACAGGACATTGACGCCTACAACCTGCTTATACGCGACGGCTATCGGCGCCTGCGGGACTCGTGGGAGCTGCTGGTTGAGGAGCAGATGTTTAATGGGACGGTGCGGAGATTCCACCGACCCATCAGCACCCTAAAGTTGCGGTCAGTTAGCGTTGAGGACGACCATGTGAAGTCCGTCTACGACAACGTCACCAGAACGTCTTATTTCGCCCATGAGGGGGGAGCCGAAGCGCCTCCACCATTGCCTGAGCATCATGAATTTCTAGCAGATGTTGTGAAGCTCGAAGTTGCTCTCACAGCCATCTCAAATTCCAATAAGGCTGCCGAAGCGCGGAGACAAGCGATGGGGGTGTCGTTGAACTGATGCCCGACCATTCCGCGCACAGCTACATCGCCCGATACAACCCGGAGAAAAAATGACCGACGACTTTTTTAATAGCCTTCAAGGCAAAGCCGAAATCAAGGACCCGAAGGGGTCGATTCGGCGCAAATATCAGACGCGCCTACGCAATTTGGCTGAGACGTTGGACGATTTCATCGCGCATGCTGAGCAACGCTTGGACGCAGCGCAGGCCGGGAAAATCCACAAGCGAGCCGAAACGCAGAGTCTGCTTGAACACTGCAGGGCACTCCGTACTACCATCCCGGTCGTGAGTTCGGTTGACGAGGAGCTTTCGCCCGAGGCCTACCGTAATCTGTGTGACATCTTTGGCCTGGACCCCGACCTCCCAGAGGAACCGCCAAAGTAACTCGCTCGGCGGTAAAAGCCTCGTTGGGATGCGCCGTTTTTCTGCCAACCCTACCACCTAAGCTGGTTAATCCGGCTAACAGCAAAAAGGGCCCTTCTCTAGGACTTACGCTTGGCCGCTGCCCGTACGGCTTCCCACTCAGAGCGGTCATACCACTGCTCACGCCTCAACAGATGAGAGCCTAAACGAAGGCCGCGAGGCACATCAAGGTCAAGAACGACGAACGCCAGACGTTCCGCGAGCCGAGCGAAGTGCCAGTGGGCTACGGCAATCGCGTGCATGCTGTATTCCTGCCGGAGGCCATGTGCAATCGAATCTCGTATCTGCTTTAGCCCAGGTAGTTTCGCCGTGCCCCGCAGCGGCCACAGGTCGGACATATAGCCGGCCAGCTTTGGATGGGCGGCTTGGAACTTTTCAAATCGGACGTTGAAGCTCGGGCCGCTTCCTTCCACTGATTTTGCAAATCCCTCAATTCGGGCTGCCACGCTCACCGCATTTGGACTCGAAGTCGCCTCCACGCGGCTCTTCAAATCAAGTAGTCCGGCAATCACCTCTGCATCTGACTCACGAAGCCTCTTCCGCTCTTCCTTTGTTAGCCTATCAAGTGCGATGACCTGCTCCAAGGCGCTGAACAAAGCGGAGAAATTACCAGCAGTTGACCTTTTGACATGCGGTGCCAACGCGACGGATATCAACGTAATGGCTTCCTGCGTTTCTGGTAGTGCCCGGAGAAACTTATCGACGAGGGCCTGCGCATGTGCATCAAATTCCCTTGGGAAGCAGACGTCCTCAACTGGCTCTTCCGCCATGTCTGGGGCGAGGTTGGGGTCCAGCGGAACAAACCACATAGCCTCAACGCCTTCCCGTTTCTCCCACAGCCAACCATGCAGCGTTATGGCTTGCCTCGTCAGTAATGAAAGGGGAATCAGCACTGATTTCATCTTCTCGACCAATTGCTCAACGGGAGTCTCAGTCAACTCGTCGCACGAAACTTCAGCGGCAAAGCTGGCGCGAATTTCCGCAGCGACCCCTTTGTGGTCAACGTGATGAACAGACCAATACTTGATGAAGCGAATCTCGCCAAGCTCCACAGTTTGCAGCTTAAAAAGCTCCACCGTCATGTTCGGTGTCGCGGCGTAGTTGACCATCGCTGCGCTGCTGTGCTTCTTGAAGAATCGCACCGGCGAGAGCAGAAATCGGAGCCGAGCCCGTTCGCTTCGCCAGTGACTCTGACTTACCCAGAGATGTCCCGCATGATTGATGTCGAACGTCCCCCGTGCGTGCTTTCTGCTTGTTCCGCCAACGGGAATTGAGCGGTACCAAAGCTCCTTAATTTCAATCTCGAAGCCACTGCCCGTGCCGCGAAGCGCGCAGGGGTTCTGCAGCGCCCCTTGCTCCTTGTCCCTCAGCGGAATCTCGATTGAAATCGACGCCGGCAAACCACTGGCAGCGGGCTCTGATACACGACAGTCGACTTCGAGGGTCAGTCCGTTTTTGTCGGTGATGACGGCATCAAACGATGTGTCTTCTAGGTACATGTTGTTCCTATTCTTGGACCAAGAGTACGACCATTACCAACTAGGCTTTCTAGCTGAAAGCCGGCACTTGGCCGATTGCCGAAGTCTAGCCAATGCCCTGAACCGCAGTTATTTAGGCGGAGTGGCTGCCTGCGTCGCAGGTAAATGACTGAAGAAATACAGTTTTGCTTCTGGCTATCCAAAGCAAAAGAGCCATAAGTTTCTCAACTTATGGCTCTCAAATTCTCAGCTTATGCGTCTAGCTACAACAAAATCAAACGTCGATATTGTCCGCGCGCAAGGCGTTGGTTTCGATGAAGTCTCTGCGTGGCTCTACGTCATCACCCATGAGCATGGTGAACACACGGTCGGCTTCGATGGCGTCGTCGATCTGTACGCGCAGCAGGCGGCGCACGGTGGGGTCCATGGTGGTTTCCCAGAGTTGGGCCGGGTTCATTTCGCCCAAACCTTTGTAGCGCTGGCGGCTGGTGGACTGCTCGGCTTGGGTGATGAGCCAGCGCATGGCCTGGCGGAAATCGCTGACGCGTTCTTCTTTCTGGCGTTCACCTTCACCACGCGTGACGCGTGCACCCTCGCCCAGCAAATCGCGGAAAGTGGTGGCGGCCTCGCTCAAGGATGCGTAATCGGCACCGTGCACGAAATCTTGCGTGAGCACACTGCTCTTGATGTTGCCGTGGTGGCGGCGGCTGATGCGCAGAATAGGCTTGTCGGTACGCGCATCGAATTCGCCGCTGACTTCGGCGCCGCTGCCCAAGGCGCGCAGGCTGGCCTGCAAGGCCACGGCGGAGGCTTCGGCATCGGGCACGGTATCCAGGTTCAGGCTCACGCCATCGGCGATGGAGCGCAGTGCTTCAGCGTCGAGGAAGTTGCTCAGGCGGGCGATCACGGCTTCAGCCACTTGGTGCTTGCGTGCCAGCTCGGCCAATGTGTCGCCGGTGAGGGCGGTGTTGCTGCTGCCGCCGGTGTGCACGGTGGCGTTGATCAGGGCAATGCGTAGCAGGAAGCCGTCGAGCGCGCTGGCATCCTTCAAGTACAGCTCTTCTTTGCCGGCCTTCACTTTGTAGAGTGGTGGCTGGGCGATGTAGATGTGGCCACGTTCCACCAGCTCGGGCATTTGGCGGTAGAAGAAGGTCAGCAGCAGCGTGCGGATGTGGGCGCCGTCAACGTCCGCATCGGTCATGATGATGATGCGGTGGTAGCGCAGCTTGGCGACGTTGAAGTCGTCGGCGCCGTTCTTCGCATCACCACCGCTGGCGTTGCCGATGCCGGTGCCCAGAGCGGTGATCAGCGTCAAGATTTCGTTGCTGGTGAGCAGCTTTTCGTAGCGCGCTTTCTCCACGTTCAAGATCTTGCCGCGCAGCGGCAGGATGGCCTGGAACTTACGGTCGCGACCCTGCTTGGCAGAGCCGCCGGCGGAGTCACCCTCGACGATGTAGATCTCGCACATGGCGGGGTCTTTTTCCTGGCAGTCGGCCAGTTTGCCGGGCAGGCCCATGCCGTCCAGCACACCCTTGCGGCGTGTCATGTCGCGGGCCTTGCGTGCGGCTTCGCGGGCGCGCGCGGCTTCAATGATTTTGCCAACGATGATCTTGGCGTCGTTCGGGCGTTCCTGCAGGTAGTCGAACAGCAGCTTGCTGACGATGTCTTCCACCGGGCCGCGCACTTCGGAGCTGACCAGTTTGTCTTTGGTCTGGCTGCTGAACTTGGGCTCGGGCACCTTCACGCTGAGCACACAGGTCAGGCCTTCGCGCATGTCGTCGCCGGTGACTTCGACCTTGGCTTTCTTGGCGACTTCGCTGTCGTCTATGTACTTGTTGATCACACGCGTCATGGCGGCGCGCAGGCCGGTCAGGTGGGTGCCGCCGTCGCGCTGCGGAATGTTGTTGGTGAAGCACAGCACTTGCTCGTTGTAGCCGCTGTTCCACTGCATGGCCACTTCCACGCCGATGTTCGTGCCCTGGTCGCTTTGGCGGTCGCCCATGGCGTGGAACACGTTGGGGTGCAGAACGGTTTTGCCTTTGTTGATGAAGTTCACAAAGCCCTGCACACCACCGGCGCCGGCGAAGTCGTCTTCCTTGCCGCTGCGTTCGTCTTTCAGGCGGATGCGCACGCCGTTGTTCAGAAAGGACAGTTCGCGCAGGCGCTTGCTCAGAATCTCGTAGTGGAAGTCGCTGTTCTGCTGGAAGATCTCGGTGTCGGGCAGAAAGTGCACTTCGGTGCCGCGCTTTTCGGTGTCGCCCATGATCTTCATGGGCGAGACTTCCACGCCGTTCACCACTTCGGTAATGCGGTTCTGCACAAAGCCTTTGCTGAACTCCATGACGTGCACCTTGCCGTCACGCCGGATGGTCAGGCGCAGCATTTTGGAGAGCGCGTTCACGCAGCTCACACCCACGCCGTGCAGGCCGCCCGAAACCTTGTAGCTGTTCTGGTTGAACTTGCCGCCGGCGTGTAATTCGGTCAGAGCGATTTCTGCCGCGCTGCGCTTGGGTTCGTGTTTGTCGTCCATCTTGACGCCGGTGGGAATGCCCCGCCCGTTGTCGACCACGCTGACCGAATTGTCAGAGTGGATGGTGACCAGGATGTCGTCGCAGTGGCCGGCAAGTGCCTCGTCGATGGAGTTGTCCACCACTTCAAACACCAGGTGGTGCAAGCCGGTGCCGTCGGACGTGTCGCCGATGTACATGCCGGGTCGTTTGCGCACGGCTTCCAGCCCTTCCAGAATCTGGATAGCGCCTTCGCCATAGGCCTCGGATGCACCGGCTTGATTGGTGTCGATCTTGGGCTGGTAGTTGGAGCTGTCCGCATTGTCGGCACCGGTGGAAGTGCTTTCAGCGTTGGGATCAATGGGCTGGTTTTCTGCGGTCATAACGGTCGGATCTCAATCTCTTGATGGACCAAACCCGCATTGAACGGTGTGTTCATTGCGGGCTGGGTAGGTAGGGCTCTGGGCGACGGGATGGTCGAGAGGCCTAGATGCGCATGGGCATCACAACGTATTTGAAGTTCTGGTTTTCTGGAATGGTCACCAGAGCGGAGCTGTTACCGTCGCTGAGTTCAATCGACACCATGTCCTGGCTCATGTTGGCCAACGCGTCGATCAGGTAGGTCACGTTGAAGCCAATTTCGATGCTGTCACCACCGTAGTCGATGTCGAGTTCGTCCATCGCCTCTTCTTGCTCGGCATTGCTGGAGGCAATGCGCAGCGTGCCGGGGTCGAGGTTCAGGCGCACGCCCTTGAATTTGTCGCTGGTCAAGATGGCGGTGCGCTGCAGGCTGGACAACAAGGCCTGGCGGCCCAGCGTGATGCTGTTCTTGTGGTTCTTGGGGATCACGCGGTTGTAGTCGGGGAACTTGCCCTCGACCAGCTTGGTCACGAACTCCATGCCGCCAAAGGTGAACTTGGCCTGGTTGTTGGCAAACTGCATTTCGATGGCGCCTTCGGCGTCGCTCAGCAGGCGCTGCATTTCCAGCACGGTTTTGCGCGGCAAGATCACCTCTTGCTTGGGCACTTCCACGTCCAGCGTGGCAGAGGCAAAGGCCAGGCGATGGCCGTCGGTCGACACCAGGCTCAAGGTGTTGCCTTCGGCGACAAACAAAATGCCGTTGAGGTAGTAGCGAATGTCGTGTACTGCCATGGCAAACGAAACCTGGCTCAGCAGGTCTTTCAGCGTTTTTTGCGGCACGCTGAACACGGGGCCAAAGCTGGCGGCTTCTTGTACCAGCGGAAAGTCTTCGGCCGGCAGGCTTTGCAGCGTGAACTTGCTCTTGCCGCCCTTGAGCACCAGCTTGCTTTGGCTGGATTCGAGCGTGACGGTTTGGTCGGACGGCATGGCGCGCAAGATGTCGATCAGCTTGCGGGCGCCCACGGTGGTGGTGAAGTTGCCGGTGTCGCCATCCAGTTCGGCGGTGGTGCGGATCTGGATTTCAAGGTCGCTGGTGGTCAATTGCACCGATGAACCCGTCTTGCGCAACATGACGTTGGCCAGAATGGGCAGCGTGTGCCGACGCTCCACAATGCCCGAGACGGACTGCAGTATCGCGAGCAATTTGCTTTGCGTTGCCTTCAGGACGATCATGTCAACCTCTTTGTGTAATGTAGTAAATCTTGCAATCCGTGGCTGTCGCGCAGCGCTTCCACCCAGCCTCGGATTCTCCCCTGTTTTTGCCCTGCCGAACGCTCTGCATGTGCGGCACCGATCAGCCTTTGAGTGTCTGTTCCAGCACGTGTAATTGCTGGTTCAGTTCAGTGAGTTGCTGGCGTTCGCCGCCAATCTTGCGCACGGCGTGCAAAACGGTGGTGTGGTCGCGGCCGCCGAACAGCTCGCCAATCTCCGGCAGGCTCTTTTGTGTCAGCTCTTTGGCCAGGTACATGGCGATCTGCCGTGGCCGGGCGATCGAGGCCGGGCGCTTCTTGGAATACATGTCGGCGACCTTGATTTTGTAGTAGTCGGCCACCGTTTTTTGGATGTTTTCCACCGAGATCTGCCGGTTTTGAATCGACAGCAGGTCGCGCAGCGCCTCACGGGCGAGCTGGATAGAGATCTCTTTTTGGTTGAAACGCGAATAGGCCAGGCACTTGCGCAACGCGCCTTCGAGCTCGCGCACGTTGGAGCGCACGTTTTTCGCGACGAAGAAAGCCACTTCCTCGGGCATTTCGGTGCCTTCGGCGCGTGACTTGTTGATCAAGATCGCGACGCGCATTTCCAGCTCGGGCGGCTCTATGGCCACGGTCAACCCTGAGTCGAAGCGCGACACCAGGCGCTCGTGGATGTCGGCCAAGCCCTTGGGATAGGTGTCGCTGGTCATCACGATGTGCGACTTCTTGGTCAGCAAAGCCTCGAACGCATTGAAGAACTCTTCTTGCGTGCGGTCTTTGTTGGCGAAGAACTGCACGTCGTCGATCAGCAGCAGATCGAGCGAGTGGTAACGCTCTTTGAATTCGTCAAACGTCTTGCGTTGGTAGGCCTTCACCACGTCCGACACAAACTGTTCGGCATGGATATAAAGAACTTTGGCGTCCGGCCGGTCAGCCAGAAGACGGTTGCCCACAGCGTGCATCAAGTGGGTTTTCCCCAGCCCAACACCACCATAAATGAAAAGCGGGTTGTAGAGATGGCCGGGCGTGCCGGCGACATGCATTGCTGCCGCACGGGCCATGCGGTTGGCCGTGCCTTCGATCAGTGTGTCGAAGGTCAGCGCGGAGTTGAGGCGGTTCTTGAAGACAGCGGGGTTGCTGTCTTCGCTCATGTTCACGGATTCGGCTGCAGCCACCAGTGTCGGGGCTTGCAGGGCGGGGGCATAAGAGCGCGCGGGCGCTTCACGCGGGGTGAGCGCTAACTCTACGGAAATCGGTTGCCCGTAGGTCTTTTCCAGCAATACAACGATGCGGCCAGCATACTGCGCGCGCACCCAATCCAGCTTGAATCGATTGGCGACAAACACCGTCATTTTGGTGAAGTCTTCGTTGACCTGCGCCACCAATGGTTTGATCCAGGTGTTGAACTGCTGCTCTGGCAGTTCTTGCGCCAGCTGTTCCAGGCAAGCCAGCCACAAGCTGTCTCCGGCGCCCGTGCTGGCATAGGTTCCCTCGGTCATTATTTCGTTCTACTTCTGTGGATAAATTGTATTAAGGGCACCCGTCAGTATAATTTATCAAGAATTTATCCACAATTCGCCCGGGGTCGCGGACGAGATATCTTGTTCAGCCAAGTTTGCGCATGGACTTGTCACTGTCGTGCAAATTTGCCATAATCGCGGGTTTCCCTGGAACGCGGTTTCTGGGTTGGCTTTTTGCGTGCCCTTGCTATCTATAGAAATCTATACGATGTTACGGGCCGTACAAGCCGGCTGCAGTAGTTGATTTGGTCGTACTCTCTTATGGGTTGTACAAGGCCACCAAGAAGTCAAAGAGCCATGTTTTGGGGTCCCCGAGGGGTTTCCGCCCTCTATTCTTTAGGCGACGTGTTCCGTGTTCAGGAACCCGCTGAACTGAACCCTTCAAGGATTTCATCATGAAACGCACTTATCAACCTTCCAAAATCAAACGCGCCCGTACCCACGGTTTCCTGGTGCGCATGAAGACCCGCGGCGGCCGTGCCGTGATCAATGCACGCCGCGCCAAGGGCCGCAAGCGTCTGGCGGTCTAATCCTGTCGCACGTTTTGGTACGGGTGTCGGCCAGTTTCTGGGCCGCATAAGCCAGAGCTTGTCGTGCAACGCTTAAAGACGCGAGCTCAGTTTCAGGCGGTTTTGTCCGGTCAAATTGTGTCGCGTACGGCGCACTTTGCACTTCATCGCCTGGATCTTTCCGTGCCAACCGAACTTCTCAGTTCCCCCACAACAGGGCCCGTGTCCGAGCGACCGCAGGCCCTGTTTGGCGTTGGTGGTGTCTGGATGGGCGCCATGGTGCCAAAGCGTTGGGCCAAACGGGCCGTGACGCGCAACACCATCAAACGCCAGGTCTACACCTTGAGCACGGGCAACCCATGGAACTGGTCGCAAACCGCGCATGTGGTGCGTTTGCGTGCTGGTTTTGACCGCAAACAGTTCATCAGCGCCACCTCAGAGCAACTCAAACAGGCGGTGCGCGAAGAATTGACCCAGTTGATGAGCCGTGTGCGCCCCATCGCGGCTAGGGTGGCGAAACTGGAGCCAGCCAAATGATCAAGGCGGGCTTGATTGGTGTGGTCAAAGCTTATCGCCTGTTGCTCAGCCCTTGGCTGGGATCGGCTTGCCGGTTCGAGCCCTCTTGTTCGCTGTATTCGATTGCTGCGCTGGAAAAACATGGCGCAGCCGCTGGCACTTATTTGACGGTGTGCCGCTTGGCGCGCTGCCAACCCTGGTGCCAAGGTGGCGTAGATCCTGTGCCACAGCACGCGCCCCGATTTTTTTCCCAATTGCTTTCCCCGTCTTCCGAGAAGAAGTCTTCATGAACGATATTCGCCGAACCATCCTGTGGGTGATTTTTGGTTTTTCCATGGTGTTGCTGTGGGATAAGTGGCAGGTCCATACCGGAAACAACGCCACTTTCTTCCCTGCCCCGCCAGCCAAGGTTGAACCTGCGGCAACCGCGGCAAGCGCAGGTGCTTCCAGTGTGCCCGCGCCAGTGGCTGCCGCTGGCACCCCAGGTCAAGTGCCGGGCACCACGGTGGCATCGGCGACCCCGCGCGAAAAGATTGTGATTTCCTCTGACGTGCTGAAGCTGACCTTCGACACCGAAGGCGGCTCCATCGTCGGCTCGGAAATGCTCCAGTACTCGGACATGGCCGACAAGAGCAAGAACTTCGTGCTGCTGGATGAAAGTGCATCGCGGGTCTATCTGGCGCAAACCGGTCTGATCTCCGGCACGGCAGGCGGTGAAGCGCCTAGCCACAAGACGGCGATGAAGCTGGTGTCGACCGAGCGCAATCTGCAAGACGGCGCCAACGAATTGGTGGTCAAGTTTGAGTCGCCCGAAGTTGGCGGGGTAAAGCTGATCAAGACCTACACGCTGACCCGCGGCTCTTACGCGATTGGTGTGCGTCACGAAGTGGTGAACACCGGTGCCGTGGCAACCGCGCCGCAGCTTTACCTGCAACTGGTGCGTGATGGCACCAAGCCACCAGGTGAGTCGTCGTTCTACTCCACCTTCACCGGACCAGCGGTTTACACCGAAGCCAAGAAGTACCAAAAGGTCGAGTTCAAGAAGATCGAAGAAGGCTCGGTTGACATCGAGAAAAAGGCCAGCAACGGTTACGTCGCCATGGTGCAGCATTACTTTGCCTCGGCCTGGCTGCTGGGTGACGGCATCGAGCGCAACCTGTTCATGCGTAAGGTTGACACCAACCTGTACTCGGTCGGCATGATCACGCCGCTGGACACCATTGCGCCTGGCGCCACCAAGGCCGTGGATGCACGTATCTTTGTCGGCCCGCAGCTGGAAAAGACGCTGGAGTCGTTGGCCCCTGGCCTGGAACTGGTGAAGGACTACGGCTGGTTGACCATCCTGGCCAAGCCGCTGTACTGGCTGCTCGACAAGCTGCACAGCGTGATCCAGAACTGGGGCTGGTCCATCATGGCCCTGGTGCTGCTGCTGAAGATTGCTTTCTACTGGCTCAACGCCAAGGCCTATGCCAGCATGGCTAAGATGAAGGCCATCAACCCACGCATTGCCGAAATGCGCGAGCGCCTGAAAGACAAGCCGCAAGAAATGCAGCAGGCCATGATGAAGATCTACCGCGAGGAAAAGATCAACCCATTGGGTGGCTGCTTCCCCATCATGATCCAGATCCCGGTGTTCATCGCCTTGTACTGGGTGCTGCTGTCCAGCGTGGAAATGCGTAATGCGCCCTGGGCGCTGTGGATCCACGACTTGTCGTCGCCAGATCCATTCTTCATCCTGCCTTTTGTGATGACGCTGACCAGCTTGCTGCAAACTGCGCTCAACCCCGCGCCACCAGATCCGATGCAGGCCAAGCTGATGTGGTTCATGCCACTGGTGTTCTCGGTGATGTTCTTCTTCTTCCCGGCCGGTCTGGTGTTGTACTGGATCACCAACAACACGCTGTCGATTGCCCAGCAATGGCTGATCAACACCCGCATGGGCGTGCCACCGCAGTTCAACCTGCCTAAGTTCCGCTAATTGCGCAGCACCGGCTCTGCCGGTTTGCCAAGGCCGCACAACCATCTGGGTTGGGCGGCCTTTTTCGTTGGAGAATCTCCCCATGCTTGCACGCCAGTCCGATCCCATCGCCGCCATTGCCACTGCTCCCGGACGCGGGGCCGTGGGCATCGTGCGCCTCAGTGGCAAAAATCTGCAGCCCTTGGTGACCTCGTTGCTTGGGCGTGAGCTGCGGCCGCGCGAGGCCAGCTACCTGCCATTTCGCGACCAAAACGGCCAGAGCATCGACCAAGGATTGGCGATCTTCTTCCCCGCGCCGCACTCCTATACCGGCGAAGACGTGCTGGAGCTACAAGCGCACGGCGGCCCTGTGGTGTTGCAGTTGCTGCTGGCGCGCTGCCTCGAAGTCGGCGCCGAGCGCGGTGTGCGCCTGGCGCAACCGGGTGAATTCACCGAGCGCGCCTTCCTCAACGACAAAATGGATTTGGCGCAAGCCGAGGCCGTGGCCGATCTGATCGACGCCAGCACCGAAGCCGCCGCACGCAGTGCCAGCCGCTCGCTTTCAGGCGCGTTCTCGGATGAGATCCATCAACTGCGCGATGCACTCATTCACCTGCGTATGCTGGTGGAGGCCACGCTCGATTTTCCTGATGAAGAAATCGACTTCCTGCGCAAAGCAGATGCGCATGGGCAGCTATCCAATTTGCAAACCAACCTGGCGGCCGTGATGCGCCGCACCGCGCAGGGGGCTTTGCTGCGAGACGGCATCAAGGTGGTGATTGCCGGCCAACCGAATGCCGGCAAGTCGTCGCTGTTGAACGCCTTGGCCGGAGCCGAGTTGGCCATCGTCACACCGATTGCCGGCACCACGCGCGACAAGGTCACGCAAACCATACAGATCGACGGTGTGCCGCTGCACGTGATCGACACCGCCGGTCTGCGCCATAGCGACGACGTGGTGGAGCGCATTGGCATAGAGCGCGCCTGGGCCGAGATCGAAGCCGCCGATGCGGTGCTGTTTTTGCATGATCTGAGCCGCAGCCACGAAGCCGAATACCAGGCGGCGGATGTGGCCATCGCCGTCGAACTGCAGCAAAAGCTGCCTGTGCGTGTGCCGGTGATCGATTTGTGGAACAAGGCCGATGTGTCGAATGCCGCGGCAGAGAACGGCTTGCACCTGTCCGCCAAAACCGGTCTGGGGCTGGAGCCATTGCGGCGCAAGCTGCTGGAAGTCGCCGGCTGGCAGTCGGCACAGGAGAGCATTTACACCGCGCGGGAACGTCATGTACAAGCGCTGCGCGGTGTGGAAGAGCATTTGATACACGCGAGCAGCCACCTGACAGCCGAGTCGTATCAACTCGACCTGTTGGCCGAAGAGCTGCGGCTGGCGCAAAACGAGCTGAGTGCGGTGACCGGCGAATTCACCACCGAAGACTTGCTGGGGACGATTTTTTCCAGTTTTTGTATAGGCAAATAAGGGCGCTCGGAACCCGTCTGGCACCCGCTTAATTACCTAAAATCGGATAAATTCAGTTCGTGAAATGATGGCCAATGAATTGGCCGCGGTCGCTTTGTTGGCAAGGCAGGGCACAGTTTTTCATTCGCAGAGGCGGGCCACACATGATGACGCATGGTTTAGCGCACCCTAAGGGTCGGCTGGAAGCGCAAGGGCTGGTGGATGCGATTGCCCAGAACACCGGCATTGACGCGCTCATGCTCAAGCTGAGTTCCAGCCAGTGGGAAACGCTGACCAGTTACATGCAGAAAATCAGCTTGCCAGCCGGCCAGTTGCTGTTCAAACAGGGGGCAATTGATCGCACGCTTTACCTGGTTGAAAGTGGTGCGTTGAGTGTGCATTTTGAGGACCGCCAGGGGCAGATTCGCTTGGCAATTGTGGGCGCGGGTTCGGCCGTGGGAGAAGGCGGTTTCTTCACGCACATGCCACGCAGCGCAACTGTGCAGGCGACCAGTCTTTGCTGCCTGTGGAGTCTTTCCCCGCAGCGGTTTGCCGAACTATCCCACCGGCGCTCAGAAATCGCGCTTGAAGTGGCATTGGCAGCAGGGGCTGTGGTATCCAAACGACTGGCCCACCGCAAGCAACGCGCGGCAGTGACATAAGACGCAAGGCAGTAAGCTCAATATCTGAGCGCAGCGTATCCTGTAGGAACGCACTCTAAGGAATGATGGGTATGGCTTTGTGGAGTTGGTTGACTGGAAAGAAGTCTCGGCCAGACGCTGGGGTGTCGGCCCGAGGGCGTGCCGTGCCGGGTGCAAATCGAGCAGAACCGGCGACACGCCAAGAGCAGGCCAAAGTGCTCAAGCATGAGCGTATGGAGCGGCGCGAGTGGCTTTATAGCGTGGTGCGCGAAGCCATGCTGCATGCGGGAGTGCTCACGGCCAGCTACAAATTCAAGGTGTTGGCGCTGGATGAACGCGGACGGCAATTTCTTGTCATGGTGGATCTGGCTCCACAGCTGGGCGGTGATACCGGCCACTTATCCAAGATCGAGGCGCAGATCGTGCAGACCGCCAAGTCGCGCTACGACTTGGTGATCACCTCGGTTTACTGGCGCACCAATGAACATGTGGCCGTCGGCCTGGCGCCACGCCCAGGCGCGGCGCCGGTACTGGCCGGCGAGGGGCTTGGCCCGTCGGCCGCCTCGCGACGCGAAAGTTTGACCTCTGCTCCCGCGCCGTTGGGCCAGGGCGGTCGCTTCGAGCCCATTCAAGAAGACGAGGTGGCCGCTTTTAAGCAAGCACTGGCTGCATCAGCACAGAAGCCCAAGGCGGCTGACGAGGTGCGTGCTGCAGCGGTTAGGGCAGCCGCAGCAGGTGCGCCAGACAGCGGCGATAGCAGCGGTTACGAAGACACCGAAATGCAAAATCCGCGCAGCCGCAGCAGCGCGCTCAGTGCAACGCAGTACGGCGAGCTGATCTGATCCCGGTGGACCTCAATGGCCGGCAAAGTCGACCAGGGTGAACAGCGGTAGACCTTCGGTGCGCAAGCGCGCCGAACCGCCGAGTTCGGGCAAGTCGACAATCGCGGCGCCTTCCATCACCGTGGCGCCGAGCTTCTCCAGCAGTTTCTTGCCGGCCATCATGGTGCCGCCAGTGGCGATCAGGTCGTCGATCAGCAATACGCGGTCGCCGGGTTTCACCGCATCAGTGTGCAGTTCCACCGTGGCGCTGCCGTATTCCAGTTCATAGGTTTCTTCCACCGTGGTGAAGGGCAGGCGGCCCTTTTTGCGAATCGGCACGAAGCCGACATTCAACTGGTAAGCCACCACGGCACCGAGGATGAAGCCGCGGGCATCCAGCCCGGCCACCACATCCGGTCGCATGTCCGGGTCCATGTAGCGGTGCACAAAAGCGTCAATCATCACGCGGAAGACCTTGGGGTTTTGCAGCAGTGGCGTGATGTCGCGGAACTGCACGCCGGGAGCTGGCCAGTCCGGCACCGTGCGCATGTGTTTTTTGAGGTAGCTTTCGACGGTGTCGTTGTGCATGGGAATCTCTCTGCCTGATAAATCGCCATTTTGCCGCGTCACCACCTGGCGTGTTCAGGGTGCTAGAAACTTCTGCTCTGCCAGCGCCAGGGCCTCGGCTTTGCCCGACAGCACCACGGTATCACCTTCAAGCAGCATCAGTTTGTCGCTGGGCTGTTCCACCTTGCCGCTCTGGCGCCTCAGGCTGACCACGCGTACGCCCATGGCATGTAGCGCCAGGTGGCCCAGAGGCAGGCCCACCGATCTGGCCGCGAGCGGCAGCGTGACGGTGACCAGCCGCTCCAGGTGCAAGTCGTCCACACCGTCGTCGTCGGCTCCATGAAAAAAGCCGCGCAACAGGTTGTAGCGCGCATCGCGCTGGTCCTGCACCACCCGTATCACCCGCCGCATGGGAACACCCACCAGCGCCAGGGCGTGGCTGGCCAACATCAGCGAGCCTTCAATCGCTTCGGGCACCACCTCGGTGGCACCGGCTTCGCGCAGACGCTCCAGATCACGGTCATCCTGGGTGCGCACAATCACCGGCACCTGTGGTGCGTGGCCATGGATATGGTTCAGCACCTTGATCGCACCGGGCACATCCAGATAGGTCACCACCACGGCACTGGCACGCGCCAAACCAGCGGCGATCAGCGCCTGCATCCTGGCGGCGTCGCCAAACACCACGGAATCGCCGGCGGCGGCCGCTTTGCGCACGCGATCTGGGTCCAGGTCCAGGGCAATGTAGGGAATGCCTTCGCCATCGAGCATGCGCGCCAGATTCTGGCCACAACGGCCGTAGCCGCAGATGATCACGTGTTTGTTGGCGTTGATGGAGCGGCGCGCAATGGTGGTCATCTGCAGCGATTGCTGCAGCCATTCACTGCTGACCAGCTTCATCACGATGCGGTTGGTGTACATGATGATGAAGGGCGTGGCCAACATCGACAACACCATGCTCGCCAAAATCGGGTTAAGCAATCTGGGCGGCAGCAGGTTGCTGTTTTGCGCCAGCGCCAACAAGACAAAACCGAACTCGCCGGCTTGCGCCAGGTACAGGCCGGTGCGTAACGAGACCCCCGTGGTGCCGCCGAAGGCGCGCGCCAGAACAGTGACCAACAGCGCTTTGAACACCACCGGCACCAGGAACAGCAGCAGCACCAGGAGCCAGTTGGCCAGCACCAGCCGCCAATCGAGCAACATGCCGATCGAGATGAAGAACAGCCCCAGGAGCACATCGTGAAAGGGCCGGATGTCGGTCTCCACCTGGTGTTTGTATTCGGTCTCGGAGATCAACATGCCGGCGATAAAGGCCCCGAGCGCCAGGCTCAGCCCGGCGGCTTCGGTCAGCCAGGCCAGGCCCAGCGTGATGAGCAGCAGGTTGAGCACAAACAATTCATCACTCTTGCGCCGCGCCACAATCGTCAACCACCAGCGCATGGCGCGTTGGCCGCCGACCAGAAGCACGGTGATCAACACGCTGGCTTTCACGGTGGCCACCGCCAAAGACATCAGCAGTTTCTCGGGCGATGAACCCAGAGCGGGGATCAGCACCAGCAGGGGCACCACAGCCAAATCCTGAAACAACAACACACCCATGACACGTTTGCCGTGTTCGGACTCAATCTCCAGCCGGTCCGCCATCAGCTTGACGACGATGGCTGTGCTACTCATGGCCAGGGCTCCAGAGAGCGCCAGCGCGGTTTGCCAGGGCATGCGCCAAGCCTCGGGCAGCACCAGGCTCAGCAGCAGTGAGCCGCCCGTGGCCAGCAGCATGGTCAGCGTGACCTGAAACAGGCCCAGTCCAAAGACATGCCTGCGCATGGCACGTAGTTTGGGTAGATTGAATTCCAGTCCGATGACGAACATCAGAAACACCACGCCAAACTCGCCCAGATGCTGAATGCCTGTGGAGTCGTCCGCCAGCGCCATGGCATTCGGGCCAATCAACACACCCACCACCAGATAACCCAGCATAGGGGGCAGTTTCAGAGTTCGGAAGGTGACCACTCCCAGGACAGCCGCCAGTAAATAAAGCAAAGTGATTTCGAGCGAACTCATGCTGGCATCGTAGCAAGCCGGGGCCGGTTTTTCAGGGAGGGTTTGCCGTGACGCAGCTTGGAGGGGCTCGATAGAATCGGTGCATGAGCAACACCCCTGCGCTGGAAGCGCCTTTTGATGCGGATCAGGCCCTGCGCCGCGCCCGCGAAACCTTGGAAATTGAAGCCGCTGCCGTCCTGGGGCTCAAGTCTCGTCTGGACGACCGCTTTGTGCAGGCCGTGCAACTGGCGCTGAACCTGCAGGGGCGTGTGGTGGTCATGGGCATGGGCAAGAGTGGCCACGTGGGCCGTAAGATCGCCGCCACCTTGGCTTCCACCGGAACCCCTGCGCTGTTTGTGCACCCCGCCGAGGCCAGCCATGGCGACCTGGGCATGATCAAAGAAATTGACCTTGTCCTGGCGATTTCCAACAGCGGTGAAAGCGCTGAGTTGACCGCCATCTTGCCGGTGTTGAAGCGCCAGGGTGTGCCCCTGGTGGCCATCACCGGCGGCACGAAGTCCACCTTGGCGCAACACGCCACCCTGGTGCTGGATAGCGGTGTGGAAAAAGAAGCCTGCCCGTTGAACCTGGCTCCGACAGCCAGCACTACCGCGCAGTTGGCCATGGGCGACGCGCTGGCGGTAGCGCTATTGGATGCGCGTGGATTCAAGGCCGAAGACTTTGCGCGTTCCCACCCCGGCGGCTCGCTGGGCCGCAAGCTGTTGACGCATGTGGCCGATGTCATGCGCACTGGTGACGACGTACCCAGCGTGTCACCAGAGGCCCCGTTCAGCGAATTGATGCGTGAGATGAGCCGCAAGGGGCTGGGTGCCTCAGCGGTGGTGGATGCGGACCGCCGCATTCTCGGCATCTTTACCGATGGCGACCTGCGCCGCTTGATAGAGCGTGGCGTCGACTTGCGCGACGTGCGTGCGCGCGACGTGATGCATGCCAACCCGCACACCATCTCCAGCGACGCCCTGGCTGCCGAAGCTGCGCAGCGCATGGAGCAGAAGCGCATCACCAGCGTGCTGGTGGTTGACGCTGAGGGGCAGCTTTGCGGAGCGATCAATACCAATGATCTGCTGCGTGCCAAGGTCATTTAGTATTTCATCGGCCCCGCCCCAGGTCTTTAAACCTTCCAACCGCTTGCGACTCTTTTAGAACGGTCCGTTTATCCATGCATCCCGCCCTCGTTGTGTCCCCCGAAGTTCTTCTTAAAGCCCAAGGGGTACGGGTGGCTTTTTTTGATGTCGACGGTGTGTTGACCGATGGTGGCCTGTACTTTTCAGAGTCCGGGGAGGCGCTGAAACGCTTTCACACCCTCGATGGTTATGGTTTGAAACAGCTGCAGCGTGTGGGCATCACACCGGCCGTCATCACCGGACGAGACTCTCCGGCGTTGCGTGCCCGCTTAAAGGCGCTGGGTATTGAGCATGCGGTTTTTGGTACGGAAGAAAAACGCCCCGCCGCGGAGAAAATTCTGCAAACCCTGGGCCTGGAATGGTCGCAAGCTTCAGCCATTGGTGACGATTGGCCCGACTTGCCGGTATTGGTGCGGTGTGCGTTTGCCTGTGCCCCTGCTCAGGCGCACGTAGAGGTGTTTGCGCGGGCCGACTACGTGACCCAGCGTCTTGGTGGGCACGGTGCGGCGCGCGAATTTTGCGATGTATTGCTTGCCGCTTCTGGCCGTTATGCCGAGTTGTTGCAGGAGCGCTTGGCGTGAAAACTCTCGTACGTGCGGCTTTAGACCGCGTCTCCATCTACCTGCCCATCATTCTGATGGCCATGATGGCGCTGGGCACCTATTGGCTGGTGCGCAACACCCCGTCGCAGCAACAAGACAACCCGGAGGCACAACTGGTGCATGAGCCCGATTACTTCATGCGCAAGTTTTCGGTGAAGACCTATGACGTAACGGGACGCCTCAAGAGCGAGTTGCGCGGTATCGAGGCACGTCACTACCCCGACACTGACACCATCGAAATTGACCAGGCGCACATACGCTCTATTTCCCCCGAAGGCTTGGTCACGATCTCCACAGCCAACCGGGCTTTGAGCAATGCAGATGCTTCGGAAGTGCAACTGTTTGGCAATGCCATCGTGGTGCGCGAGGCCGGTAAAACGCCCTCGGGCGGCGTGTCGCCGCGGCTGGAATTCCGTGGCGAGTTTTTGCACGCGTTTATCAATACCGAGCAAGTACGCTCCCACAAACCCGTTACCTTGATCCGGGGCAGCGACCAATTCACGGGTGACGCCATGGATTACGACAACCTGGACCACTTGCTGAAGCTCGACGGGCGGGTCAGAGGTGTTTTGAACCCTCGCCCGACGGCGCAAGCGAAGTAGCCCAGCATGGAAAAACTGGTTTTCATCACGGGTGCTTCTAGTGGTATTGGCCAGGCATTGGCGTTGCGTTACCACCGTGCCGGGTTTCGCCTGGCGCTGGTAGCGCGCCGAACAGAAATCATCCAATCGTGGCTTGAGGCTGAAAATATTAGCGGAGATAGCTGCAAAATCTATAACGCGGATGTCGGTCAGCCTGAGAGCATTCAGGCCGCAGCAATCCAATGCCTGAACCAGCAAGGTGTGCCTGACGTGGTGATTGCCAACGCGGGCATCAGCATAGGCATGGACACAGCCATTGCGTCCGATATCCAGGTGATGGCCCAAACCTTTGCGGTCAACAACATTGGCATGGCCGCCACCTTTCAAGCTTTTATTCGCCCGATGGAACAGCGCGGCAGTGGTGCCTTGGTGGGTATAGCCAGTGTTGCTGGAATCCGCGGTTTGCCGGGGCATGGCGCTTACTGCGCCAGCAAGGCTGGGGTCATTGGCTACTGCGAAAGCCTGCGTGGTGAACTGCGCGCAGCGGGTATCAATGTCGTGACGATTTGTCCGGGCTACATCGATACACCCCTGACCCAGAGGAACCGTTATGGCATGCCGTTTTTGATGCAAGCCGAAGCATTTGCCGACAAGGCGTTCAATGCCATTCAGTCGGGTGCCAGTTATAAGGTAATACCCTGGCAAATGGGGTTCGTGGCAAAAGCAATGCGCCTACTGCCAAATGGAATATATGACAAATTGTTACAAGGGCGTCCACGTAAGCATCGAGTATCTGAAGAATGAATAGTTCTTCAAGAGAAAACGTTAATCCCGCACGTAGTGTCGTTTGTTAAATCTTGATACATCAATGAATATCAAAACACTTTAAACCGTAGTCCACATCCAGGGTTCAAAAGTTTGAAAAAACCAAAACCTGTTATATCTGACAGGTGACATTTCTTCAAAACCCATAAATGGTGAAACAAATGAAAAAGGCTCCGTGAGGAGCCTTTTGACTATGAGTGGTCGACTAAATCAGTAGCCACCACGACCGCCGCCACCGCCACCGCCACGTGGGCCGGAGCCGTAGGGGCTGCGGAAACCGCCATCGCCACCACCACCGCCGCTACGGCCACCGCCGCCGCCACCACCGTAACCGCCGCCGCCGCTACGACCACCACCGCCGCCGTAACCGCCGCCGCCACCACCGCCATAACCACCGCCGCCGCCGCCGCCACCGTAGCCGCCGCCACCACTGCGTGGTGGACGTGGTTCCATGGGGCGAGCTTCATTGACGACACAGCTACGACCGCCCAATGATTGACCATTCATGCCGTTGATGGCTGCTTGTGCTTCCGCATCGCTGCCCATTTCAACGAAACCGAAACCCTTGGAGCGGCCAGTGTCACGTTCCATCATGACCTTGGCACTAACAACGCTGCCAAACGCACTGAAAGATTGTTCCAGATCGCTATCGCGCACCGAATAAGGCAGGTTGCCGACGTACAGTTTATTGCCCATCAAGGGACTCCTAAAAAACACTGAAATAAAGCGATGGAGTCCCGCAAAGCAATGTCTAACCATAGGACGCGAAACCAACTATCACCGCAAATTTGCACAGTTGTAACGCTGTACATTTGCATTATGCGGCCATATTAGAAGAATTCAAACAAAAAATGAGTGATGTGAATTGACCACAATTTGGACGTAAAAAAGGGCCCATTGGGCCCTTTTTTATCTGCGGGTCAGAGCGATTCGAAGAATCGCTCCGTGACCTAAAGAATTTAGTAGCTGTTACGACCGCCGCCGTAGCCGCCATTGCCACCACCGTAGCCGCCACCACCGTTGCCGCCGCCGTAGCCGCCGCCATTGCCACCACCGTAGCCACCGCTACGTGGAGCACGTGGCTCCATTGGACGGGCTTCGTTGACCACGAGGTCACGGCCGCCAACGGATTGACCATTCATGCCCTTGATGGCAGCTTGTGCTTCGGCATCGCTACCCATTTCCACAAAGCCGAAACCCTTGGAGCGGCCGGTGTCACGTTCCATCATGACCTTGGCGCTTTGGATCGAACCAAATTGGCTGAAAGCCTGGTGCATATCGTCGTCGCGGAAAGAATATGGCAGATTGCCAACGTACAGTTTGTTGCCCATGAATAGGCTCCTAAAAAAAAACGCACAACGCGATGGAGCCCGATAACCGCAATCGACAAACCATTGAAGACTTCACAGACGCGAAACTGACTAATCACCGCAAACTAGCATCACCGCTGAGCGGTAACACCAGAGCATTATGCGCGATGTCGGGGGTTTTGCAAAAAAGTTCCCCGTATTGCCTCATTTTGTTGCCGATTTACAAAAGCTCAGCTTGGATCAGACGAGGCCTGGGTTTGGGCCTTCTGTGCGGGTGTGAATGCCGTTTGGCGCGATGCCATGCTGCGCATTGCCTATGAAACTCTGGGCAGGCTGCGCAAGCCCAAAAGCGCCCGCTGCCGCAGACCTGCGCGACGAAGTGAACATAGAGGCTTGGCCGTGCGGAAGAAGCGTCCCAGTGTGGCGGGCATGCGCCGGGTGCAGGTTTCCAGAGTGAGAAACAACCGCCGCTCATCTAGGTCCTGCTCAGATGTCCACGTGGCAGCATGAGGGTCCAAGATGAAAAAAACCTGAGGCCTGAAGGCCCTGGCCCAGTTGTTTATAATCAGTGGGTTCATTGGGGAGTAGCCACCCGCCGTTTCTTGAGCGGGGCTTGCATCAACAGACTTGTAGGGTCGCCATCTCGAAAGAGAAGAGCGAATCAGACATGGTGCAAGCGTTCTTCGGTTTGTACCGGGATTCAGCGAGACCTTTGACCATGCAGCCTCCGTTTTTGGCCGGGGATGCCGCGTGGTCATTGGTTTTTGTTTCCGGCCGGAAATCGATATGAGTGCTTTCCTCGTCTCCACAGGTATTGTTGCGTTGGCAGAAATGGGTGACAAAACCCAGCTGCTGGCCTTGGTTTTGGCTGCGCGTTTTCGCAGGCCCTGGCCCATTGTCTTGGGCATCTTCGCCGCCACCATCATCAACCACGCACTGGCCGGTGCCGTAGGCGCCTGGGTGACCACGCAGTTGGGCCCCGACGTTTTACGCTGGGTGCTGGGCCTGTCATTCATCGCCATGGCCGTGTGGATGTTGATCCCCGACAAACTGGATGACGAAGAGGCGGATAGCAACCCGCGTTATGGCGTCTTCGGCACCACCGTTGTGTTGTTCTTCCTGGCCGAGATGGGCGACAAAACCCAAATTGCCACCGTGATGCTGGCCGCCAAATACAACGCCTATCTATGGGTGGTGGCCGGGACGACACTGGGCATGATGCTGGCGAATGCGCCTGTGGTGTGGCTGGGCGAGCGCATGACGCGGCTGGTCCCGATCAAGGTGGTGCACGTGGTGTCCGCGCTGTTCTTCCTGGTGCTGGGTGTCTTGGCCATATGGCATGGTGTGGATATGGGCTAAACTCCCGCTGCGCCGATTTGTTTCAAGCTTGCGGGCGCTTTAGAAATTCAGCTAAAAACGACACCCGAAAAGCCCGGCCTCGTTTTTAGCGATGCCGGGTTTTTTGTTGCCATGTCCTTTATTGCTACACCTCAATCCATGCCGTTTGCCGAGCCCCTGGCTTTGCAAAGCGGCGCGTCGATTCACTCGTATGCGCTGAGCTACGAGACCTACGGCACGCTCAACGCCGACCGCTCCAACGCCGTGCTGGTGTGCCATGCGCTCAACGCCTCGCACCATGTAGCGGGTATCTACGAAGGCCAGCCCAAAAGTGAGGGCTGGTGGGACAACATGATCGGCCCCGGCAAGGCGGTGGACACCAACCGCTTCTTCGTCATTGGCGTTAACAATCTGGGTTCTTGTTTCGGCTCTACCGGGCCCATGCACACCCACCCCGACACCGGCCAGATTTACGGCGCCGACTTCCCGGTGGTCACGGTGGAGGACTGGGTCAACGCCCAGGCCCGGCTGCTTGACGCGCTGGGCATCGAAACCCTGGCCGCCGTGATGGGCGGCAGCCTGGGCGGCATGCAGGCGCTGAGTTGGACGCTGCAATACCCCGAGCGTGTGCGCCACGCCGTGGTGATTGCCAGCGCGCCCAACCTCACGGCCGAGAACATTGCCTTCAACGAAGTCGCGCGCCGCGCCATCGTCACCGATCCTGATTTCCACGGCGGCCACTTCTATCAGCACAGCGTGGTGCCCAAACGCGGCCTGCGCATCGCGCGCATGGTGGGCCACATCACCTACCTCAGCGACGACGTGATGAACGAGAAGTTTGGCCGCGACCTGCGCGAAGCCGTCACGGGCAGCGTGACCGGCTACCGTTACTCCACACAAGATGTGGAGTTCCAGATTGAAAGCTACCTGCGCTACCAAGGCGACAAGTTCAGCGACTACTTCGACGCCAACACCTACTTGCTGATCACCCGCGCACTCGACTACTTCGACCCCGCGCGCAGCTACGGCGGCAACCTTACCGCTGCCCTGGAGCGCGCGACCTGCAAGTTCCTGTTGGTGAGCTTCACCACAGACTGGCGCTTTGCACCGGCCCGCAGCCGCGAAATTGTGCGTGCCTTGCTGCCGCACAAACGTGAGGTGAGTTATGCCGAGATTGATGCGCCGCACGGGCACGACGCTTTCCTGCTCGACGATCCGCGTTACCTCCATCTGGTGGGCGCGTATTTCAACCGTATTGGCGAGGAAGTAAAAGCATGAGCGAGGTCACGACGATTCAATCGATTGCGGCCCTGGTGCCGCAAGGTGCACGCGTGCTCGACCTGGGCTGTGGTGATGGCGCGCTGCTGGCGCATCTACAGCGCGAGCGCGGCTGCACCGGCTACGGTGTCGAAATCGACGACGCCAACCTGCTGGCCTGCGCGCGCCGTGGCGTTAACGTGCTGCAGCTCAACCTCGACGAAGGCTTGGCCATGTTCGACGACAACTCGTTCGACGTGGTGCTGCAGATCGACACCCTGCAACATTTGCGCAATGCCGAGACCATGCTGCGCGAAACCGCGCGTGTCGGCCGCACCGGCGTGGTGGCCTTCCCCAACTTCGCACACTGGCCCAACCGCGTGAGCATTCTGCGTGGCCGCATGCCGGTGACGCGCCGCCTGCCCTACCAGTGGTACGACACGCCCAACATCCGTGTGGGCACCTACAAAGACTTTGAGGTGCTGGCCGCGAAGAACCAACTGCGGGTGTTGGACGCGTTTGGCCTGCAAGATGGCCGCGAAGTGCGCACCTTGCCGAACTTGCGTGCGGGCACGGCGGTGTTCCGTTTCGAACACGCCTGAGCACAAGCCACTGTTAATAAATAAGTGAGCACTCTGCGCTTATCTATCTAGCGCAAAGTGCTCATTTGGCTTGAGAGGCCGAGCTTACAGACGCTGCTGCGTGGCCTCGTCGAACACGTGCACCAAACGTGGCTCGATGTCCAGCGTGACCTTGTCGCCAGCCTTGACCAGCAAGCGGTCGTGCACCAGCGCTTGCACCGTATGGCCTTGTGCATCGCAGGTGACCAGCGTGTCGGCGCCGCTGAATTCAACCACCTTCACCTCGCACGGAATGCCATTGGCATACCCCGCCTCGCGCACGCGCAGGTGCTCCGGGCGCAGGCCCAGCACAACGCGTTGTTCGGCCAGGTTGGTGTGCGATGCGTCCAGCGCAATGCTGCCGCCAGCGTCGGGCGTGGCGCTACCGTTCGCAGCGCGGCCGGGCACCAGGTTCATCGATGGCGAGCCTATGAAGGTAGCCACAAAGGTGTTGCACGGGAAGTCGTACAGATGTGCGGGCGCGCCGATCTGTTCGACCTGGCCGTCGCGCAGCACGATGATGCGGTCGGCCATGGTCATGGCCTCGATCTGGTCGTGTGTCACGTAGATCGAGGTGGTCTTGAGCCGTTGGTGCAGTGCGCGGATTTCGGTGCGCATCTGCACGCGCAGCTTGGCGTCGAGGTTGGACAGCGGCTCGTCAAACAAAAACACCTTGGGGTCGCGCACCATGGCACGGCCCATGGCCACACGTTGGCGCTGGCCACCCGAGAGCTGGCGCGGCAGGCGGTCCAGCAGCTTGTCCAGGCCCAGCACCTTGGCGGCGGCCGCCACCTTGCTGCCTATGGTTTCTTTTTCGGTGCCGGCGATCATCAGGCCAAAGCCCATGTTGTCGCGCACCGTCATGTGCGGATAGAGCGCGTAAGTCTGGAACACCATGGACACGCCGCGCTCCTTGGGCGGCAGGCCGTTGACGGTTTGGTCACCGATGCGGATTTGGCCGACGGAGGGGTCGTCCAGCCCCGCGATCATGCGCAGCAGTGTGGACTTGCCGCAGCCGCTGGGGCCGACGAAGACGGCGAACTCGCCGTCGCCGATGGCGATGTCCACGCCCTTGATGACGCGCGTGTCGCCGAAGTGTTTTTCAATGCCGGTGAGATTGACGGAAGCCATGATGAGAGATTTCTACGGTTCGATTTCGGATAAGACGTGTGAGCTTGAGGCGATGGGTGATGGCGTGCTGCGGCGTTTTTAGCCACCCTTGACGCCGCCAGCCGTCAGGCCACCAACGATTTCCTTCTGGATCACCAGCGTGAGCAGCAGCACGGGCAGCGTGACCAGCAGCGCGGCGGCGGCCAGCGGGCCCCAGGCGATCTGTTCAAACGTCAGCACGTTGTAGATGGCCACGGGCAGCGTGCGCGTTTCGCGCCCGGCCAGCACCGCGCCGAAGATGAAGTTGTTCCACGAGAAGATGAACGCCAGAATGGCGGCCACGGTGATGCCGGGACGGGCCAGCGGCAGCGCGATGTGCTTGAAGCGCTGCCAGGGCGAGCAACCGTCCACCACGGCGGCCTCTTCCAGCTCGTGCGGCAAGGTCTCGAAGTAGCCCGAGACAATGTAGACCGTAATCGGCACCGTGATCACCAAGTGGGTGATCACCACCGGCGCCAGCGTGCCGGTCAGGCCCAGAGCCTGGAACAGCGTGAACAGCGGAATCAAAAAGCTGATGGCCGGCGTCATGCGCGCAATCATGATCACCATCAGCAGCTTGCGTGCCTTCAGCCGTGCAATGCCGTAGCCCGCAGGCACACCAATCAGCAGCGCAATGCCCGTGGCCAGGCCCGAGACGATGATGCTGTTGAGCAGGTATTGGAAGAACGGGCCGCTTTCGAACACCTTGACGAAGTTCTGGAACGTGGGTGCGTTGGGAATGAAAACCGGCGGATAAGCCAGGTTGTCCACCTCGTTTTTGAAGGCTAGCGACAGCATCCACAAGAAGAAGCTGATGGCGGGCGAGACCAGCAGCACCACGCAGATGCCGAGAACGAGTTTGTCGAGTGCTTTTTTCATGTCAGGAATTTCTTGCTCAGGCTGCGTGGATCACTCGTAGTACTTAGAACGTTCGCGCAGCCAGAACAGCAGCAACGACAGGCCGACCACCAAGGCAAAGAACACCACCACCACGGCCGAAGATTTGCCGATCTGGTAGAACGAGAACGCTTGCAGGTAGAGGTAGATGTTGATGGTTTCAGACGACGTGCCCGGGCCGCCCTGGGTGATCACGTAAATGGTGTCGAAGGTCTTGAGCGCGTCTATCATGCGCACCACTCCGGCCACCAGAATGAACGGCAGCAGCATGGGCAGCGTGACATAGCGGAAGGTCTGCCAGCGCGAGGCGCCTTCCATCAGCGCGGCCTCGAACGGATCGGCCGGCAGCGAAGCCAGACCACCGAGCACGATCAGCATCACCAGCGGCGTCCATTGCCAGATGTCCACCAGCACCAGGCAAGCAATCGACAGGCGCGGCGAATACACCCATTCGCTGGGCGGAATGCCCAGCAACGACAACAGGTAGTTGAGCACGCCTTGCTGGGGGTGAAACATCATCACCCACACCAGAGCGATGGCCACCGGCGTGGCCATCATGGGCAGCACAAACGCGCCGCGCAGAAAGCCCTGGCCCGGAAACTTCTGGTTGAACACCAAGGCGGCCAGCGTGCCCAGCACCAGCGGGGCGGCCACGGCCATGGCGGTAAAAATCAAGGTGTGCGCGATCGATTCAAGAAAGCGCGTGTTGTGGGCCAGGTCCACGTAGTTGGACAAACCGGCGAAGGTGGCCTTGGAGCCGATCTTCCAGTCGAACAGGCTCATCCATAACGTGAACAGCCATGGAAAGACGATGACCGCGATGACCACGATCACGGCCGGCACGATGAACCAAACAAAGGGCGAAATCTTACGCATGCAGAACCATCCAAGCCGCTGGTCCAAAGAGGCCCAGCGGCTTTATGAAGTCAAACCAAAATCAAAAACGCAGACTGCAGGTATTGGCCCGCAGCCAGCACGATCAGGTGTCGGCCTTGGCCGCCACGGGGGCGAACTCGGCTGTGGCCTTTTTCAGTTCTGCTGCCGGATCAGCGCCCGTCAGCATGTTGTTCAGCGCGATGCCGTAGACGTCACGGAACTCGGTGACCGGCTCGATGATGGGCAAACCGGGGCGCGCGATCTTCAGCGACTCGGCCACGGCCGATAGCCACTCTGGCGGCACCGTCAAGGCGGCAATGGCTTCGGCGTTGGAGTAGGCCGACAGGCGGGCCGGCGCACCTGAGCCGGTGGCCAGCATGCGTGCCTGCATTGCCTTGCTGGTGGCCCACATGATGTAGTACCAGGCCGGGCCCTTCTTGGTGGAGAAGGCAGACACCCCGATACCATCACCAAAGGTCTGCGAGACCTGGGTCTTGGGGCCGGGTGGCATTACGCCGTAGCCGGTTTTGCCCTTGACCTTGGACTTGGTGGCGTCTTCCAGCGGTGGTGCAAAGCCCGAGCCGTCGATCCACATCGCGGCCTTGCCCTGCAAGAACAGGCTCTGCGCTTCGTTCCAGTTGTAGCCAGCCACGCCTGCGGGGCCGGTGTTTTTCATCAGGTCGCGGTACATCGCGGCCGAGGCCACGGCTTCAGGCGTTTCGGTGGCGAGCTTGCCACCAGCGTCGAAGAACTGACCGCCGTAGCCCAGGAAGAAGCCGGTCCACAGCGGCACGTTGGCGTTCTTCAGGCCTCGGCCGACAAAGCCCACCACACCGTTGGCCGGGTCGTGCAGCTTCTTGGCTGCGGCCAAAATTTCCGGGAAGTTCTTCGGATAGGCCACACCCTTGGCGGCGAACAGTTCCTTGTTCCAGTAGACGATCCACGGGTCTAGGTTCAGCGGCAGGCTGTCGATGCGGCCATCGCTTTGCGTGGCGTAGAACATGGCGCCGGACGAGTAGTCTTTCACGTCGAAGTCAGGCGGCGCGCCGGTGGCCATCAGGCTGCGCAGATCTTCCATCCACTTGCCTTTGGCGAACTGGCGCTTTTGCACGTGGTAGCTCATGTGCACCACGTCGAAGCTGGTCTTGCCAGAGTTGAACTCGATCACCGTTTTCTGGCGCGACTGCTGCTCGGGCACCTGCTCGGCGCCGACCTTGATGCCGGTCAGGTCTTCAAACTCCTTCTGGTACTTTTGCAACAGCTCGCCGCGCGGGCTCTTGATCAAGTGCACTTCAATCGTTTGGCCGGCGTAGCGCTTCCAGTCAAAACCCGACTGGGCGAACGCGGTGGGCACGGTGCTGAGCGCCGTCGCGGTAGCGCCGGCTTGCAGCACGGCGCGGCGGTTGATCTGGGTCTTCTTCATGGCTTGTCTCCTGTCTTTGTTTAAATGGTGTCGAAGCTCTGACCAGTCGCGCGGTACACCTCACGCACGGCTTTTTCTTCATGGGTTTCCAGCTTGGTCAACGGCGCGCGCACGTTGAGCCAGACATCGTCGCCCATCTGTTCGGCCAGGCCCACTTTGTAGGCGCTGACAAAAGGCATGCCCGGCAACACGGTCATCAGGCGCAGCAGGTCGAGCACCAGTTGCTCGTCGGCCTTGGACACGTTTTGCGGGTTGGAGATGATGCGGCGCAGCAGGTGCGGCGCCACGTTGGACATGCCGTTGACCGAACCCGAACCACCGGCGCGCATCACCGGGGCGATATGCGGCTCGGAGCCGACGAAGATCGACAGTTGTGGGAAAGCCTTCACCAGGCCCAGCGAATGCTCCAGGTCGCCCGAGCTGTCTTTCACGCCAATCACCTGCTTGGGGTGGCGGCGCACCAGCTCGGTGATGGTGGCGTGCGAGTAGCCCACGTTGGCCAAACCGGGGAAGTGGTACAGCAGCATTTGCAGGCTGTCGGCACCAATGCCTTTGATGACTTGCGTCACACACTCGGTCACACCCGCGTCGCGCGGATGGTTGAAGAAAAACGGGGGCATGTAGAGCTGGCGCACCACACCCTTGGCAATGGCGTGGCGGCCCAGGTCTATGGCTTCTTCCAACGCGCAGGCGGTGGTGGTCACAATGACCTGGTCGGGGCGCACGCCACTGGCGAGCAAGGCTTCCAGCACCATCTTGCGCTCGGCCACGCTGAAGGCCAGGCCCTCACCGGTGGTGCCGAACAGTGTGACGCCGTCGCTGCCGGCAGCCAGCATGCGCTTGGCGTGTGCCAGGGTGCGTGGCAGGTCGAGCTGGCCGTCTTCTGCAAACGGCATCAGCAATGCGGGCCAGAGCCCGGTGATGGCATGGGTCAAGTGTGTCTCCTGGTTGTTTTGGCGGAAATGGATTTGATGGGCCTAACGGCGGATGCCTCATGGCGTTCAGCACGTACGGTTTCTGGGCTCAGCACGCGGTGGCGCGCGCTGTCCATGTGTTGGTCGAGTGCGGCGATGGCACCGGCCTCGTCGCGCGCTTGCAATGCGGCGATGAAGTGCAAGTGCTCTTCCATCGCCGGAATCAAACGCGCTGGTGTGATCACACTCTGCTCCAGCGTGATCAGCCGCACACGCAGGCTGTTGACGCGGTAGATCTCGGAGATGATTTCGTTGCCCATGGCGTCGACCATGCGGTCGTGCAGACCCCAGTCGACGGATTGCGCGTCGTCGAGCAAGGTGGAGTCTGGCTTGTCGGCGCGGGCGCGCTCCAGGATGTCGTGGTGCGCGGCTTCAATCGCGTCCAGCTCGGCGGCACTGACGCTGCGGGTGAACAGGCGCACGGCTTCGCGCTCTATCATGGCGCGCAGTTGAAACGCGTTGCGGATCAGCTTCAGGTCCACATGGGCGATCTGCAGGCCACGCTGCGGCACGGTCTTGATCAGGCCACCGGCCTCCAGCCGCGGAATCATCTCGCGCACCGCGCCCAAGGGCATGTCGAGCAGGGTCATCAGCTCGCGTTGCGAGACAAACTGGCCGGGGCGAATGCTGCCGCTCAAGATTTGCTGCGTAAAGCCCTGGTAGGCGCGTGCGCGCTGGCTGGTGGGCTCCATGCCGGTTGGGGTGGCCGACAAGGTGCGCTTCAGCGCCGCCTTGGTGACGGGCTTGCGCAGCACCTCGGTGGCTGCAGAACTTGCGCGGGTGCTCACAGCTTGGCCACGCCTTTTTTCAGCAGGATGTTGCCGTAGGTGCGCGTCTCGCCGGTGGCCACAATCGCAAACGCCTGGGCTGCACGTTCGTAAAACGCAAAGCGCTCCAGCGATGTCGGCGAGGCTTCGCCGTGGCTTTGCAAGGTGGCGCTGAAATCGGCCACGGCCGGCGGTACGGTGGTGGCGTCGCCGACCACTTGCATGGTGAACGCGGCGTGTGGCACAAAGTCGTCGAGTGGCAATACCGAGAGCACGGCGTCGAGCACACGGTTGGCATCTACACCCGGAATGCGCACCAGGCGACGGGCATGTGTGGCGGCTGGAAAGTGGGCATCGGCCAGCACGATTTCATCGCCGTGGCCCATCGATGCCAGGACGTGCAGCAGGTCGGGAGACAGCAGCGGAGAGAGACCTTTGAGCACGGGTGTACCAAAAAAATATGAAGGTGGACGAAGCGCCGAACCTATGGATTTCAGAGCGGAATCGGTAGGTGTTCTACTGTTGACGCACTGACATGTTAGTTCTACTATAAGTGACAGAAATCGAACCAAAATCCGTGAAAACCCGAACCGATACGCTGCCCGGTCGTGGCAACGTGCCGCACACATGAACATCCAAAATCCACGCTTCTGCCGCACCTTGAGTGGGCTGCCGTTGGGCCTGGGCGGCGCGCCGCTGGGCAATCTTTTCACCGCCATTTCGGACGCCGCCGCGCAGACCCTGGTGGGCGCTGCATTGCGCGATGGCTGCGCCACTTTTGATACCGCACCACACTACGGCAACGGCCTGAGCGAACACCGCATGGGCCGCGCCTTGCGCGCCGTGCCACGCGACACCTTTGTGTTGTCCACCAAGGTCGGCCGCATCCTGGTGGCCGATGAAAACGCGCCGCGCGAGCAAAACAGCTACGTCGATGTATTGCCCTTTGTGCAGCGCTGGGACTTCTCGGCCACCGGCATGCGCCGCAGCGTCGAGGACAGCTTGCAGCGCCTGGGCCTGGCGCGGCTCGACGTGGTCTACATCCACGACTGCGACCGCGTGACACACGGCGACGCCTATGCTCAGGTGCTGGCGCAAGTGGTGGCCGAGGCCTTGCCCGAGTTGCGCCGCATGCAGACCGAGGGCCTGGTGCGCCAGATTGGCCTGGGTGTGAACGACGTGTCGGTGTGTCTGGACGTGTTGGCCCAGGCCGACCTGGATGTGCTGATGCTGGCGGGACGCTACAGCCTGCTGGACCACAGCGGGCTGCACAAGTTGTTGCCGCTGTGCGCCCAGCGTGATGTGCGCGTCGCGCTGGCCGGGGCCTACAACTCGGGCATCCTGGCCACGGGGGTGTTGGGCGGACAGGCCGCACGTTTCAACTACGCCCCTGCGGCGCAAGAGTGGGTTACGCGCACGGCTGCCATCGAGAAAGTGTGTGCCGAGTTTGCCGTGCCCTTGCGTGCTGCGGCGCTGCAGTTTCCGCTAGCGCACCCCGCCGTCGAGATCGTCATCGCCGGGCCGCAAACCGTGGCGCATTGGGACGATGCGGTGGCGATGATGGGGCACAGCATTCCGGCCGCGTTCTGGCAGGCGCTGCGCCAACAGCATTTGATTCCCGACCACGCGCCCACGCCTGTATAAACATCAACATGATCGACGCCCACTTCCACCTCTGGCAGCTCGACCGTGGCGACTACGGCTGGCTCACGCCCGCGCTGGCGCCCATCTACCGCGACGTGCACATCGACCACTGGCGCACCGAAAGCCGTCCCTGCGGCATCACCGGCGGTGTGCTGGTGCAGGCCGCGCCGACCGAGGCCGAAACCCTTTTCTTGCTTGACCAGGCGCACAACGCCGCCGATGTATTGGGTGTGGTCGGCTGGCTGGACCTGCTGGCGCCCACCGCCTCCGCGCGTATTGCCGCGTTATCACTCTCGGCCCCCAAGCTCAAGGGCCTGCGGCCCATGCTGCAGGACATCACCGACCCCGACTGGATTCTGCAGCCGGCCTTGGCGCCCGCGCTGGAGACCATGGCTGCCTGCGGGCTAGTGTTCGATGGGTTGGTGAAGCCAGTGCATCTGCCACGTATCGTCGAGCTTGCGCGCCGCCACCCGAACCTGCGCATCGTCATAGACCACGGTGCCAAACCCGACATTGCCCACGGCCAGTGGCAAGCCTGGGCCGACGGCCTGGCGCAGATCGCCCGAGAAACCAAGGCGGTGTGCAAACTCTCCGGCCTGTGGACCGAAGCCGCGTCAGCGGACGCCCATGGCGACGGCGCCGTGCTGAAGCGCTACGGCGAGTGGGTGCTAGACACCTTCGGCCACCAGCGTTGCCTATGGGGCAGCGACTGGCCGGTGCTGGAACTTGCGGGCGACTATGCGCGCTGGTTGGCGCTGGCGCGCTCCTGGGTGCCAGCAGAACAGCAGGCGCGTGTATTTGGCGGCACGGCGGTCGAGGTCTACCGGCTGCAGCGCTAAGGCTGGTGTGAATAGCCCCCGGCATTGGTTTTGTGGGGGGCTTGGTCTAGACTGGTGGGATTCGCCCCAGCAGCCCTAGAGGAGCCCCCACATGAATGCCCGCGTACCCAACTTTCCCGCCTCCGTCCTGAACGCCGAACAGGCGCTGAGCCAGGTCGCCCGCCAATGGGACGAGGTGCTTGTTCCCGAACTCACGCGCTACATCGAGGTGCCGTCCAAATCCCCCATGTTCGACAAGGACTGGGCGGCCAACGGCTACCTGGAAACCGTGCTGCGCAACGCCGCCACCTGGGTCGAGGCGCAAAAGGTCGAGGGCCTGAAGCTGGAGATCGTGCGTATCGAAGGCCGTACGCCGGTGTTGTTCTTTGAAGTGGACGCACACCAAAGCCAAACCAGCGAAACCGTGTTGATGTACGGCCACCTCGACAAACAACCCGAATTCACTGGCTGGCGCAACGACCTGGGCCCGTGGACGCCGAAATACGAAGACGGCAAACTGTTTGGCCGTGGCGGCGCCGACGATGGTTATGCGGTCTACGCGTCCATCACCGCCATCCAGGCGCTGAAGGCGCAGAACGTGCCACACCCACGCATTGTTGGCCTGATCGAAACCTGCGAAGAAAGCGGCTCCTACGATCTGCTGCCCTATGTGGACGCACTGCGCACACGCCTGGGCGAGGTGGCCTTGGTGATCTGCCTAGACTCGGGTGCCGGCAACTACGACCAGCTGTGGCTCACCAGCAGCCTGCGCGGCATGGCCAGCGGGGTGTTGAAGGTCGAAATCTTGACCGAAGGTGTGCACTCGGGCGACGCCAGCGGCCTGGTGCCGTCTAGCTTTCGCATCATGCGCCAGGTGCTCGATCGCCTGGAAGACAGCGCCACCGGCCGCCTGCTGCCGGCCAGCTTCCACTGCGAAGTGCCGGCCGACCGCCTGGCGCAAGCCAAGGCCACGGCGGCCATCCTGGGCGACGAAATCTACAAACGTTTTCCCTGGGCGCACTACGACTGCGGTGGTAGCACCGTGTTTGCGCTGCCCACCACCACCGAGCCGGTGCAAGCCCTGCTCAACCGCACCTGGTCGCCCACGCTGAGTGTGACCGGCGCCGATGGTTTCTCGGAAATCAAGAACGCTGGCAACGTGTTGCGTCCCTACACCGCCTTCAAGCTGAGCCTGCGCCTGCCCCCGCTGGTTGAGGCCGATGCCGCCGTGCAGCAACTCAAAACCCTGCTCGAAGACAACGCGCCCTACCAAGCCAAGGTGACCTTTGAAGCCCAGGGCGCAGCCACCGGTTGGAACGCGCCCAGCACTGCGCCGTGGTTCGAGCAGGCGCTGCAAGAGGCCTCGCAAGCGCACTTTGGCGCGGGCTGTGGCTACATCGGCCAGGGCGGCACCATTCCGCTGATGAATATGTTGTCCAAGGGCTTCCCCAAGGCGCAGATGATGGTGTGTGGTGTGTTGGGCCCCAAGAGCAACGCCCACGGCCCGAACGAGTTCCTGCATGTGCCTTACGCCAAGAAGCTCACCGCGGCGGTGGCCCACGTCATGGGCAAGATGGCGCAGGGCACGGTGCCCGCTGAAGCCGCCGCCTGAGTTTCAACGCCCAAGCAAAAAGCCGGTTTGCGCAATGCAAACCGGCTTTTGTGTTTTCAAGCCAAATTGCCGTCTCGCGCAATCTGCATCAGCGTAAAGAGCTATTTTTGTTGTAGCAAACCGCCGAGCATGCCAAACAAGTCCTGCTCACCACCCAGGCCCTGCGCGGGGGCCTGGCCCTGGGGCGTGAGTTGGTCGATCAAGCCTGGCAGCACTTGCGACAACTGGCCTGCGGCTTCACCGGGTTGCAGGCCCAACTGAGCAGCAATGCTGGACAGTGTGTCTGGCCCCAGCACCTGGCTGAGTTGCTCGCCCGAGATGGCGTGGTTTTGGCCACTTCCCACCCACGAGCCAATCACGTCGCCCATGCCGGCCTGCTGGAACTTGTCCATCAAACCGCCCAGACCGCCCTGGCTGCCATTGTTGGCCAGCATGCCGGTGATCACCTGGATCAACTGCGGGTTGCTGGCGAGCACGCCAAGCAAACCGCCCAAGCCGCCCAGGCCTGCGGCCGCGCCAGCTTGGCCTTGATTAGGCGATTGCCCGTTGTTCATGACAGCGCCGAGTATGGAATCGAGTAGACCCATGATGTTGCTTCCTAAAAATAAGAAAAGGCCGGCGCAGTGCCAGCGAAACAAGGCACCGTGGGCCCAGGACAGGCTACGGCGGGCTGCAAATTATGGGTTGACATGAGGCGCTGGGGCGGCCCATTTTGTAACCCTGTGCATACGGGCCCATGATCGTGAATTGCGGCCGCATTGTGAAGAGCCGCTAAGCAGTTCACCAATATCTATCGCTTGTGGTGGCCGGCGGTGGATTGCAAACTCGGCCGCAAACCTAAAACCAGGAGACCGGCATGCTGACCCCCGACCAACACCAGGCGCTGGCGCGCGAATTGCACCAGGCCGAACAAACGCGTGTGCAGGTGGAACACTTCTCCAAACGCTTTCCGGCGATGGAGATGGCCGACAGCTACGCCATCCAGCGCGCCTGGGTGCAAATCAAGCTCAGTGAGGGCCGCAGAATCCTCGGCCACAAAATCGGCCTGACCTCGCGCGCGATGCAAATTTCGTCACAAATCACCGAGCCCGACTATGGCGCGCTGACCGACGACATGTTGTTCCCCGAAGGTGCGGACATCCCGCTGCAGCGCTTCATCCTGCCGCGTGTCGAGGTGGAGTTGGCCTTCATCCTCGGCAAAGCTTTGCGCGGCCCGGGTGTGAGCATTTTCGACGTGCTCGCCGCCACCGACTATGTGGTGCCGGCGATAGAGATCATCGACGCACGCATCGAACAACTCGACCACGTGACCAAGGCGCCGCGCAAAGTGCTGGACACGATTGCCGACAACGCGGCCAACGCCGGCATCGTGCTCGGCGGCCGCCCAGTCAAGCCCGATGCGGTTGACCTGCGCTGGTGTGGCGCGCTGCTTTACAAGAATGGCGTCATAGAGGAAAGCGGCTTGACGGCGGCGGTGCTGAACCACCCGGCCAACGGTGTGGCCTGGCTGGCCAACAAGCTTGCGCCGCACGGCGAAGGTTTGGCGGCGGGCGAGGTCGTGTTGGCCGGCTCGTTCACGCGGCCCGTGGCGGCGGCGGCGGGCGATACCTTTCACGCCGACTACGGACCCTTGGGCGCGATTGCGTTTCGGTTTATGTGAGCCTTGGTGGCGGGCTGAGCCGGGTTGAGGTGAGGTGTTGGCGAGATCGGGGATCTGTCGCCGTTCTTTACACCTGCATCCATAAGTGTACGTAAGTGTTTGATTTTGTTATGTGGCATAACCGTTGCATTAAGTAACGAGTTAGTTGTTTCCACAAACCAAACCTAATTTCAGACACTTCATGCAAGTCATCAAACATCTCGCCGTCGCTTTTTCTGTTGCCGCATGCGCCATGACGGCCCAGGCCACGGTGGTCACCAGCGGCACCTGGAGTGGCAGCACGATTGGGCCCTTCGCCGAAACCGATACTGCCACTTACGGGCAAACCTTCACGGCTGCGGGCAACTACCTGAATTCGTACACCATGTACCTGAGCTCGGGTTCGGGGACGACCAGCTTCAAGAGCTATATCTACGCTTGGGACGGCTTGAAAATTGTGGGTTCCGCGCTTTACAGCAGCGCGGTGCAAGAGTTTTCCGGCGCGGCTTCTTCGCCGTATGCCTTCACCTTCGACACGGGCGCACTCTCCCTGACCAGCGGCACGCAGTACGTGGCCTTCTTCTCCACGTCGGACGTCGATGGTGGCGATGATGGCCGCGCGTCGATGCCGACCACCGCTGGCGGCAATTCATATGACGGCGGCCGCTTTGTTTTCTTCAACAACGGCAATGACTTCTCTCGGTTGGCCAGTTCGACATGGGAGACGTGGGCCGGTGACTTCGACGTCTTGTTTTCCGCCACGTTCTCCGACACGGCGAGCAACAACGCCATCCCCGAGCCAGGCTCTTTGGCGCTGTTGGGCCTAGGCCTGGCGGGACTCGCTGCCGTGCGCAAGCGCAAGGCCTGACAGGCGCTTTTGAGCGTCTTTGAAAACCCGCTTCGGCGGGTTTTTTACTTTGTGGCGCGGCGTTTACCCGCGGCGCGGGGCGAAGCTGCGGTGAAGCGTTGCGCCAGAAACTCTGCAAACCCTTCCGCCGCCGGCGAGCTGGCACGGCGCAGCGGTTGGTACAGGCACATCTGGCGCATCACCTCGGGGTTGGTGATGCTGCGTTGCACCAGGCCCAGCGGTTTGGCCAGCGCCTGCACATAGGCGGGTGACAAGGTCGCGGCCAGGTCGGCAGCCGCCATGCCCAAGGCGGTGGAGATGTTGTCCACCACGTCTATCGGTGTGATGCGCTCGTTGCCCGGCAGCGCCTCGTGCATTTGCGCCACGCTGCGTTCGTGGTCGCGGCCCGCAGCCACCAGCGGGTGTGCACGCAGCTCGGCCCAGGTCACGCTGCGCCTCCGTGCCAAGGGGTGGCTAGGGGCGCACCACATCACCCATGGGCTGTTGAACAGTGCAATGCGTTCCACGTCGTCGCCCACGGCGCGGTCCGGGCCCATGGCCAGGTCGGCGTCGCCGCTGGCCACGGCGTCCACCAGCCGGTCCACCGGCACGTCGCGGATGTGCACCCGCACCTTGGGCCGGGTGCTGCCATAGGCCTTGATCACCGGCGGCAGGATCACGCTGGCCACCACCAAGGGTGCTGCAATGCGCACAATGCCGGCGGCCCGGTTGCGCACGTCTTCGGCGGCCGACTGCGCCAGCCGCAGGTGTTTCAACACCGAGTCGGCCGAGGCCAAAAACTCGCGCCCGGCGCTGGAGATTTCCACGCGCCGTGTGCTGCGGTCAAACAGCTTGAAGTCGAGTGTGGATTCGAGCTCGTTGATCAACTGGCTGACTGCCGAGGGGCTGAGCGCCAGACGGTCGGCGGCGTCGGTGAAGCTGCGCATTTCGGCCACGGCCTCGAAGGCTTCGAGCTGGCGCGAGGTGAATCGGGGGAGTGGCATGGGTGAAACAGCTGTTCTGGCGTATTGATAAGCAAGTCTTCACAGTACACCAAAATTTATCGTTTGTTGCGCCGCGCGGGGCCGCGCACACTGCGCTGGAGAAATGATTGGAGACATCTCTTTGAGCACAGAGCAAATTCACGTGGCGGGCTTTGCCGTCTCGCCGCACCACTACATCCACGGTGAACGTGTCGCCTCCGAGGTGCTGTTCGACCTGTACTGCCCCATAGACCAAAGCCTGCTGGGCCGCATCAGCGAAGGCACGGCGGCGCATGTGGACGCCGCCATACGTGCGGCACTGGCCGCCTTCCCGGCCTGGGCGGCGCTGACGGCGGCCGAACGCAAACCCTATCTCGACCGCTTAGCCGCCGAGATTGGCAAACGCGCTGAAGCCTTTTGTCAGGTCGAATCCAATGACGCCGGCATTTTGTTGTCGCGCATGAAACACGGCGTGGTGCCACGCGCCATGCTCAACCTCAGCTGGTTTGCCGAACACGCGTTGACGCTGCAAGACCGCCCCATGGAAACCGAGCAGGCGACACACCTGGTGCGGCACGATCCGGCGGGTGTGGTGGCCATCATCACACCATGGAATTCGCCGTTGATGCTGGCCACCTGGAAGCTTGGCCCGGCACTCGCGGCCGGTAATACCGTCATCGTCAAGCCGCCCGAGTGGGCGCCGCTCACCAGCAGCCTGCTGGCCGATTGCGCACACGCCGCCGGCCTGCCGCCGGGCGTGTTCAACATCGTGCAGGGCAGTGGTGCGGGCACGGGTGCCAAGCTGGTCAGCGACCCGCGCCTGGCGCGTATCTCGTTTACCGGCTCGGTGCCCACGGCCAAGTGGATTGCCCGGGCAGCGGGCGCCAACCTCGTACCCTGCAGCCTGGAGCTGGGTGGCAAGTCGCCGTTCATCGTGCTCGAAGATGCCGACCTCGACAACGCCGCCGCCACCGGCGCGCTGATGTACCGCAACGCCGGCCAGGTGTGTTTGGCGGGCACACGTTTCCTGGTGCACCACAAGGTGCATGATGCCTTTGTGGCGGCCATGCGTGGCTATGTGGCACAGCTCAAGGTGGGGGATCCGCGTGATGAGGCCACCGAGGTCGGCCCCATCATCCACCCACGCCAGGTCGAACGTGTGCAGGGCTTTGTGCAACGCGCCGTGGACGCCGGCGCTGAGGTGTTGTGGGGCGGCGCGCCACACCCGTTTGGCGCGCAGTACTACGCGCCCACCATGCTCACCCACATGCAGCAGAGCAGCGAGATCGTGCAGAACGAGGTTTTCGGCCCGGTGCTCACGCTGCAAACCTTTGCCGACGATGCCGAGGCCATCGCCCTGGCCAACGGCACCGACTACGGCTTGGGGGGAGTGGTCTACGGCGACACCGCGCACGCCACCGCCGTGGCCGAGCAGGTGCGCACCGGCTTCATCTGGGTCAACAGCTTTGGCATCCGCGATCTGGCGGCACCGTTTGGCGGCATCAAACGCTCGGGTGTGGGGCGCGAAGGTGGTGATTGGAGCTTTGAATTCTTCTGTGATGTGAAGGACGTGGTGGTGCCGAAAAAACCTTTCCGTGCGAGCTTCAGCCATCGGTAAGCATTCACAAGAATAAGGAGACAACATGAGCCCCAACGCAGGAAAAATTGTCGGCGGTGCCCTGGTCTCGCACCACCCCGGCCTGATGCAATGTGAAGAGTTCCGCCGCCTCATGGGCGCGGGTGAAGACTCGGATCTGATTCCCGGCTACGCGCGACTGCGCGCCAAGATCACGGCCGCTAAGCCCGACGTGGTCATCATCTTCGACAGCCATTGGTTCACCACCGGCTACCACCTGGTGGACGGTGCCGCGCGTTACGAGGGCACCTACATCTCCGAAGAAATGCCCTGGTACTTGCACGGTGTGCCCTACGCCTACCGTGGCCACCCGGCGTTGGCGCTGGCGATTGAAGAAGCCTCGCGTGCCCGTGGCGGCTACAACCGCGTCATTCAGAACCCGGCACTGGGCAAACAGTACGCCACCATCAACCTGGTGAAGCAGTTGCGGCTGGAGCTGGCCGATGTGCCGGTGGTCACCGTCAGCTCGTGCCAGAACTGTGACTGGCCGCATTTTCTGAAGTCGGGCGAGGCGATTGCCGAGGCCGTGCGCAGCAGTGGCCTGCGTGTGGTGTTGCTCGCCTCGGGCGCGCTGAGCCACAAGTTCAATGCCATCGACTGGAAGCCGAACCATCCGCGCATCTTTCACGAGAGCAATGTGTCGCGCCCGGAAAACATCGCCAGCGACAAAGCCGCGATTGAACTCTTCAAACAGGGCCGGCACGACACGGTGTTGGAACGCTGGGACGAGGACTACCGCAAGAAGCCGTGGGAGGCTTTTGGCGCGCACTACCTGCAGATGCTGGGCGCCATGGGCGGCAAGGAATGCCGCGCCAAAGGCGAAGCGCTATCGGCCTACGAAAACGCCCGTGGCACCGGCAACATCCACATGTGGTTTGAACCGTGAGGAATACCCCCAGTCTTCGCGCACTGCGTGTCGCTACGCCAACCCCCTTGCAGGGGGCAACACCAGCCGCCCGGCAAAGCCGGTTCGGCGGTGTTCGCCTGCGATACGGCTCGCTGCGCTTGCCGTTGTTTGTGCCCGTTTGCGTCTAGGAGCATTGTTGTGAACTTTGAATTTCCGATCCAGGAACTGCCCGCCGTGATGCGTGGCCCACGTTTGGAGCGCCGCCGCGTGCTGGTGGGCGGCAGTGTTGCCTGGGGCACCCTCATCGAGGACGGCCCGCAGCAAGGCCAATTGCGGCTCGATGATGCGCGTGTGGTGAGCCCGGCCGATGTGCAGCATTTGCCACCTGTCACCCCCAGCAAGATCATCGCTGTGCACATCTCCTACAGCTCGCGCAGCTTCGAGACACGCAACGCGCCCAAGCCCAGCGAAACACCGACTTACTTCACCAAACCACCGACCTCGCTCAACGGCCACGGCTGCGAAATTTTGAAACCGGCCGACAGCCTGTACCTGAACTACGAGGGTGAATACGCCGTGGTCATAGGCAAGACCTGCCGCAACGTGTTGCCCGATGAGGCCTGGGACTACATAGAAGGTTTTTGCCCGGCGCTAGACATGGGCCTGCAAAACTACCGCGACACCGACCAGGGCAGCATGCTGCGCGTCAAGGGGGCCGACACCCTGCTGCCCATAGGCCCAGGCATTGTGCGTGGTATCAATCTTTTCGAGCAGACGCTGCGCACCTACCGCAATGGCCTGGTGGTGCAAGAGGCGCACATTGGCGACGAAACCATCTGGGGCCCGCACTATGTAATCGCCGACATCGCGCGTCACATCACGCTAGTGCCGGGCGATATGATCCTGATGGGCACACCGTGCCACTCGCGCTCGGTGGATCCCGGCGATGTGGTCGAGTGCGAGATCACCGGCCTGGGGCGTTTAACCGGCACGGTGGTCGCCATTCCGGCGCCGCGTGCGTCGGCCCTGGGCGTCGGCCATCAGCCCAACGACAGCCCCGAAGTGCGGCGCGTGGCCTTTGGTTTTGACGAGCGGGTTCCCGAGCACTTCAAAGCCAACTACAGGGCGGCGGCTGGGGGCAAAATAAGCCCCTAAACGTTTTTATATATAACGTTTTGCTTTCGCCATTGACCCAAAATACAGGAGACAAAACCATGGCCCTTGACCGTTGTATCAACCGCCGTACCTTGCTGCAGGCCGCTGCCGCAACTGCCGCCACCAGCCTGCCACTGATGGGCCAGGCACAAAGCATAGACAACGCCAAAATCCTCACCGGATTTGCCGCTGGTGGCACGGTGGACACGCTGGCGCGCCGCGTCGCCACGCAACTGGCTGGCAGCTATGCCAAGTCGGCGGTGGTCGACACACGCACCGGCGCCGGCGGCCAGATCGCCATCTCTTTACTCAAGACATCGGCACCCGACGGGGCGACGCTGCTGGTCACGCCCATGTCCATGCTGGGCATCTACCCGCACACCTACAAAAAGCTGCCTTACGACCCGGTGGCCGATGTCACGCCCGTGTCCACGGGTGTGGTGTTCGACATGGGGTTTGCCGTGGGCCCGCAGGTGCCGGCCTCGGTGAAAACTGTGCCCGAGTTTTTGGAGTGGTGCAAAGCCAACCCGACCAACGCCAACTTCGGCTCCCCCGCCCCCGGCTCGGTGCCGCACTTTGTGGGTGAGCTGATTGGCCGCTCCGGCAAGGTGGAGTTGCGCCACATCGGTTTCCGTGGGTCGCAACCGGCGATTCTGGACATGCTGGGCGGGCAGATCGCCTCGGTTTCGGCGCCGGTAGGCGAGTTCTTGCCGCATCTGAGCGGCGGCAAGGCGCGGCTGTTGGCCACGTCGGGGGCCACACGCAGCAAGTTCTCGCCGGGCACCAGCACCCTGGTCGAGCAAGGGCTGAGCGGCCTGGTCTACAACGAATGGTTTGGTTTCTTCTTGCCCGGCAAAGCCAGCCCCGACGTGGTGCAACGCGCCAACGCCGCCGTGCGCAAAGCGCTGACGGACAAAGACACAATTGACGGCTTGGCCGCCATGGGCCTGGAGGTGAAATCGTCCACGCCAGAAGAACTGGCCGCCACACTGAAGGCCGACACCGAGCGTTGGGGCCCGATCGTCAAGGCGATTGGTTTTACCGCTGAGTCTTGAGTTGACGTTGCTGCAGCGCCAGCCACGCCAGGCTGGCGCCTGCCAGCAACACCGGCACCAGCGAGCTGAGATTGAGCCAGTGCCAGCCTTGGGTGGTCACCAACACGCCTGAGGCCAGGGAGCTGAGGGCCAGCGTGGCAAACACCAGGAAGTTGAGCAGGCCCTGCGCCTTGTCGCGCTCCTCAGGCCGGTAGGCCTGCATAGACAAGGTGGTGCTGCCGGTGAACAGAAAATTCCAGCCCAGCCCCAGCAGGAACAGCGCCAGGCCAAACTGCTGCAACTCCTGCCCGCTGAGGGCGATGCTGATGCAGCCCAGGTACAGCAGCACGCCCACCGCCATGACCGGCAAGACTCCAAAGCGGCGGATCAGGTGGCCGGTGAAGAAGCCGGGTGCAAACATGCCTATCACATGCCATTCAAGCACCAGTGCGGCGTCGCGAAACGGCATGCCGCAGACCTGCATGGCAATCGGCGTGGAGGCCATCAGCAGGTTCATCACACCGTAGCCCAAGGCGCCAGTGAGCGCCGCAACAATGAACACCGGCTGGCGTGCAATCCGGCCCAGGGAACGTGCTCCCTGGGCCGTGGATTTTGCGGCCGGGGGCGGAAACTCGATCGCGCTGAGCACCGCCATGGACAACAGCCCGGCCAGCGCCAGCGCCAGATAAGCGGCCGCAAAAGGCTGGGGCAACCAGTCGCGTGTGAGATGTGCCAGGTTAGGCCCGGCGACCGCGCCCAGCAGCCCTCCAGCCATCACCAGCGACACCGCTTTTTCACGCCATGCGGGTGTACAGAGTTCGCCCGCGGCAAAACGGTAAAGCCCCGCATTGGCGTTGTAGTAACCGGCCACCAGGGTGGCTGTGCACAGCAACCAGAAACTGCCTATGTGTACCGCCAGCAGGCACAACAGCGCGGATGCCACCGCGACGACCAGCCCCAGCTGAAACGAAGCCTTGCGGCCCCAGCGCGCCTGTGTGTGCGCCAC